>RECV01000173.1 GCA_007693845.1 Phycisphaerales bacterium
CGTAACAAGGTAGCCGTAGGGGAACCTGCGGCTGGATCACCTCCTTTCTAAGGGAATTCCTTAGACGTGGTTACGTCTGATATCCTAAATCTCAGATCAGATTTGAAATCGCAAATTTGAAATCTCTGATTGAATTTTTCAGACCGTGGAGCGATCCACACCACGATTCGTCAGCACACCCTCGTCCGCCTCGTGCGGATAGCGGCACGGCAACGTGCCGCCAATGGCAAACCCCAACTGTTTCACAATAACTCCAACCCCCGACTCTTTTGAGCCGGGGGTTGTTGTTTTTTGAACCAAACACGCGGCCGTCCAGGCACGCAACCGGGGGATTCGACCGTCATCACGCAGCATCACAGGCGAGTGATTACAGGAATATTCAGGCAAGTGCCGCCTGTCAGCGACACGGGCAACGCTCCGTGCGTGCGCCTTGTTATAGTTCCCGCTCGGTTCGACCCGTCCCGGCTTCGTTTCACTTCACTATCCCGTTACTCGGCACATTGGCCGCTACGCCGTTGCCGAATCCCGCTTTTGCGCCTCACGCCTTGCCACCCCCGTGTCCGCTCTCACCTTTACCATCGAATCATCTTGCCGCTCCACCCGTGCTCGGGTGGGGTGCGTGACCACATCGAATGGCTCCTTCGAAACCCCTGCGTTCATGCCGGTCGGCACGCGCGGCTCGGTTAAGGGGCTCACGCCCCAACAGATCGAAGACACCGGCAGCCAGATTATCCTCAACAACGCCTACCACCTCATGCTCCGCCCTGGTGATGAGATGATTGCCCGCCGTGGTGGAGTGCACCGGTTCATGCGCTGGAACGGGCCCATCCTGACCGATTCGGGGGGGTACCAGGCGTATTCCATGGCGGATATCAACGCGCTCACCGAGGAGGGCGTGACGTTCCAATCCATCATCGACGGCCAGAAGATCTTGCTCACGCCCGAGCGTTCCATTGAAGTGCAGAACAACCTTGGTGCTGACATCATCATGGCCTTTGACGATTGTCCGCCGAGTGTTGATCCCGCATCGCTCAACGAGAGTCGAAAACGGCTCGCTGCGCAGCGGTCAGGGCCGTTCCGGAAGGGATACGACCACGCCACTCGCCTGCGCGAGGCCCATGAGCGGACCGTGCGCTGGCTGGAGCGGTGCGTCAGGGCCCACCGGCGGCCGGATGAACAGGCCCTGTTCGGGATCGTTCAGGGCGGAACCGATCTGGATCTGCGGCGTGCATCCGCGGAGGCGATCACCAACATCGAACTGCCCGGATATGCGATCGGTGGGGTCGCCGTTGGGGAAGGTACTGATCTGATCCGCTCGATTACGGAATTCACCGCGCCGCTCCTGCCGCCGGACAAGCCGCGTTACCTCATGGGCGTGGGCTACGAGCGGGACATCGTCGCGGCGGTTTGCGCCGGGGTGGATATGTTCGACTGCGTGCTGCCGACCCGAAACGGGCGGAATGCGCAGGCGTTCACGCCGCAGGGCCGCCTTCACCTGCGAAATTCCGCGTTTCGTGAAGACGACCGCGTGATCGATGATTCGTGTGACTGCGAGGCGTGCCGGGGCGGGTTTAGCCGGGCGTATCTGCGGCACCTGTTCATGGCGAAGGAAATGCTCGGTCCGACGCTGGTGAGCATCCACAACATCCGGCACTTTCGGCGTCTCATGCTGGACATTCGGCGCGCAATCCGCGAAGATAACTGGTCTGACTTTGGCCGGGCGTGGCCGGTCGCCGAACGAGGGTCGAATCCAACGCCGGAGATCGGCTCGGGCTGAGCGGATCCACGGCAGGTGTGGTTTCGCCCGACGGATTCGGCGATTCCGGATCGTCGCGAGGCACTCGGACGATGTTGGTCCGGGTCGCTATTCTTCATGGTTCTCTCCTCCGGTTTGTCCCTGGGCAAACCTCTCCTCTGCTGGAAGCGTAACACTCATGTTTGAGATGGATTTTCAGACTTACCTGGCCCAGAACGGCCCGCCCGCACCTCCCGGTGAACGGACGACGACCGGTGAGCCGGGCGTCGGAACGCGCGAAGGACCCGGCGGCGGTCTCTTCGACGGCAACTTCTTTTTTCTCATCCTCCTGCTCATGATCGTGTTCATGATCATGATGACCGTCATGGGCAACCGCCGTGAGAAGAAGAAGCGCAACGAAATGCTCAGCGCGATCAAGAAGCACGACAAAGTGCAGACGATCGGCGGCGTGATCGGTTCGATTGTTGAGATCAAGCCCGAGCAGGTCGTCCTCAAGGTTGATGAATCTTCCAATACCCGCATCACCTTCGCGCGGAGCGCCATCCAGCAGATCATCAAGAGCTCGAACTCCAAGGACAGCGGGCAACGTAGCGAGGAAGACGACGGCGTGGAAGCCGAAGAACGAGCCGCCTGATCGAGCGCATCGCAACGAACCGGTCAGGGTCATCAGAAGCACGCTCCGGTTGAAATCTTTTCGTCCGGATTGGGAACAAAACCTCTTATGAAGAACATCGTTTGGAAGCTGCTGCTCATTGTCGTCGTCCTCGGATTGTGCGCGATCTTTGTCTACCCGCCGGGCGAAAAGATTCGCCTCGGGAAAGACCTTCGCGGCGGCGTGAGTCTGATCTACAGCGTCAACATCGACCCGGATGAGCCCGATCCGCAGGCCATCCTCGAGCAGACCATTTCCGTTCTGCAGGATCGAATCAACCCGCAGGGCGTGCTCGATATCTCAATGGAACCGCTCGGCAATGACCGCATCGAAGTGGTCATGCCGCTGCCCAGTCCCGAGGTTCAGGAACTCCGCCGAACCTTCGAGAACAAACTGCAGGACATGCTGTCGCGGGCGCAGATCTCGCCCAGTCGACTGGATGCGGCGTTGCGCGCCGATGCCGCGCCGGCGGAACTCGGTGGTGATCCGGACTCCGAACGCGGCAGAATCATTGCCGAGCTTCAGGAAGCGTACAACACCATGCAGGCCGAGCGGGATGCGTTGCGTCAAGCGCAGGCCGCCGGCGTGTCCGACGCGGAACTCGCGTCGATCGAGCAAGCCGTTGCTGACGCCATCATTCGTTACGAAGATCTGCGGCGACGAGCGCTCGACCTCAGTCTCGAGCGGTCGCGGCTCGTTCGCGTGCTGGGGCTTGAACGCCAGGTGACTTCGCAACGAGAAAGGGCTGCCGATCGCGACACGGACGTGCCTGCCATGAGTCCGCGCGCGATCGAACTGGACAATCTCAAAGAAGAGTTTCCGCACCTGCGTGATGATATTGACGATCTGGTCGCGTCGCACGATGCGTTCCAGGACCGGCGTACCGCACTGGACGACCCGGAAGATCTCAAACGTCTTCTGCGCGGCGCCGGTGTGCTCAACTTCCGAATTGCGGTGCGTCCCGGCGCGGAGGATGTACCGGTCGATGACCTGCGCAATCAGTTGCAGGAGCGCGGGCCGGAACTCGTCGACTCGCCCGTGGCGCAGTGGCACGAAATCAATGACCTGCGGCAGTGGTACCAGACGCCCGAGGAACTGGAGTTTCTCCAACAGTTTCCACAGGAGTTTTTCCAGCAGCGAGGCCTCGTCGCCGCAGAGCGCGACAGCCGGTACTACCTCCTCCTTTACCACACGCCCAACAAGGCCATTACACATGACGGCGGTCGGCAGTGGAGCGTCGTCGGTGCCAGCCGCGGTATCGATCAGGCCGGGCGGCCGGCGGTGGACTTCCGACTCGACAGTGTCGGCGGCGCACTGATGAGCCGGCTCACCGGGCCTCACCTCGGTGAACCGATGGCCATCGTGCTCGACGGTGAAGTCTTTTCCGCGCCGACGCTTCAGGGCCAGATCGCCAATCGGGGACAGATCACCGGCACGTTCAGTCGTCAGGACATCGATTATCTCATCCGCGTGCTGGCTTCCGGTGCGCTCCAGGCGCGACTGAGCGAAAACCCGATCGCGGAGAACACCCTCGGCCCGTCGATCGGTCAGGACAACCTTGAACGCGGCATGACTGCGTTCGTGATTGCGACCATCTTCGTCGCGGTGTTCATGATCGGGTACTACCTGTTCTCCGGCGTTGTCGCGGTCTTTGCGCTGCTCGCCAACGCGCTGATTATCTTCGGCTTCATGGCCATGATGCAGGGCACGTTCACCCTGCCCGGCCTGGCGGGTATCGTCCTCACCATCGGCATGGCGGTGGACGCCAACGTGCTGATCTACGAACGGATCCGGGAGGAGATGTTCGAAGGTGAACTTGACCTGCGCGGCTGTATCAGACAGGGGTACAACAAAGCGCTGAGTACGATTCTCGACGCCAATATCACGAACCTGATTGTCTGTCTCGTGCTCTTCCAGACGGCCACGACAGAGGTCAAGGGCTTCGCGCTGACGCTCACCATTGGTATCTGCGCGACATTGTTCACCTGCCTGTTCGTGACCCGTCAGATTTTCTACCTCTACTCGGATTACTTCCGAATCCGGCGGCTTCCCATGCTGCCGACTCTGATTCCGGCCATTCACCATTTCCTTGAGCCGAACATCAACTGGGTCGGATTGCGCCGCATCTTCTGGACATGCAGCACGATTGCCGTCGTCGGCTCGGTCATCCTCGTCGCATCGCGCGGCGTGGACATGTTCGATACCGAACTTCGTGGCGGCGTGGCGGTGACGTTCAATACCATCAACGAAGATCCCGAGGATCCGACCAGTCCCCGACGGATGCTGCCGCACGTCGGCGATGACAGTGTCGAAGCGCGATTGCGAAGTGTCGCTGCGGACACGCCCGATCCTGGCGATGCGGCGGAAGATCGCGAGCGGACACGACGCGCGGTCTTGCGCGAATTCGCCAACGCCAGCGTGTTGACCGTCGGCGAAACCCGCCGTGATCCGCAACAGGGTGTGCTCGCCAGCACATTCCAGATCAAAGTGCCCAACCCGCGCGGCATGGACGATGACGCGCTGATCACGAACATCATCGTTGAAGCGGTCGTTGACATCTTTGGCGATGATCTCGACGTGGCCCCGCCAATTCGATTCGACGGTGTCGGCACCGATGCCGTGGCTGAATATACGTTCCCGATCGAAGTCGAAGAACTGGGGCAGAACATCGGCGATGTTCGCGTTACTGACCGGGTGCCGGAGTTTGTCGGCGGCGTGGCGATCGTCCTGCGCAACATCTCTCCGTCGATCACGATCGAGGAAGCGGAGCGACGCATCAGCCGCATGAGAGCCCAGCCGGACTTCTCCATGGCCGGTGGCCGCGACTTCCGCGTCATTGGCGTGGACCTGGCGGATGGCGATCAACGTCGTCGCGGCGGCTTCACATCGATGGTCGTGATCGTCTCCGATCCTGATGTCGGTTACCTCCGCAGCGGTTTCGACGTCTGGAATCGTCAGATCGCTGAGATCGAATGGCGATTGGTCTCCGAAGCCCTCGCCTCGCCGCCCAGTCTGGAGCAGGTCGCCAGCTTCTCGCCCGCCGTGGCAAGAACGTTGGCCGCAGCGGCGCAGGTCGCGGTCGTCGTCAGTCTGCTCGGCATTCTGATGTACATCTGGGTGCGCTTCGGTTCACTTCGGTACTCCGCGGCTGCGATCGTCGCGCTCGTGCACGATGTCTGTATCGCGCTCGGCGTCCTTGCGCTGACCGCGTTCATCGGCCGCACCGTGCTCGGCGATCTCCTGCTCATCGACGAGTTCCGGATCGATCTCGGTGTGGTCGCGGCGTTGCTGACCATCATCGGTTACTCGCTCAACGACACGATCGTCATCCTCGACCGGATTCGCGAAAACCGTGGCAAGCTTCCGCTGCCGACCGCGGAAACGGTCAACCGATCGATCAATCAGACGATCAGCCGAACGGTGCTGACCTCGACCACGACGATCATGGCCGTTCTGGTCATGTACACCGCCGGCGGGAGCGGGATTCGCGTCTTTGCCTTCACCCTTCTGGTGGGTCTGGTCATCGGCACCTACAGCTCGGTGGCGATCGCCGCGCCGCTCGTGTACACCGATCGGCAGCCGACCCGGCGCCCCGCGGATGAGGAGACGGATGAAGACGTTGATCCACTGGCATCCGATGGAGACGATGAAAGCCGCCCCGCGCTGACGTGATCAGGGTGGCGTGCGTATCATGAGAGTGCCGCCTGAGCGGTCGTGAGCGTTTTTTGCGACCATTCACCGGCAAGTCTCACCGGCAAGTTGGTCACCAGCAGTTGGGAGGTTCCATGACGGGCGGGACCAAGATTTTTCTGGCGATCGTGGCTCTGATCGCCGTCATCCTCGTCGTGTATTACGGCTGGTTGCTGCCGAACGATGACGATGCGCTGGCGATCAATGGCCCCACACCGACCGACCGCGCGCCGCAACCGGCCGAAACCGCCCCGGCAACGGCTCAGGAACGTACTGCTCCGCCCCGCGATCGCGCGGAAACACCGTCCGAGCGAGGCACCGGCTCCCGGCTGATCCCGTCACCGCCCCGCCCCGAGCCGGATGAACTTCTTGATGAGGACGATCCGGCTGACGATGAGGAGGCGGTCGAGAGCGATGTCGCCCCCGATTTGGAGGACGATGAACCGGCTCCGCGCGATGAAGTCGCATCGGATGAAGAAGAGAACGAGACGGATCCAACCGCGGATCGAGATCGCGAGCCGATTGAAGATCACCTGCCCGTCGATCCGACCCGTGAGCCGGTGGACGATGGCGGCAAGGATGCGCCCGAACCGCAACCCGCGCCGACATCGGAGGATGATGATGAAGCTGAGCCCGATGATGAGGACGCACCGGCGGAAGAAGAAGACGTGGATGAACCGGCCGAGCCCGAAAGGCCGCGCGTCACGCCGCCGGACTACACGATGTACACCGTCCGCCCGAACGACACGCTGAGTTCGATCGCGCAGGAGTGGTTCGGCGATGCGGGCAAGTGGGACCTGATCGCGAAGGCCAATCCGTTCGTCGATCCCAATCGACTCGCGGTGGGGGATGAGTTGCGTCTGCCGCCGCGCGATGCGGAACGCGAGGAGATCAAAGGCCGCGCGGGCGATCGGCCGACCGTCTACCGGGTGCGGTCGGGTGACAACCTGAGCAAGATCGCACGGGCGTACTATGGGAACTCCGGGCTGTGGCGCATCATCTACGAGGCGAATCGACCGACCATCGGGCCGAATCCCAGCAATCTGAAAGTCGGCATGGAACTGACCATCCCGCCCGCGCCCCAGCCGGCGGAAGATGACGATTGATCGGGCGATTGCTCGGGCTGGTGTTGCCTTCTCCCAGTTCGCTTACCCGCTCGCTGCCGCGATATTTTCGCGCAGGTGATCCTCATTCAACCCGCCGATGACGAGTGAACTCACGCCGGGGGTGTCCGTGACGAACCGAATTGCCTGACGAGTGGCGTCGCGACCCGCGGCGAGCGTGCCGGAGGCAAGGCCCTTTTTGATGATCACCCCGATCTCGCGCTGCTGTACCGCTTCGATGACCGGCGCGTGTGATTGATCTTTCATGTGGTATTCGATCATCAGCGCATCGGCCCAATCCAGCGCGTGCATCGCGCCCTCGACCGTCTTGCCGGAGAAACCGATCGCCCGAATGAGCCCGCGTTCGCGCAGCGTCTGCAGCGTTTTCACGCAGTCTGTTTCGCGTTGAATCTCCATGTCACGCCCGTCGGAGTGGATGAACACCAGATCCAGAACGTCCGTCCGCAGCCGGTGCTGACTTCGCTCAATGCTCGCGCGGACGGCTTCGGCGGAGAAGTCGTAATGCGAGCGCCCATCTTCAAACGTCTCGCCGACCTTCGTGGAAAGGGTGAACTCCTTCCGCCGGTGCGCCAGCGCACGGCCGATGCGTTCTTCGCTCAGGCCGTAGGCCGGGGCGGTGTCGATCAACGTGATGCCCAGATCCAGCACACGGTTCAGCAGCCGGGCCGCTTCCTCTTCAGTGGGCAGTGGGTAGGACTGTGCGTACTTGACCTTTTCATTGCGCCCGATCTTGAACGCGCCGAAACCGATCGCGCTGACGTTCAGACCGGTTCGGCCGAGTCGACGGTGATCCATGTCGAAATCGTCTCCCAGGGCGGCAGCGCGACGCGCGGCCGGGGCCAGTCTTCAAAGTGGGCATGGCGCGCGGCTGTGCGGTCATCCTCGGCGGGTGCAACCCGGTCGCGCATTCGCTGAAGAACTTCATCGGCCAGCATCGGCACGAGGGCGAGTTTGGTCGGCCAGCCGGTGAGGACGTTGCCATCCTCAACCACACTGATGGAATCCGGCCGCTTGCCGCGGGCGGCTGATTCCGCACGATCAACGCGGTACGTTGCCCATTGTGTGCCGGTCAGGTTGAGTTCGGGCAGGGTCTCGCGCAGTTCTCTGGCCGTTTCGCGCACGAGCGCTTCCGGTTCCAGGTTCACGCCGCGCTCGGCGATCTGGCCGCCGATCTGCCAGATGTCTCGTCCGTTGGCATCGCGCGTCGTGGTGATGGTCAGTCGCGTCGAGGTGCCGTCCACGCAGTGCGCATTGAGGGTGGGCAGCGATCCGCGCGCCAGCACCATGTGAAGCGGGCGGCGCTGCGTGCGCTCCGTGTTCAGGCCGATCTGTTCGCGCATCGGTGCGTTTCCGCCACCGGCGAGCAGAATCACGCACCGCGGTGCGAGGTCGATCGCATCGCCCGATTCCGGGTTGATGAGTCGAACCAGCTCGACCTGGCCCGCCGAGGGCGTGACGAACTCCAGACCGTTCGCACAATCGATCTGCAGGAGTCGTGCGCGGTGACGGTTGGCGAGGTCCTCGACGAAGCTCGCCGGTTCGATGACCTGTTCGTCCAGTCGCGCGACGGTTCCCGGGCAGTCGCGCAGGACGGCGGGGCGTTCTTCGGGATCAAGCGGCACGGGCGCGACCTGAAGCCCGGCACGCGCGCCGATCATCGCCAGCCGCGAGCGAAAGGACTTTGAACGCCAGAGGTGACAGTAGTGTGCCCGCAATCGAGTGCGCGAAAGGTCGGGCTCATCTTCTCCGGCGAGGCATCGCCGCCATCGGCCGGGCATGGTGCGGATCGCCTGCGCTGAGGGCGTCAGCAGACCGGTGAGGGTGTATTTGAGCCCGCCGTGGATGATGCCCTGCGAGGTGATGGTCTGGCCGGAGCCGAGATCGCCCGCTTCGAGCAGGAGGACGCGATACCCCGCCCGGTGAAGCGCATCGAGGGACCACAGTCCCGCCGCGCCGCCGCCGAAGATCACTGCATCAACTTCCACCCGTTCGATTGCGGACATGAGTCAATCGTCACCACCTTTCTCGCTGTCGTCAAGGCACCATCGACTTTCAAAGGGGTTTCACCGTGGCAATCTCTCAGTCGCGATTCCGGCCGGTAGAGCGGTCTTGGGGGCGCGGTTTCAACCTGCACCGCAATCACAGTGTGGTATCCTGACCGGTTCACTAGCCGACAAGGTCACTGCTTGCACCCGAAAGGATTGGTTCAATATGGCTCATGAGGTGGTTCTTATTCCCGGCGACGGCATCGGGCCGGAAGTCAGCGATGCGGTCCGGCGCGTCATTGACGCCTCCGGCGCGGAGATCACATGGATCGAGCGGCAGGCGGGTGTGAGCGCCCTCGAACGTGGATCCGATGATGTGCTGCCAATCGACACGATGAACGCGATCCTCGAGCACGGCGTCGCCCTCAAGGGGCCCTGCACCACGCCGATCGGCGGCGGATTCAGCTCGATCAACGTCGCCCTGCGGAAGAAGCTCAATCTCTACGGTGCCGTTCGGCCGGTGCGATCGATCGACGGCGTGAAGACGCGATACGACGATGTCGATCTGATCGTGGTGCGTGAAAATACCGAGGGTCTCTATTCCGGCATTGAAAACACGATCACCGAGGGTGTGATTACCTCACTCAAGGTCGCCACGGAGGGGGCCTGCCGCCGCATCGCACGGTTTGCGTTTGACTTCGCCAAAACGCGCGGCCGGAAGAAGATCAGCGTGTTTCACAAGGCGAACATCATGAAATTGTCGGATGGATTATTCATCCGCTGCGCGAAGGAAGAGCACGAAAAGAACTACGCGAATGAAATCAAGTACGAGGAAGTCATCATCGATGCCGGCTGCATGCGCATTGTGCAGGATCCGAGCCAGTTCGATGTGATTCTGTGTGAGAACCTGTACGGCGATGTCATTTCCGATCTGTGCGCGGGATTGGTCGGCGGGCTGGGCGTGACACCGGGGGCGAATTTCGGCGATGAGAACGCAGTCTTTGAAGCGGTGCACGGCTCAGCCCCGGACATTGCCGGTCAGAACAAGGCCAACCCGCTCGCGCTCCTCATGAGTGGCGTGATGATGCTGCGACACCTCAATCGCACCCGCGGCGACACGAAATGCAAGGAAGCGGCCAACCGCATCCGCGATGCGTACAACGCGACCCTGCTTGCCGGCGAGAAAACCCCCGACCTCGGCGGCCAACTCGGCACCCGCGAGTTCGCGGATGCGATCATCGGCCGGATGAAGTGAAATCGTGTGGACAGGGATGCATGAAGATTGTGCCCGAGGTCTGAATTGGTCGTTCGGCCAGTGGTGAGAGGGAATCAGCCAGCTTCCACCGCAAGTGACGGAAACGGAACGAATCTCTGTTCAAGACCCCGATTGACGCCGCATCTCCGTTGTGAAACCGGATCCTGTGACAGAACATGACACTCTCGCTGAAACGAAGAACATGGTCGATTCCCGGTTCGGATGGTGAGCCGATTCTGGGGGAAACGCATGTGCCGAGTGGCACGCCGCGCGGCAATGTCATCATCGCGCACGGCTTCAAGGGGTACAAAGACTACGGCATGTTTCCCTACCTCGCGGAGAAGATCGCGCGGTGGGGTTGCTTCGCCCATCGATTCAACTTCAGTCATTCCGGCATGACTGAAGAGATCGATACGTTCGCGCGGCCTGATCTTTTTGAGAAGGACACGTGGAACAAACAGGTGGAGGATCTGCGTTTGATCGTGGCCGCGATTCAGTCGGGGCAGGTGCCCGGCCGTGGTGTGCCGCACGTGCTGCTCGGTCACTCGCGTGGCGGGGCGGCCGTGTTGATCGCCGCCGGGCGCGATGCGGATGATCCGAAACAGCGGCAGCCGGCGGGCGTGATCACCCTTGCCGCGCCGGATACCGCGCACCGATTCTCTCAAGAGGAAGCCGATCTGCTTCTGAAACAGGGATACCTGGAGTCGCCCTCCGCGCGGACAGGCCAGACCCTGCGCATCGGCGGGGCGTTTCTGCAGGAACAACTCGATGATCCCGCGAATCACGATGTGCGGGGGCTCACGGCGAAGATTCGCGCGCCGCTGCTGATTCTCCACGGCAGTGATGATGACACGGTGCCCGAGACGTGCGCCAGGTCGCTTGGCGAAGCGGCAACCGCCGACGTGCGGGTGAGCATCATTCCCGGCGCGAACCATGTCTTCGACACGCCGAATCCTTTCCCCGAAGACGCAGAGCCGAGTGAGGCGCTCGCCATCGCGGAAGCGGAGATTGAATCGTTTCTCCAGCGTGTGCTGAGCCCATGAAGCGGGCCGATGTCTCGCAAGATCAAGATGGTTGAGCATCGCGCGAAACGGTCATCCGCACGTACACTGAAGGCCTATGGAACGTCTTCGATCACTTCCGATGAAGTGGGCCTGCCTGCTGCTCATCGGTGGGTTGATTCAACTTGGCGTGCTCCAGTTCATCCGCACCGATGAACCGTTCCGGTCCATCGCGTTCATCTGGAGCGGCCTGTTCCTGCTCATGCTGGCCGGCTGTTGGATTGCGCTCCGCATCGAAGGCGCGCTGCGTGATCGACCGCGTCAATCCGATGATCGCCATCCGAGTCGGAGTCGGCAGAGATGCGCATTGATCATCGTGATCGTGCTCATGGCGGCGGCGTTCCGGCTGACGCTGGTGCCGACCTGGCCGACTCTGACGGACGACATGAATCGTTATCTCTGGGACGGCCGGGTCGTACTGGCAGGCGAGAATCCCTACGCAAAGGTGCCGTCGGATCCAGCGCTCGAAGCGCTACGGGATGATGTGCTGTATCCGAATCTGAACAGTCCGGATTTTCATTCGGTGTACCCGCCGTTGTCTCAGGGGCTCTTCGCGGTCAGTGTGGGCGTGGCGGATCAACTCTGGGGGGGAGATGAACGCGCTGCGGCTTCGATATTGAAACTGCTGCTGGTTCTGTTTGATCTCGCCGCGATCGTTCTGCTGATCGGCATCCTGACGCGATTGAAAATGCCGATCGCGTACGCGGTTCTGTATGCGTGGAATCCGCTTCCAATCTTTGAATTCGGCGCATCGGGACATTCCGAAGCGCCCATGGTGTTCGGATTGACATTGATTCTCTGGGTGACCCTGCGGTGGCGTGATCATCGCGCCGGAGTCGGCGCGTGCGCCGGGCTGACGATGGCGGTCCTGAGCAAGATGCTTCCTCTGCTGCTGGTGCCGCTGGTCCTTACGCGTATCGGTTGGCGCTACACTCTGCTCCTGTTGGCGATGGGTATCGCGGGCGGGTGGATGCTCTTTTCTCCCGAACTGATCCGGAACTATCTGGATTCGGTTCGATTGTACTACCAGTACTTTGAGTTCAACGCCGGGCCGTATCTGGCGATGAAGGTGTTGGGCGAGTGGATCACGGGGGCGGATGTGAGCAAACAACTCGGACCGCTGTTCGGCTTCGCGCTTCTGGGGTGGACATGCCTCGTTGCCGTCACATACTGGAAGAGCACGCGCGCCAACGTTCATTCGACGGATGCTGAGCGTTCCGCACGCCGACTCAACCGCGCCATGCTGGCCGTCCTCGGCGGGGCGATCGTTCTGTCCACAACCGTGCATCCCTGGTACATCACCTGGGTTCTGCCCCTGGCGATCATCTCCATCGCGGGAATCGGACCGGCCTGGATCTGGCTCTCCGGCGCGGTGGGGTGGTCGTACCTGGCGTACACGAGCGATCCCGTGCAGATGCCGATCTGGGTTACGCCCGTGATCTGGACGGTCTTTGCGATCCTGCTCGCATTGGGATTCCAGCGTCACTGGATGGCGCCGATCATGCGCGCTCGGGCTGAATGGAAAGCGAATCAGATTCGTCCGTACGTGGTCGGGAAGACGCTGCTGGATGTCGGTGCAGGGGAGGGGGACGTCGCGGATGCTCTTGCCCGGCACACCGGCGTGCGCGTCACACTGCTCGACACCGTCGACTTCAGCCGCCATCCGCATCAGATGATTGTGTACGACGGGCGCACGATTCCGTTCGGCGATGCGACTTTCGATACGGTGATGGCCCTCACCGTGTTGCATCACTGCGAAGAACCGTCCGTGGTCCTCGATGAATGTATTCGCGTGAGCAGGCAGCGCCTCATCGTGGCGGAATCAGTGTACAGCACGCGCGCGGGATTGCGGCTGCTCACGTTTCTTGATCGGCTTGTCAATCACCTGCGCAGCGGCGGAATCATGGAACGCGGACCGTTGCACTTTCAAACCGTCGAGGCATGGCGTGAAGAATTCCAGCGGCGGGGGTTGAAAATCACCCGGGAGAAGTGGCTCAGCCAGGGGGTGCACAAACACATTCTCTTTGTGCTCGAGCGCACCGATAGCTGAAGAAACAGCACCGGCTGTCAATGTGCGGTCAATACGCCACCGGCGAGCGTTCGCGCAATTCATGATGCAGGAAGAGCCACCGCCGCGCCGCGCCGCCACGTCCGAGACCGTGCCCGGCCCGGGGGAACATCATCATCTCGAACGGTTTGTTGGCGCGTTGCAGTTCGTCGATCAACTGCCACGCATTGGCCGGATGAACGTTGTCATCCATCATGCCGTGCATGATCAGCAGCGATCCTTCGAGATTGCCCGCCAGCTTGACGCACGAGCCGGCATCGTATCCTTCGGGATTCTCATCCGGCGTGCGCATGTACCGCTCGGTGTAGATCGTGTCGTAGTTGCGCCAGTCCGTCACGGCGGCGCCGGCCACTGCGGCATGGAAAATCTCCGGATACCGCAGCATGGCGAGCGCCGCGAGATAACCGCCGTAGGAATGCCCCATGATGCCGATCCGATCCGGGTCGATGTACGGACGCTCCAGCAGGGCGAGCACGGCGGCGACCTGATCATCGAGGTCCACCGTGCCGAGCTGGAGATACGTGGCGGATTCAAACGCCTTGCCGCGGTGCGGCGTGCCTCGGTTGTCGATGCGCACGATGATGTAGTCAAACGCCACGCCGGGGCTGACCGGGCGGTACCGATTCCGCACCCTCTGAAAGTACGGCCCGCCGTACACATCGAGCAGCAGGGGGTAGGCCTTCTCCGGATCGAAGTTCGGCGGCTTGTACATCACGCCGTACAGCGGCGTTTCGCCGTCGGCTGCCTTAACCGTAATCAACTCCGGCAGGTCGAGGCCGCGATCTTCCAGATAGGTCGCATCTGACTCCGCAAGCGTGCGCAACTCCTGCCCATCGGATGAGAACAGGATCGCTCGAGGTCGCTGATCGACGGCTTCCTCTCGCGCAATGAACCATGATCCGCAGGGTGAAATGTCGAAGTTTGCGAAAGATCGTCCGGCCGGTGTGAGTCGGTGTGATCCGCTGCCGTCGAAGGGCGCGACGTGCAGGTGTTCGTTGATATGCACCATGTCACAGTGCGCGATGAAGTACACGCGCTCGTGCTCGGCATCGATGTGCACGATCTCGCGCACCGGCCACTCGCCTGCGCTCAGCGCGGCAAGATGACCCCTTTCAAGGCACCAGAGGTGGAGATGCTTCCAGCCGGTGGCCTCGCTGCCCCAGAGAAAGCGCGTTTCGTCCTCCCGATCGCTGACAAACTCGAACATCGGCAGGTTGTCCTGCCAGGCGTCAGGCTGGGATTCGGTGAGAATGATGCGAGCTTCGCCGGTCTTGACACACGCGGCGACGAGTTCGAGCACGTTCTGATGACGATTGGTGCGCTGGTAGAGCAGTTCGCGGCCGTCAGGTGAGAAGCGCACACGGTAGACGTAGTGGCCGGTGTCATCGCGGTCGCCGGTGTCGATGCGGGTCCTGGTCTCCGTAGCGAGATCAAAGACCCACAGCAGCGCGACCGGGTTCGGATCGCCCGCTTTGGGATACCCCTCGACAAGCACTTCGGTGCGAAGTTCGGTGAGACCGTCGGTCAGGAAATAGTCCGGCACTTCGCGTTCGTCGAACTCGTAGTACGCCAGACGCGATGAGTCGGGCGACCACCACATGGCTTCGGTCTGCCGCAATTCCTCGCCGTACACCCAGCTTGCGCGCCCGTAGCGGTGCTTGCGTTCGCCGTCCTCGGTGACCACGATCTGCTCGCGGTCTTCCATGATCTCCGAAGGTTCGATCACGACATTCCAGTCTACGCTGCGCGCGATCCAGTGGCCGTCGGGCGAGCGCTCGGTACGCCGCTGGTCACCGCGCCGCGGTCGGCGCGGGTCGCGGTCCTGCTCAACATCTGATGCTTCGATGACCGCATCCGCATCGATCACGCTGATCTCATTCGTCGCCAGTTGGACGCGTCGCCACGCGCCGGCGTACTGCACATCGACTGCGCTGCCATCTTCATGCCAGCGGACATCCTGCAATCGCGATTCTGCAGTCGCGCGTCCCTGCAGGCGCGTCAGGGCGACGTACCGGTCATAGCCCGGCAACTCGCGGAAGCGGTCATCCGCCGATGCGCGGAGGGCGGGCGCGATGCCGATCAGGTCGGCGGCGAGGATCAGCAGCAAAACGAACAGCGCGGCCGGGAGCGGCCGCGCTGATTGGGAGGTTCGTTGGTTCATGTCGCGATTCTCAGTTCATTCGCCGATACGTGCGGCGGACTGGAAGACCTTCATGCGGTTCTGAATCTCATCACGCGTCGTGTTGAGCAGGCCGTCCAGGCCGAAAGACTCCAGCGTGAAGCTGGCGGTGACGGTGCCCCAGGCGAGCGAAGTCTGAATCGATCGGAAATCCGCCGCGTCCTTCGAAGCGAGGTAGCCCATCATGCCGCCGGCGAATGAATCGCCCGCGCCGGTCGGATCGATCACCTGCTGCAGATCGGACGGGTAAGCGGGCATCGTCGCCACCCCGTTTTCGTGCACGAGAATCGCGCCATGCTCACCTTTCTTCACGACGACGAAACTCGGCCCCATCTCGATGATCTTCCGAGCCGCGCTGATGGCATTGCTGATCTCGGTGAGCTGCTCGGCTTCCTGATCGTTGATCACGATGCCGTCCAGTTCGCGGAAGAGCTTGAGCAGTTCATCGTGCGCGATGTTGATCCAGAGATCCATCGTGTCCGCGACGGCGAGTTTACGGTCGGGGAAGTGGCTGAGCAGTTCAAGCTGCACTTCCGGGTGCGTGTTGGCGAGGAAGATGTATTTGCTGTCGCGGTATTCCTCCGGCACCTGGGGCGGGGGCTCTTCCAGCACGCCGAGTTCCGTGAAAAGCGTTTCCCGCTCGTTCATGTTTTCAAAGTACCGGCCACCCCACGCAAAGGTACGGGAGTCCTTGCGTTCTTCCAGCCCCTTCAGGCATATGTTCGGGAAGCTGCTGAAGACCTTGCGATGGTCCTCCGGCCAGTCGCCGCCGACGGCGCCGACCACGCGGACGGGGCTGTGAAAGGATGACGCCGCCGCAAAGTACGCGCAGGACCCGCCGAGGACCTTCTCGGCCTTTCCGGTGGGGGTGTGAACCGTATCAATTCCGATCGTTCCTGTGACAAGTAGTGACATGCGTCATATTGTAACGCAGATGGTGCGGGCGCGCTGCGTTCGCGATGAACTTGAAGTCACCTGGATCGATTGAACCATTGGAGGAAATTTGTTATGACCAACCCGATTCCACAGGGCCACGAAGGCATGATTCCGCATCTCGTCTGCACGCCGTGCGCTGATGCGATCGAGTTCTACAAGAACGCCTTCGGCGCGGAGGAAATCTGCCGCATGCCCTCACCGAACGATCCGCGCATCATGCACGCGGAGATGAAGCTCGATGGCAAGACGTTCTACCTGGCCGATGATTTTCCCGAGTACTGCGGCGGGCAGTCGCGCTCGGCCGTGACGCTCGGCGGTACGCCGGTGACCATCCACCAGTACGTCGCCAATTGCGATCAGGCGATCGACCGCGCGGCGAAAGCCGGTGCGACGGTCACCATGCCCGCCACCGACATGTTCTGGGGCGATCGCTACGGGCAGGTGGTCGATCCGTTCGGCCATCTCTGGGCGTTCGCCACGCATCAGCGCGACATGACCGATGAGGAGATGCAGAAGGCCGCCGAAGCGATGTTCGCGCAAAGTGCGCCCGGCGCGTGATGGCATCGCGTGGATGCTCGGCGATCCATGGTGTGCGTTGCTGATTGATCGCGGCACGTTGTCGTCCTGCACGCTCGCAGGATGAGGCGGAAGCGGGCCGCCCGCGGTGCCGATGACGCAACCCGCAGTTCACACGCCCCGCATTTGGGGATCCCAGATGAACTTGTGGAGCTGTGCCTGCATGCGGACCATCGGCTGCGGTTCAGCCCGGTCGACGGAATCGGACCGCCCGGGCGGCTCGTGAAGTAGCCAGTCGGCCAGGTCCCGCATGGCGAGCCCGGGCATGCCCGCAATCTCGAGGCCGGTCGGCTGTTCGAAGACCGGTGACATGAGCACCGCGCCGCAGCGGCTCAGTAGGTCATGTCGTTCGATCACGTCCTTCGCCCATTCATAATCACGGCGTTCGCCGATCACGAACTTGACTTCATCGCGAGCGGTCAGGTGTTCGAGGTTCCGCCAGTCGTTCCGCTCCGATTCGCCGCTTGAGGGCGTCTTGAGGTCCATGATCCGGATCACACGCGGATCACAGACGCTGATGTC
>RECV01000203.1 GCA_007693845.1 Phycisphaerales bacterium
AGTTCCGTGCGCAAGACGAGGTGACTCAAGATCGGGATCGACTTCATCTGCCGCGCCAACAGCCAAATGATGATACCCGCGCCGAAAAAGGCCGTGAGCACCGCCACAAGCCCGAGCAACAGTTGCTGCTGACCCTGCGCGGTGTCGAGCCCGCCGGTGACGAACACGCCGACCATGCCGCACAACAAGCTGAGCAGGCCGGCAATGCCGACCACGCCCACCCCGGGCAACATTAGCAGTTCGACCAGCACGAGCGCGATTCCAATGACCACAAGCAGCAGCCCCCACCATACCGCCATACCCATCAATATCGGGGCGCCGAAGAGCAGGAGCAAGGCAATGAGCGCTGCAAGCCCGAACATGCCGGTGCCCGGCGCTGCGATCTCAACGAAGAAACCGACGAGGAAGACGATGATCAGAAAAATTTGAACGGGAGCGCTCATCAGGAACCGCGCCAGCTGTTCCGACCAGTTCTCGTCGTAATACACAACGTCCTGCGCACCGAAATACGCGAGCAACTCCGATTCGTTGCGGATCTTCGCCTGCGCCAGGCCGTACTCGATCGCATCTTCAGCCCGCACCACCAGCAGCCGTTCGCTGGAGATGACCTGGCGAATCAACCGGTAGTTTCCGCGATCCGAACGACTGAGTTCGGGGCGCACATCGGTGCGCGGCCGGGTCAGGCCATCGCCCTCGGCCCGGTCGATCGTGCGACCCAACTGCGGCGTGATGCGCTCGCCCAACTCGAGCAATTCCTGCTCGCCAACTTCGCTCGCTCGGGTTGTCGCGGTGTCGGACGGTTCCTCACCGAAAAGCACTTCGAACTCGCGGCGGTTGACAAACATGCGCTCGCCGGTCTGCCGATGCTCAATCAGCCAGAGCTCGATACCAACGCTGATGAAAGACTGAACGAGGTTCTCATCGTAGTGATGACGCCGCGCGGAATCGCTGACTTCATCGAGGACCGGCGATTCGATCTTGGCGCGCTCGGCGACGGGAATCACACCCAACCCGCCCAACGGACTGGCCACAACGGGCGCAGCATCACCGAACCGGGCGTTCTCGCCGACGACGATCTCCCGGGCCGCGAGCGCGATGATCGTGCCCGCGGAGTACGCCTCGGGGTTGATCCAGGCCACGGTATTGGACGGGGCGTCGGTCTTGAGCAGGTGGCAGATGTCCAGCGTCGCCGCCAGGTCGCCACCTGGGGTGTTGATATCCAAGACGATCGCGTCGGCCCCGTCATTGGTCGCCTGCTCGACGCGACGCTCGAGCGATCGGAGGGTGACCTGATCGATCACGCCGTGCACGCTGAGCACCGCAACGCGGTTCGCCTGCCGGTAGGCGGGGATCGCCACCGGGGTTTGCCCGGCCGATGCACCGGCCGATTCAGTCGTCTCGGCCTCGGAATCACGCTCAGAAGCATTTTCCGAGCCGTCGGCGGTCGCGATCTCGGCCTGGCCCTCGCGCGGGTCGTCGGTGCCTCGATCCGCGCCACTGCCGGTCACGGGCAGCGTCGCCAGAAGCATGAGGACGACGAAGTAGCTGCAAAGTCGAATCGCCTTGCGGTGAGGGTCTGGGGTGCGTGAAGAAAGCATCATGCCCAAGTATAGATACCAGCTTGCAATTTCGTCAGAATCTCACGGCCGGGGCGGAAACAAAAATGACGCGGGGCCGACCTGCGACAGGCCGGCCCCGCGTTGGATTCAGAGAACCGGTCATTGCGCGAACGATTCGTGGGGGAAGAGCAGAATCGTATCGGGCAACCGGAGCGGTTCAGGTTCGGTGTCAGATCAATCCCAAAGGTTACCGCTGGTTTGATTGTCGATTTCCTGACCGGTGGAGCTGTTCCAGCCCGGTGTGCCGGTGCCTATAGAAATTTCATCGTACAGCAACAGGTATGCATCGCGTCCATCACCGGAGTTTTCACTGCCGCCGGTCTGATTGGCGTAGAAGATGTCCGGCACGGGATCGTCTTGACCGGGCAGCGTAATGTTCACGCCCTGAGAGGTCATGGCACGCAGCAAATCAACGCGGCCGTCATTAAAGACGACGTTGCCGACCCACTGCTTCCGCGATCCGTGAATCTGGAGTGTGATTGAGCTCTCATAAAGCTCCGGGTCGGGGGGCAGCGGAAAGCCACCCGGCCCAATGACACTTGACGGATCGGGATAGCCGCCGTTCCGCACACCGCGGTTACCGAAGACCGGGAACTGCGAGTCGAGTGTCGTTCGCCACTGACGCCGCTTCCGGTCACCTGAAAGAACAAGGTGAGCATAGGAGGTGTTCGACTCAGCGTTGATATCCGCCTTGAATCGCTGTTGCTGCGCTACCCCGCCCCCTGATTCACTACCCGGCCAGTAAATGCCTCGCACCGGGCTGAAGGCCTCCCAGTTGAATGCCTCTTTGACAAGGATTCGAGCACTCGGCTCTGTGGGGCCGACCACCAGGTCCGGCGTGAAGTAGTTTTGCATGATCGTCATCGCGTAGAGACGATCGGATGTGTTGAGATCAGTCCGCTCAAGCCCCGTTCCCGGCGGCGGGATGATCGACGCCGGCCCTGTCTCGCTCCGACGTCGCAAGAGACCCGGCAGCGGAAGCGTGTCGCCTTCAAACTCACCGGCGAAGGTGACCATGGACTGATGAATACCACGAAGCTGGGTGCCGTCCTTGAGTTGGGCGGCGCGGGCCCGGGCCTGGTTCAAGGCCGGGAGAAGCAGGCCGACGAGCAGCGCGATGATCGCAATGACCACCAGAAGCTCAATCAGCGTAAAGCCATGTTTGCGTTTCATTGAAAAACTCCATTCGTAAGAGTTGTCATAAATGTTAAATTCAGGTCGTGTCTCAAAGAGACCTTACGTCTGGTCAGTGGTGATCATTCATCGAGAATATCGTAGAGAGGCTCTGCGGTGTTCTTGTCGGACGCCCAGAACATCCCCAACCACGCATCACCAGAGTAGCGCTGATCCGAATTGATGTCGGCGAACTCCGCAGCATAGATATTGTCCAGAACCGGCGGAACCGCGCTGTCGCCGAACATCGCCAGGTTGTCTTGCGCTTCGTAGACCGTACCCTCACTGAAGAAGTTGTTGAGACGACGGACACTGTTGTCATTAAAGACGACGTTGCCAGCCCACTGTCGCTGAGAGCCGTGAAGCTGCAGCGTGGGTGAAAGGTTGTGCTCTTGCTGGTCGTTGAAGTCGCCGCCCCAAGGGGTGGAGCCATAAAGCGAGGTGCTGTATCCGTTGCCGCCGGTCCCGCGGGTCCCGATGATCGGGTCGGCCGACCGCTGGCTGTTCCGCCAGCGAAGACGAACACGCTGGCCGCAAAGGGCCATGTGTGCATAGGAGGTATGAGAGAACTCAATACGATCGCCGGCGGTCTGATTAACGCGGAAGCCTTCATTGAAGTTTTCAGTCCCGCCACTGTCATAGTCGCCGTCCCAGTAAATGTTCTCGGCCGGGTTGTACTGATTGAAGTTGTACGCTGTGTACTCGCGAATATCTCTATTGACCTCGGTCGGACCGACCACCAGGTTCGTGCTGAAAAAGTTCTGCGCAATCAGCGCCGAGTAAAGGTGCCGTGTGTGGTTCTTTTCGTAGTCAATCGGCCCCTGACCCGGGATATTTTGCGTTGTGCCGAGAATCTCAACCGGACGACGATTGATTCGGCCCGGCTGGGGCAGGTTGCCGTTGTCATCGCCGGCGAAAATCAGCATGCCGGCGTGAATCTGGCGGATCTGGGTCTGATCCTTCATAGACTGAGCGTTGCGTTGGGCTTTCGCTAGAGCCGGCAGCAGAAGGCCGATCAACAGGGCGATGATCGCAATCACCACCAGCAGT
>RECV01000040.1 GCA_007693845.1 Phycisphaerales bacterium
ACGCCGTGGGGGCAGGGAACCGGTTGGAAAGTGTTCCTGAACACGCCGGCGGATATCAGAAGGTCAATCCGCTACGTTGAGAAGAACCCGCCGCGCGAGGGGAAGCCCCCTCAGCAGTGGTCGTTCATCACGCCGTACGAGAGCCGTTGAGTCAGCATCGAAACGTTCCGTTTGAGCGCGATCCCCGTCTTTCGCGGCGCGGGCTTGCCCCGCGCTGCGCCAGGGGTGTCATTTCGCGTCGGATCACACCATCCGCCCAACGTGGGGCAAGCCCACACCGCGAAACGGAGCAAACCCGCACCGCGCGAGAAAACATGAACCGCTCGCTTCGCTCAATCCATGACGAATTCTTCGAGCGCTTCGCTGTAGGCAAACCGTGACCGCAGGCACTGCAGGATGGAGTCCAGCCGCTGGGAGACGCGCGACTCGGAGATGCCGAGCGTGCGACCGATTTCCTTCATGGTGAGCTGCTCGTAGTAGTACAGGATGAGGATGAGCCGATCGCGCTGGTCGAGGCCGCGGGTGATCCACTGCTTGAGACCGGATTCCTCGATGGTCCGCAGCGGCCCGACGCCGTCATCATCCTCCAGCACCGGCATGGATTCGTCATCGCCGTTCTCATCCCGTCCCGGCCGGCCGGTGAGCGAGAGCGTCATCGGCGCGCTGGAGGATGCGAGCACGCGACGAAACTCCTCCGAGCTCAGTTCCAACTGCTCGCGCACCTCATCATCCGTGGGCGAGCGGCCGAACTTCTTGCGGAAGTTCTCCACCAGCGCCTGCATCTGCTTCGTGCGTTTGCGCATCGGCCGGGGCGTCGGATCGATCTTGCGCAGATAGTCCTGCATGGCGCCGTAGATTCGCTGTGATGAGAACGTTTCGAACTTGATGTCCCGGTCGATGTCGAATCGGGACATCGATTCCACGAGACCGATGTAACCCTGCTGCACCAGATCTTCCAGATCGACCTGGCGGGGCAGCGTGGCGTGCAGGCGCGCCGCGATCTTGCGCACGTGCGAATTCATGTAGTGCACAATCAGCCGCGTCCTCAGCACCTCGGAGTTGAGGCGTCGATAATCGCGCCAGATCTGCTGAATGTCCTGTTCGTTTTCGACGTGCCCCTCAGCGAGCGGGGCTTCGAATCGCGACGCAGACTCGGAATGACCGGTTTGTGCGGTTGCGGGAACTGCGGAATTGCGCTTGGGGCGCACCGGTGCGGGCGTGGTCGTCTTTGGCATGGTCGTATCCCTGACCGAATGTTCATGCGATGTGAACGCCGTTGCCGATCCGTGACAACGGACAATCGCAGCATAACGCAGCGTGGGTTGTTGTCCACCGCAATTTCTGCCGGTTCACGGAAAGTTTTGCGCAAACTTTGCCGATCGCGCCGCGCGACGCATCATCTTGTTGTTCACCTCGCGCGGAGCACTACCATCGGGTCCGCACAGGGGCCGACCTCATCCCTTGCACCGGAAAAAAGTTTTGGTTCGTGTTTCGCGCAGCGTGCACGGCGGCGGGCTCGCCTTCCGCGCCGGTTCAACCCACGGGCAGCCGAGGGATGACCAGTTGCACGAGCACCGTGAGCGCGATGGCCAGACCGATCATCGCCAGGATGATCTGGGTGGTCATGATGATGACCTGCCGCCAGAAGTCTTCGAGCCGGGCCAGACGCGTCGCCTTGTAGATCACCGCGATGCCGAAGGCCAGCGGCACGAGCAGCACGTACCACCACGTATTGAAGAAGTGGAGCGGGACGACGAACGGGAGATAACCGAGCAGGAGCGGGAACATCATGCTGCCTGATCCTCCGACCGCCGGCGCGGGGTGGACGCAGCGTTCGAGCCGTCCCGGCCTGAGTCTTTCGGCGCAAAGTGCAGAGCGTCGATGATGACCGTGAGGTTCATCAACCCGGCCAGAGCGATGAACAGCGTGCCGATCTCGTTCACGCGCGCCAGCCCTGTCGTGCGCGTTTCGTCGAAACTCGCCAGCACATTCGGATCTTTGATGACGGACTGGTTGATGAAATCCGCGACAAACGCAATCGGCCCGCACAGCGCCTGGGCAAGGAACCAGAGCCGATCATCCACCCGGTCCACCGCGTCGAATCCCCCGATCAAAAGGCCGCTGAAGAAGAGAAACAACACGCCGAACATGATCAGCAGTCCGCGCCGCTTCTCGCCGAGCACGATGTGCCCCAAGCCGGGCCAGAGCCAGGCGCAGGCGGCGGCGGGGGGGCTGAACAGACGCTCATTGGAGGGGGCGGCGGTACTCATCAGCGGCGGTCGGGGGAGGGGAGCGGTGGGTCCGGTATTCAATGACTCGGAGGGTGGAGCATGGATCCAGGGCGGTTCAGGATGAACTGATGCGCCCGGAGAACCGATGAATGGGGCAGTGTAACGATTCACCCGCGACTTGCCGGAGAAATATGATGAGCCGCCCCGATCCCGATGCCGTTTCCCGTCCGAAGGCCGCGTCCGAAGATTCCGATCGCCGTGATTCCGTCGTCGATCGTCGGACGGGTATCGATCGCCGGGCGCTGGAGCTGGAAAGCGATCACAGCACGAATCTCGAACGCCGACGCGGTCCCGGCCGCCGCCGCAGCGATTTCCTCAAATCCGCTGAGGAAGGCGAGATGACGCAGGAGCAGTTTCTGTTTGTGATGGCGATCGACGCGTTCAAACAGGTCAATCAGAAGACGTTTCCGACCTGGACGGACGTGCTGGAGATCATTCGCAAGCTGGGGTACCGCAAGACGATGCAGAGCGAACTGAATCTGGGGAGTCGGGCGGAGGACTGGACGGAACGGGCGGATGCGCCAGCAAAGGTGAACACGATCACGCCGGATCTATCGGACGTCGAAGCGGATGATCGCGAGGCGGCGTGAGAATGACCTGAGCAACGTCCCGGCCGGACGCCATTGCGAATCTCAGCCCTTCACGACGCCTGATGACGCCTCACGATGTGACGATCATTGATCCGCGTACCAGTCCGCGTTGATCTGAATGAATTTCTGCCACTCCTCCGGAAGGTCTTCCTCGGGGAAGATCGCCTGAACAGGACACTCATCAACGCAGAGCCCGCAATCGATGCAGGTGTCCGGGTCGATGTAGAGCATTTCCGCGCTCTCGAACTCGGCTTCATCGGACGTAGGGTGAATGCAGTCAACGGGGCAGACCTCAACGCATGAGGTGTCCTTGGTCCCGATGCATGGCTCAGTAATCACGTGCGTCATCGTGCTCCTCCTGAACGGTGTTCGGCCAGCGGTTGCATCACCGCTGGCTGGGATTTCGATTGTAGGGGATTGACGGGTGAAAAGTCACGTCGCGAATGAGTCTTCGGGATTCAGGATCACTGCTCTTCACTGAAATCGGATATGGACGGGGATCGATCCGGCACCGGTTCGAGTTCGTTCGGCGGTTGCCGGGCGAGCAGGGGGCGAGGTAGCGAAGGGGACAGGCGGTTCATCCGGGATCATCCGGATCATCCGGATCACCGGGATCGGCGACCTTGGCGGATCGAACGGGCCGGAAGGAATTCCGAACCCAGAACCCCCAATTCGTCTTTGTCACCTGCCGCCGGCCTCCGCCTCTCTGCGAAGGGCAACGGTCGCTGCGTGGGTATTCTGCTTCGGGAAGTCCCAGCCGCACCAGAGAAAAACGGGGCCGGTCTTTCGACCGACCCCGTTGCGATTGAATGTCTCACCCGCAGGGATTACTTCTTCTTGCGGGCCGTCTTGCGACGAGTGGCCTTCTTACTGGTGGCCTTCTTCTTGGTCTTCTTGCGAGTGGCCTTCTTCTTCTGCTTCTTGATAGTGGCCTACTAATTGGTGATAAAT
>RECV01000177.1 GCA_007693845.1 Phycisphaerales bacterium
CCGGCGATCAACAGGATGCGCCATCTGGTGGACTTTTTCAACGGGCTGCTAGCGGATGCAACATATGCTTGGCAAGGCCATCGCTCGCCGCATTGGCAAGCCAGTCCACATCGATATCGCCTATTGACACCACGCTTCCATCGCCGAGTTCGATGCCGACATGGCGCAACTGATTCACGTCGCCACGATAACTAAATCGAATCCCTTGGAACTGCGTGTCTCCTCCATGCCTTCCACGATAGCCGCTCGTCTTCACGTGATCCATGACGAGCGTTTCGACATTGGGGCGTGACGTACACCCAGGCAATAATGAGACTGCCAACGAAAGAACAAGGATCAGCAATAACGTTCGGCGCGAAGAATGGAGTTGGTTCATCGGGTTCTAATTGGCCCCCATGTTTGACAGTAAGTGATTGGAACGAGATATCGAACATCTGTCTCTCCACGCCTGCACATTCTCTCGTTCTCCTTCGGAAAGACTTGATGGCACGGGGAGGCTCCCATTTTCTGCGGCGATCACTGCCGTCCACTGTATCGGTCATTCGGGCAGTATTTCATTCTACTCAATGCATCCCTTCCGCGGCCGACCGCGCGGCAAGCGGATGAAGTATGGCCAGCATGAAAAAAACGTGCAGCGCCGAAGCGCTGCACGTGGTGTGAATTGAGTTTGCGTTGTCAGCCGGGCTTGATGACTCAGGTGCTGACGGGCTTGCGATCGGGCTTGCCGCTCTTCTGGCCTGCATCTTCGTTGCCGCTGCCTTCACCTTCGGTGAGCAGGGCCTTGCGGCTGAGCTTGATGCGGCCGTTGTCATCGACGTTGATGACCTTCACCTTGATCGTGTCGCCGATCTTCACGACGTCGGAAACGTTCTTGACGAAGCCGTCTGCGAGTTCGGAGATGTGGCACATGCCATCGGTGCCCGGCGCGATTTCGACGAACGCGCCGAATTCCTTGGTGGAAACCACCTTGCCCTCGTAGACCGAACCGACCTTGATCTCCGCGCCGAGCGCTTCGATTTCGGCCCGGGCCATCTCGCCCGCTTCGCCATCGGTCGCGGCGATGTAGACGGTGCCGTCGTTTTCGACATCGATGGTCGCGCCGGTGCGTTCCTGGATCGAGCGGATCGTCTTGCCGCCGGGACCGATGATCTTGCCGATCTTTTCGGGATCGATGATGACGGTGATGATGCGCGGCGCGTGCTTGGACATTTCCGAACGCGGCGCGGGGATGACCTTCTCCATCTCTTCGATCAGGTGCAGGCGGCCTTCGCGCGCCTGGACAAAGATCGTTTCAATCTCGTCAAACCAGAGACCGCGGGCCTTGAGGTCGAGCTGGATGCCGGTGATGCCATCGCGCGTGCCGGAGACCTTGAAGTCCATCTCGCCGAAGAAGTCTTCCTCGCCGAGGATGTCCGTCACGTGAATGACGGTGCCGTCTTCCTGGGTGAAGCGTCCGACGGAGATGCCGGCACAGGTGGCCTTGATCGGCACGCCGGCGTCCATCATCGCCAGACACCCGCCGCAGACCGATGCCATCGAACTGGAGCCGTTTGACTCGGTGATGTCGCTGACAATGCGAACGGTGTAGGGGAACTCGTCGAGGTCGGGCAGGATGCCGAGCAGGGAACGCTCCGCGAGCGCGCCGTGTCCGATTTCACGCCGGCCCGGTCCCATGATGCGACCAGCTTCACCGACGCAGAACGGCGGGAAGTTGTAGTGCAGGTAGAACTTCTTGGCGTACTCGGGCATCAGGCCGTCGACGATCTGCTCCGCGCGGGCCGTGCCGAGCGTGCAGGTGACGATCGACTGTGTCTCGCCGCGCTGGAAGAGCGCGGAACCGTGGGTACGTGCGAGGATGCCGGTTTCCAATTCGAGCGGGCGGATCGTCTTGAAGTCGCGGCCGTCAGCGCGAATGCCTTCTTCCTTGATGAGATTCTGGCAGACCTTCTTCTCAAGTCGGCGGAATGCTTCCTTCGCATCCGAGCGGCGTTTCTCGGCCTTCATGTGCTCGGAATAGGGCACGCCTTCGGGAATGGTGAAGTGCTCTTCGAGCATCTTCTTGCGGATCGCATCAACCGCGTCACCGCGCTCATGCTTGCGCTTGATCTGACGGGCGGCTTTCAGCTCCGCTTCGTATCCCTTGACGATATCGACAACATCTTCCGCGGGCAGGGACAACTCGCCCACGCGTTTCTCGGTCATGCCGGTCTTTTCCATCAGCTCATTCTGGAGCTCAAGGAGCGGCTTGATGCCTTCTTCGAAACCAAACTTGATCGCGGCGAGCACATCTTCATCGGGCACTTCGGCCGCGCCGACTTCGATCATGTTCACGCCGTCACTGTGGCCGGACAGCACCAGATCGAGATCGGAATACTCAAGCTGCGCCTGCGTCGGGTTGAGCACGAACTGCTCACCATCATCGGTCACGATGCGGCCGATGCGGACGGTGGCGACGGGGCCTTCGAACGGGGCGTCGGTCACCATGAGCGATGCCGATGCGCCGGTGCAGGCGAGCACATCGGTGTCGTTCTGCCCGTCGTGGCTCATGACCCACGCCTGGATCTGGATCTCGTCGATAAAGCCGTCGGGGAAGAGCGGCCGAATCGGTCGGTCCATCATCCGCATGGTGAGGATTTCTTTTTCGTTCGGCGCGCCTTCGCGCTTCCGGAACCCGCCGGGGAACTTCCCGCCGGCCGAGAGCTTCTCGCGGTAATCGGCCTGGAGGGGGAAGAAGTCCAGGCCCGGACGGGGGTCTGCGCGCATTGCGGTGCACAGGACGGTGGATTCACCGTAAGTGGCCATGACGGCGCCGGTGGCGAGCTTGGCGATCTTGCCGGTTTCAAACCGCATGATCCGCCCGCCGATTTCTCGTTCAACAACAATATGCTTCATACATTTGCCTCTCTGTCATCAGACTGAACTTTGCTGGTGCGCGTTGGTCGCGCGCACATGACTGCGCCGCCATTCCGCACGCAAGAGGCAGAAGGCCGGACACAGTCCGTCAGAATGGAGAGAGGCGACGCCAAGCTGGGCGTCCGCCGCAACACGCACCGACTGCGGCCGGCCCACTGCCGCTGAACATGCGGCAGCGGCAGAAAATACGCCTTACTTCCGCAGACCGAGTTTCTTGATGAGATTCAGATACGCTTCACGGTTCGTCCGCGCCAGGTAGCGCAGCAGACGGTTCCGCTTTCCGACCATCATCACCAGACCGCGGCGCGAGGCGTAATCGTGCTTGTGGTCCTTGAGATGCGGGGTCAGATGCGCAATCCGTTCGGTGAGGATCGCAATCTGAACTTCCGGCGAACCACTGTCGGAATCATGCCGGCGGTGGTCCTGAATCAATCCTGTTTTCTTCTCTGCCGTAATCGTCATCGTATTCGTACTCGTCTATTTCGCGGATGGGTTGAATAGCGGATTGTAGCACGCTCCGGCACATTCATGCAAACTCGCTTCCGTATCGTCCGGCCACCCGATGAATCACCTGACAAACGCCGTGAGAAACTGGACATTCCACGGGCAGACGGGTAACACATGGTATCTATGAAAATCCTTATCGCAGACAGTCTGGCTCCCGAGGGAGCCGAATTTCTCCGTCAAAATGGACATTGTGAGGTCACTGAGCAGACCGGACTCGAGGGCCCCGATCTTATCGATGCGCTTCGATCACACGATGGCGTCGTGGTCCGCTCGGCCGTCCAACTCACCGCAGACATTCTCGAAGCATGCCAGAACGGCTCCCCCTGCCAGCTCCGCGGTATCGCCCGCGCGGGCGTCGGTGTGGACAACATCGACCTCCCCACGGCCACGAAGTACGGCATCGTGGTCATGAACTCCGCCGCCGCCAGCACCATCACGACCGCCGAACAGGCCTTTGCGCTCATGATCGGGCTCGCCCGGAACCTCGGACCGGCACACATGACGATGGCCAAAGGCGGCTGGGACCGCAAGAAGTTCGTCGGCACCCAGTTGCATGGCAAAACGCTCGGCGTGGTCGGCATGGGACGCATCGGACAGACGATGGCCAGCCGCGCTCTTGCCTTCGGCATGAAGGTCATCGGCTTAGATCCGTACTACAACGCTGAAACGGCTCTCGACGGCGAGGTCCGCATGGTCGGCTCGTTTGAGGAAATGATCGAGCAGATCGACATCGTCACGTTCCACGTGCCGAAGAACGATGCGACCACCGGCATGCTGAGCAAGGCGCAGTTCGCCAAGGCGCGCCCCGGGCTGCTGGTGGTCAACGCGTCGCGCGGCGGGATCGTTGATGAAAACGATCTGCTCGAAGCGATCGATTCGGGACAGTGCGGCGGCGCAGCACTCGATGTGTACACACAGGAACCCCCGCCGGAAGACAGTCCCCTTCGCAATCACCCAAAGATCCTCACCGCCCCCCACCTCGGCGCTTCAACGGTTGAAGCCCAGGAAGCCGTCGCAGTCGATGCGTGCAAGGCGCTTTACAACTATCTCGCCGGCAACGGCGTGGACGGCGCGGTCAACGTCGGCAAGCTGCAGCTTGATCTCACCGATCGCCAGCAGCAGTTCGTCGATCTTGCTACGCGCATGACCCAACTGATCGGCGCGGTGACGGGTAACCTGAAACTGCAGGGCGTGACGTTCAAGGTGAGCGGCGATGCGCTCGCGGGTCGGGCCGACACGATTGCCCGGCACGCACTCTCCGATCTGCTCCGTGCGCACCTCGACCAACCGGTGAACGTCATCAACGCCGGGTTCGTCGCCGAGGAACGCAACCTCGACACAAAGACGATCATCGACCGCGATACGGGCGTGGATCGCCTGTCGATCGAATTGCACGGTGCGGACGGTTCTCACCGTGTCGGCGGCGCGATCTATCAGGATGGTCACCCGCGTGTCACGCACCTGGACGGTTACGCGATGGACATGGTGCCGGAAGGCCACATGGTCCTGCTCACCAATGAAGATGAGCCCGGCCGGATCGGCGTGGTCGGTCAGCTCTTCGGCGACAGCGATGTCAACATTGCGGAAATGGTCATCGGACGAAAACCCACCACCGACCGCGGCAACGTGGCGATGATGATTCTCAAGGTCGATGCCGAGCCGACAGCGGAGGTGCTGGAGAAGCTGCGAAAGTCAAAGGGCATTCTGAGCGCAGCGCATCTGCAGCTTGATCGGTGAGGATGACCGTGATCGCACACGATTTCACATCTTCCCCGTCGCACGCCCCTTCTTCGCCTCCTCCCCTCACCCTCCCTATGCTGTTGTCATGACGACGACCACGACCATCGATCTGAAATCACTCATTCAGCAGGAGATGCCGGAGTTGATCGCCATTCGGCACGACCTGCATGCGCATCCCGAGCTGGGATACCAGGAAAACCGAACGAACGGCGTGATTCGTCGTGAACTCGAGCAGATGGGTGTCGAGTACGTGGGCGATCTTGCCGGCGGCACGGGCGTCCTCGGCCACCTGCCGGGCCAACATGACCATGCGACGGCACTCCGCGCGGACATCGACGCATTGCCGATCGTCGAGCAGACCGGCGCGGTCTATGCCTCGCAGCACGAAGGCGTCATGCACGCCTGCGGCCACGATGGCCACACGACCATTCTCGTCGGCGCAGCGCGCGTTCTGAGCAAGATCGCCAGGGACGCGCGCCTCCCACGACCGGTATCGTTCATCTTCCAGCCCGCGGAGGAAGGCGGCGCGGGCGGCAAGCGCATGGTGGAGGAGGGTTGTCTGAACGGCTCGCGACTCGGCCCGTCGGTCGAGTCGATCTTCGGTCTTCACGGCTGGCCGCACCTGCCGCTCGGCCAGGTCTCCACGCGGCCCGGTCCGATGCTCGCCGCGGCGGATATGTTCGAGCTGCGCATCCGCGGCACGGGATGCCACGCGGCCTACCCCCACGTCGGTCACGACCCGATCGTCGCCGGTGCGGCCGTGGTGAGTGCGGCCCAGCAGATCGCATCGCGTAATGTCGGCCCGCTCGATTCCGTGGTCGTCTCCATCACGCAGTTTCACGCGGGTACGACGCACAACATCATCCCCGAAGAAGTCCTGCTCACCGGCACGGTGCGCACGCTGAGCCCGGAGACGCAGCAGCTCGCCCAAGAGCGGCTGCACGAGATTGCGACCAACATCGCGGCCGCGCACGGCTGCGAGGCGCATCTGGACTACCACGTTGGATATCCCGTCACACGAAACGACCCGAAAGCGGTGCAGACCTTTGAGGAAATCGCGCGCCCGGTCATGGGTGCAGACAACGTCGTGCCGATGGAGCACCCGGTGATGGGCGGCGAAGATTTCTCCTTCTACGGCCAGGCCGTTCCGGCATGCTTCTTCGCGTTGGGTTTGATTCCCGACGGTCAGACCTCGATGCCCGATTTGCATCAGCCGACGTTTGATTTCAACGATGATGCGCTCGCCATCGGAATCGAACTCTTCTGCCGACTGGCCATGCGCCCGGTCGCATAGGCGAGACGCGCGGCAACGCGTCTTCAGGATCCTTGAAGTCACTCGACACTCGGGAGAACTTCACATGCGAGAATCCATCTCTGCGGCCACGTTTGCGTTCGTTGCCGTGGCCTTCACCGCGCTGTGCGGTTGCCAGATCCAGCCGGCCGACCGCGCAATTCATGGCCCGGCTGCGCAGTACACCACGGCAGCGATTGCCACCGACCATCCGCTGGCGTCCGAAGCCGGGGCCGCCATGCTCGCACGAGGCGGGAACGCCGTTGATGCGGCGGTGGCGGCGAGTTTCACCCTGTCGGTCGTGCGGCCCTACTCCTGTGGTATCGGCGGTGGCGGCTTCATGGTCATTCACCTGCCGCCCGATGAACCCGAGCGTGATTCACGCCAGATCGTGATTAACTACCGCGAGACCGCGCCGGCCGCCGTAAACGGTGATTACTACGTTGAACTTGACGATCCGGAGGCCAGCCGATTCGGCGTGCATGCGGTCGGTGTTCCCGGCACCGTGGCCGGCCTGCTTCATGCGCTGGAACACCACGGCACGCTCGACCGCGCCACCGTGCTCGCGCCGGCCATCCGAGCCGCGCGAAACGGCTACCGCGCCGATGCGCACCACATCTGGGCGATGAACCACTTGCGCGATTTACTGGATGAGCGCTCCGAACGTGGCGAACACTTCACGCCACTCTGGCATCAACTGTTTGCCGCCGGCAACCTGGAGGAGGGTGACCTTGTTCGCAACGGCCCCAAAGCCGCCGCGCTCCAACTCATTGCCCATCACGGCGCCGAGGCGTTCTACGAAGGACCGATCGCCGACGCCATCGGCGGGGTGATTCGCGCAAACGGGGGCGCGATCTCTGCGGATGATCTGCGCTCGTATGAGCCGGAAGTCATTGAACCCTTGCGCGGCCGGTTCGGCGAGTACGAACTGATCTCCATGCCGCCGCCCTCCAGCGGCGGGGTTGCGCTCCAGCAGATCTTCGGCATCATTGAGCGGCATCTCGACACCACGACGTTCGCCGATCCGGACGATCCCGCGTACATTCATCTCGCCGCCGAAGCGATGAAACACGCGTTCGCCGACCGCGCGGAATGGCTTGCCGATGTGAACTTTGTTGACGTGCCGATCGATCGGTTGACCAGCTCGGAGTATCTTGACGAACTCGCCGCACGATTTGATCCCGAAGCGGTGCTCGATGATCTCTATGCCTACGGCTCGGTGACCCCGGCCAATGCGCAGAACGCCGCGGGAGGCGGGACGAGTCATCTTTCGGTGATCGATGCCGACGGCATGGCGGTGGCGTGCACCGAAACGATCAACCTGATCTGCGGATCGCTCGTGTCGGTGCCGGGCTTCGGCTTCGCGCTGAACAACGAAATGGATGACTTCACGACGATCCCCGGCGAGCCGAATGCGTTCGGTCTGCGCCAATCGGATCGCAATCTGCCCGAACCGGGCAAGCGGCCGTTGAGCAGCATGTCCCCCACCATCGTGCTGCGTGATGATCGCGCCGTTCTCGTTGCTGGCGCCTCCGGCGGTCCGCGCATCATCACCGGCACCGCGCAAGCGATTCTGAACGTGCTCCACTTTGGGAACTCCGCCGAAGATGCGGTTCTTCGCCCGCGTTTCCATCACCAGTGGATGCCGAATGAACTTATGCTCGAACCGGATTGGGATGCGCCGGAGCTCATCCGTGCGCTCGAAGCGCGAGGCCATGCATTCGGTGAAATCCATGAGGTGGGTGTGGTGCAGTTGATCCACCGGCGTCCCGACGGCACGCTCGAGGCGGTCAGTGACCCGCGCAAAGGCGGCCGACCTTCCGGCGTTGGAGCCGTGACCGCGGACCAGTGAGGGGCTCGGCGATCGGGGGATCCAACCCAAGCATCAACACCACACCGTTGAGCCGCGGGGCATAGCCCCGTGTGCTGCGGCATGGCACGCATGCCTCAGTTTCGCTCAAAACAAAGACCAAACAATGTGTGACCAAATACAACCTGGAGCGGACAGGCAACCCGCTGAATAGCCGCTTGGTTTCGCTATCCACTGCTGTGGCGCGGCCATTGTGATCGAAATCAAACAAACTGGTGGAATCTATCAACATTTGATTTATAATTGAATGATAGAGTATTGACCATGCCTCCACTGTCCCGTCAATCCATCGGGGAAGTTCTCAGCCGCGTGGCGGAGCGTTTGTCCCGCGACTGGAGCGATGCGGCCCCTCCGGTGGATCTGCTGATCGTCGGCGGCGCGGGCGGGCTGCTGGCCGGCTACCTGCCCCCCGGCCGGACCACGCAGGACTGCGATGTCATGGTCTGGTCCCCCGCCGATGCACGCGCGACCGACCTCTGGAGGCAACTCGATGAAATTGCCCGAAGCGTTGCGGATGAGTTCGACCTGCCGCCGGACTGGCTGAACCGCGGCGCGGGGGTGTTCGAGCATCGCCTTCTGCCCGGCTGGACCGAACGCCGCATCGTCCTGATCGAACACGGCCCGGTCCGTTTTTCTTCACCATCGCGCGTCGATTATCTCGCGCTCAAACTCTTCGCCGGCCGGGATGTCGATCTCGATGATGTTCTGACGATGCGCATCACGCGGGATGAAGCAGCGTTCGTGCGCCGCACGCTCGAATCGTGGGATGCGAATCACTTCGCCGCCCACACCGTGGCCGGCACGCTTGAGCGACTGGAGGCGGTCGTGCTCGCGCAGGAGGAAACGCCATCATGAAGTTTGAGCAACACCATGCCTCCCATGTGCTCACACAGTGGGCTCAGCTCGGCATCAACTTCGATGTCGCCCCGCTCGGCGAAACGCCCGACCTCGAACGACTGCTGCTGGAGACCGCGCGTCATCTTCCGCACAATCCGCGATTGCTGACCCTGCCCGCGACGTGGCTGGCGGAATACGCGCTCTGCGTCGCGAAACTGCGGCTCGCGCACCTCGTCGATCATGAACTGGAGCCGGAACACATCGGTCCGCTCGGTTTACTGCTTGAAACGGCGCAGGAAGCGATCGGCGACGATCCGTTTCGCGATGCGATCGACGTCTGCGCGGCGCGCCTGGAACGCCTCGATCCCGAACCGAAGCCGCTGTTCGTCAAGTCACGCGGCCACACCACGCTGGCCGCACTCGCCGAACAGAACGCATCGCCGAGCAGTCAACGCTGGCGGCACTGGGCGCAGGCGGTGGAACTCCGACCGGAAGCGGTGCGCTCACCGCGCCGGGTCATGGCGAACAACCCGGAACTGCAGCGCCGCGCGGATCTCCTGGGCGATCTGCGCTGCTCGATCATCGAGACGCTGCGCCATGATCCCGAAGCCGGCCGCAGCGCGATGGAATTGCAGCGACGCTGTCATCTCAAGTCCTACCCGCCGGTTCTTCACGCGCTGAAACAACTGGAGCGTTCCGGCACGATCGAACGCATCGCGGAAGGCACCAGCAAGCGCATTCGGCTGATTGAACTGCCCGAGGCAGCGTGAGTCGCCGCTGCGGTGCCGCGACGCTTCGCCCTCCCGCCATTCGGCCGCCTCGTTTCACCTTCACTTGATCGCCTGAAACGCCTTCATCACCCGATCGCGCGCTGCGCGGTGATCCACGATCGGCGCGGGGTAGTCCAGATCCTGCTTGAGCAGTTCCGGGATCTCCGACGGATCGTGAATCGACTTGCCGTCAAGACCGTCCAGTTCCGGAACGTACTTCCGGATGAACGCGCCATCGGAATCGAACTTCCTGCTCTGGCTGATGGGATTGAAAATGCGGAAGTACGGCGCGGCATCCGTGCCGGTCGAAGCGGACCACTGCCAGCCGCCGTTGTTGGAACCGAGATCACCGTCGACCAGATGCCGCATGAAAAACTGCTCACCCCGGCGCCAGTCGAGGAAAAGGTCCTTCGTCAGAAACATCGCCGCCACCATACGCAGGCGGTTGTGCATCCAGCCGACTTCCTTCATCTGGCGCATGGCGGCATCGACCAGCGGATAACCCGTGCAACCGTCACACCATGCCTGAAAGTGTTCCTCGTTGTCCTCCCATTGGATATGGTTCGTTTCCAAACGGAACGGCCGGTGCATGGACACGCGCGGGTAGCCGACGAGAATGTGCTGGTAGAACTCGCGCCAGATCACCTCACTGATCCAGTGCACGATTCCCTTCTGCCCGGAATCGATCTTGTCATCATTGGCGCTCATCGCAGCCCGGATGCACTGGCGGGGTGAGATCACACCGGCGTTCAGATACGGCGAGAGCGTGCTCGTGGCGTTGATTGCAGGGAAGTCACGATCGTCCTTGTACGAGTGAATCCTGTTTTCGATGAACGAATCAAGTCGATTTTTGGCGTGGTCTTCTCCGCCCGGCCACACGTCGGGATCGATGCCCGAACTCTTGAAGCCCGACACGGCTTCGGGAACCTCCGATGACGCAATATCAATCGGCTTCTGCTGTCGGGGCATGGGCGTGACGTTGATCCCATGCTCCTGGATCATTGACCAGTACTTCTTCTTGAAGGGCGTAAACACACCGTAGTACTTTCCCTCGCCGGTCAGGACTTCACCCGGTTCAAAGATGACGTGATCGGTGTGCGACGCAACGCTCAAACCTTCGCGCTCGAACAATTCGATGACAGCTTCATCACGCCGGCATTCGTTGACCTCGTATTCCCGGTTGAAGTGCAGGGCGTTGCATTTCGATTTCCGGGCAATCCTGAGCAGCGTTTTCGGCACATCCGAAAACCGATCGGCGGTCTCAATGATGAGCGGAATGTTGCGACCCGCCAGCATTTTCTTCAACTCGCGCAGATTGCGCAGCCAGAACTCGACTTTGCACGCCGCTTCATCGTGCTCCCGCCACTGTTTGGGAGACATCAGAAACACCGCCACCACGCCGTCATCCGCGTGCCGGGCCGCGGCGGCGAGGGCGGTGTTATCCCGAGTTCGGAGATCGCGTCGAAACCAGACGAGGGTGCGCATGGGGAGAGTCCTGAAGCTTGGTGTCAACTATGGAGTGTTGAGGGCCGGGGATCGGTGATGCATGACGGCCTCGTAGCGGCACGAGCGTTACCACTTCTTTCGCGCCCCAGGTCTTCACGGTTGGCGTGCTCGCATCTCATCAGATTCCAAACGCCTTTCGCTGCTCTTTCGCGCTCACGGTGATTTCGACCCGTTCATCGTTGCTCATACGTTCCACGTTCTTCATGATCATGGCCATGCGTTGATTGGATTCGAAGCGATTCCGGTTTCGGATGAGAAAGTCCCAGTAGAACGTGGTGAACGGGCACGCATCATCTCCGGTGCGCTTCGCGGGGTTGTAGCGGCATTCCTTGCAGTAGTTGCTCATGCGCTGGATGTACCGTCCGCTCGCGGCGTAGGGCTTGGAGCCGACCACCCCGCCGTCGGCGTGCATGATCATGCCGAGCGTGTTGGGAAGTGTGACCCAGTCCACCGCATCGACGTACATCGCCAGGTACCAGTCGCTGATCGCTCGCGGGGAGATACCTGAAATCAGCGCAAAATTCCCCGTGACCATCAGCCGTTGAATGTGGTGCCCGTAGCCGTGCTCGATCACCTGCCCGAGCGCGTGCTTCATGCACTGCATATCGGTCTCGCCGGTCCAGTAGAACTCCGGCAACGAACCGTGCTGATCGAGTTCATTTCGCTTGCCGTAGTCCCGACCTTCGCGCCAGTACACGCCGCGGATGAACTCACGCCACCCGATGATCTGCCGAATGAATCCTTCGAGTGATTGCAGTGGCACGCCGTACTCGGATGCAGCATTCAGCGCGCGATCCACGACCTCGCGAGGGTTGAGCAGTTTCAGGTTGATCGCGGGCGAGATGATCGAGTGATACAGAAACGGCTGGTCGGTCCACATCGCATCCTGGTACGGCCCGAAACGGGCGAAACGGTTCTCCAGGAAATCATCGAGCGCGGCGAGCGCCTCCTTCCGCGTGACCGGCCACCCGAACGAGTCAAGCGAGCCGTAGGCATCGGGGAACTGCGCGTTGACCATTTCCATGACTTCGCGCGTCACCGCATCCGGCCGAAAACGTCGCGGCGCCGGCGGCCGGGGCGCGGATTTGAACGTTTGGCGGTTCTCCTTGTCGTAGTTCCACGTCCCGCCGCGCGGTTTGCCATCTTCGGTCATGAGCACATTCAGCCGCCGACGCATCTCGCGATAGAAGTATTCGAGTACGAGATTCTTTCGTCCCTCGGCCCACTTCGAGAACTCTTCGTGAGTGCAGAGAAAATGGGTGTCCTCCAACACATCGATCGTGATGTTCTTCAGCGATCGGCGCCATGACCGGACCATGGTCATGACGCGCTGCTCACCCGGCTCCACGAGCACGATGCGTTCGGGTTTGAGATCCTGCACCGCGCGGGTCACCTCGCCGGTGAAGTCCTGCGTGTTACTTTCATCATCGAGCGTGCTGTAGCGCACCCGGTAGCCGCGTTCGATCTGTTCGAGCGCAAAGTGCCGCATCGCGCTCAGGAACAGCGTGGTTCGTTGCCGGTGACTCGGAACGTGTTCCGACTCCTCGCGGACCTCCATCATGAGGATGACATCGCGCTTCGGATCGATCCGATCGAAGATCGACGAATCATGATCGAGTTGATCGCCGAGCACAATGGCGAGCGTTTCCGCGGTTCCGGTCGGTTGGCGTCGCCGGAGCGTGGTGGATGCGCGCTCGCTCATGAGCGGGTCGGCACCGGCGCGGGAGAACGTGGTTCCCGCGCGATTTCGACTGCGGCGTTCCGGATGCCTCGCATCATGCCGTTGAACACGATGTGGTGAAACGGCAGGACGGAGTACCAGTACGCCAGACCGAGCAGGCCGCGCGGCCGGAAGCGTGCGGTCTGCACCAGTTCCGCGCGTTCATCGTGTTCCCGATTGATCTCAAACTCGAGGACCGCCTCGCCGGGCAGTTTCATCTCCGCGCGCAGTCGCAGGTGTCGATTCTCCGTCACGCCGGTGACCCGCCAGAAGTCGAGCGCCTCGCCGTAGGAGACGTGTTGCGGGTCTCTTCGTCCGCGCCGCAGCCCCGGCCCGCCGATGATGCGGTCCATCCAGCCGCGCAGTCGCCAGAGCCAGTCGGCCGCGTACCAGCCATGCCCGCCGCCGATGCGACAGACCGCGCGGTAGATCGCCCACGGTGGGGCATCGATCTGCATGGTCCGTCGATCTTCGAAGACGGTCCCCCCCGCCCAGTCCGGGTCGCCGGGCATGACGCCGGAAGCGGACCAGACGGTTTCGACTTCCGCGCGTTTCATCTTGCCGATGGCGTAATCAATCGCTTCGCGCACGCTGAGCAACTCCTGCGGCATCAGTTGCTGTGCGCGATCGTCCCGACAAACTACGCGATTCCGAAGACCTTCCGCCAGCGGCCGCGCAATCTCGTGACTCAATGGGGTGACGAGATGAATCCAAGCTGAACTCAAACGGGGCGTGAGGACCGGGACGGGAATCACGATTCGCCGCGGCAGGCCGAGTTCCTTCGCCATGATGCGCATCAGTTCGCGGTAGCTGAGGACATCCGGGCCGCCGATGTCGAGCGTTTCGCCGATCGTTTCGGACGTTTCGAGGCAGTCGATCAGATAGCCGAGCACGTTGCGGATACCGATCGGCTGACATTCGGTCTTGACCCACTTGGGAGTGATCATGATCGGCAGGCGCTCAACGAGATAGCGCAGGATCTCGAACGATGCGGAGCCGGAGCCGATGATCATCGCCGCGCGCAAGACAGTGACCGGCACGCCGGTCGAGGCGAGTGAATCTTCCACCTCGCGGCGTGATCGCAGGTGCTCGCTCAACCCCTCGCCGAGTTCACCAAGGCCGCCGAGATAAATGATCCGCGAGAGTTCCGCATCACGGGCGGCCTCGGCGAACCGCTGCGCCATGCGCTGATCGGTCTCGGCGTAGTCGCTGCCCGCCGCGATCATGGAATGGATGAGGTAGTACGCCACATCGCACCCGCGAAGATGCTCAGCGAGGTTTTCATCTTCAAGCAGGTCACAAGCAACAATCTCAACGTTGGGATCGTGTGCCCAGTCCCGGTCGTCGAGTTTGGATGGACTGCGCACCAGACAGCGCAGCTTGTAGCCCGCCCGCAGCAGCCGGGGCGCGAGCCGCCCGCCGACGTAACCGGTCGCGCCGGTCAGCAGGATCTTGCGTGACTCTGGGCGGCCATCGATGTGGACGGGCTTTGATGCCATCTGCAGCTTGATCTCCGAAGACCACCAGGACGAGCACCTGCGAGCAACATTGTCGCACACGATCGTTCCCTGTGTGTTCGGGATCATAACGGCCGGCGATTCAGCTCACTTGAGATGAAGTGATTGCGAGATTGTTCTCCGTCGCCCCCGATCGCGACGTGCTACCGTGGTTCCATCCGTCGAAAACGCTTCCACGCCGCCGTTGAGGTTGATTTTCACGGCTGAACCTGATTGGATACCGGGCGTGAAAGACGAAGGCCCCAGCGAAGATGATCTCAAACGCTTCAGCGGCGATGATGGGTATTGCCCGGAGTGCGGCGAGCCGACGTGGGATCAGGCCCAGTTCTGCCCCGCCTGCGGCAGTCAACTCGACGGTCAGACCCTCAGCCGGCCTCCCCAGGAACACGAAGGCCGCAAAAACTGGATCATCATCGTGTCCGTCATCGTGCTGATCGCATTTTTCCTCGTCGTCACCGGCGGCCGCGGTTTGTTCTGAAGCCGCGACCGTCGTCCGAACGGTTCAATGATCTTCCGGTTCCGGTTCGCCCTTCCAGCCGACCGAGAGTTGGAAGCTCTGAAACCATGCTATTCGCCCCTTCGGATCATCGATCCAGCTCCAGATCGTGGGATAGAGATGCGAACCCTCGACGTGCGGGGAGTTGAAGTGAAACGCAATCGGCACGAACCGGTTGTGCTCATCGATGGTCCCGATGCCCGGCCACTGCTCCTGGACATTCCGGTGAAACCCACTGTCGCGCATCTGGATGGGGTGAAACGGCACCCAGCCGCTCTCGGGCAGATAGAACTCACCCCAACTGCGGACGGGGAACCGTGTGTCAGGCCGTCTCTCATACTCGATGCCGATGACCGGTCGCGCGGGAATACCGGCGGCGCGGAGCATGGCAACACAAAGGCAGACGAGGTCGTGCTCTGAACCCTGTTGTTTCTCTGCCGTCTTCAGCGCACCCTGAACGTTGAGCCCCTGAATGTTGTGCTCCGCAATCCGCCGCTCGGAGCCGCCGGTCACCTGGACCTGCTGAATCGTGTATCTCAACAGATCCTTGACGGCGAAGTAGATCGGCACATTCTGCAATTTGCCTTCGCTGACGCGTTCGACGGTCTCGCGGAAAATCTCGTTGTCGGATTCAATGAACCGTTGCGGCTGGAGCGCATCGCGCACTTCCGCAGGCCAGCTTCGGGGCCACGCGGCCCGTGCGGCCTTTCTCTCGTCCAGCTTGCTCGCCCAGACGATGGTGTCGTAGGTGATCTTCCAGCGTGCTCGCTGCGCCTCCTTCATGCGATCTTCCGGCAGGTTCCAGCGCAGTTCGTAGCCGCCGAAGGGCAGATCGCTCCGAAGTTCCGCTCGCTCGCGGACCTTCTGATCTTCCCATTCATCGACCCAGAACTGAAGGCGTATCGAGTCCCGGTCCACCTGATTCCAGGTGTTCATCATGATGATCGGCATGCGCATCGGGCGCGAAGCGTCGGGCTGCAGATCGGGGTCGTAATCGCGCGGCTGAATCCGCCGATCACGAAACGGCGGGCCGGGCGTGATGTTGACCTGCATCGTGACCTCGAAGACCTGCGGCTCAACGCGTTCAAGTGCGTGCACGGGCGGACGGCCGGACAGATCCGACCCCGCGGCCGACGGAAGCAAGAATGCCGCCATCCCCAGCACGACCGTTACTGCATGATTGGCTCTCATCATCATCGCCATCATCCTTTCGCCATCGCCCGTTTTGCATTCACCGGGCATTCATTGGGCATTCATCGGCTCGCACCGAGCCGGCGTTCGACCTGCAGAACAAGCGAACTTCCCCTGTTCTGGATGCAGTCCGGCAACGGCTCCGTCAGGATTCCGATCATCCGAGGGGATGATAGACCGAGTCGTCGATGAAAAGCACGTTGATGGTGTTGAGTACCTTGGCGAGGACGAGGTTGATGACAATGATCGCCAGGAAGCTGGCGACAAACGCCTCGGTGGCGGCGCGGCCCACACCGGCCGCACCGGCGTGGCAGTTGAACCCCTTGTAGCAGGCGATCAGGCCGATCACCCCGCCGAAGAACATGCTCTTGATCAGTCCCGATGTGGGCTCCCACCAGTTGACGAAATAGGCGGTAAACTCCCAGTAATCGTGCGGTGAAACGCCGTAGAACTGCACCACGATCAGCCACCCGCCCCAGACCCCCAGCAGGTTCGAGTAGATCGTCAGAATGGGGGTCATGACCAGACAGGCGACGAATCGCGGCACCACCAGATACGCAACCGGATCGGTGGCCATCGCGCGCATCGCATCGAGTTGCTCGGTGACGCGCATCGTGCCCAGTTCCGCCGAGAGCGCGCAACCAACCCGCCCGGCCACCATGACCGCGGCGAGCACCGGGCCGATCTGTTTGGTGACCGAAACGTTGATCACGCCGCCGAGCCGTCCCTCCTGCCCCAGCGCCTGGAATTGCGGGTAGCCCTCGATGGCGAGGATCATGCCGATGAACGCGCCGGTGATCGCGACGACGGGAATGGTCATCACGCCCACGAAAAAGAGCTGAGGCCGAAGAAGGTGCCAGCGGCACCACACCGGCGCGCGCAGCAGCAGCCACGTCATCGTCGTCATCACGAAGCGGACAAACAGCCCGAACTCTGCCACGGCAAGCTGCACGGACAATCCGAATCTGGCCACGGCATGAATGGAGGTCTTGACAAACACGGTGCAGAGGAGCATATCGCGCCCGAATCAACTGCAGGGCCCTTCGTGCATAAAGATTCTCGATCTGCGCCGCGCCCCAATGAACCTGGTTCGTTCGGGAAGATCCGCCTACCCCCAATCAGGATTGGGATAGGCCTTGCGGAGCACCCCTCCCACATCGCCGTGCGTACGGGTCCGCACCCGGCGGCTCATTCCGGTTCTGCACGCCGCCGAACCACCTAGCAGGCCACGCGTGCGAATACAACCTGCTGCAATCGCTGGTCCATCGAATGGCCACTGGAGAAGCCGATGTGGACGCCGGAGGTGTTCAACATGAACCGGGACGCTTCGAG
>RECV01000163.1 GCA_007693845.1 Phycisphaerales bacterium
TGGTCCCCGCTCCTCGGCGGTACTGATGGCAATGTTCTCGACATGCTCTTTTTCGACGAAGGGAGTGGCACGGCGCTCTACGTCGGCGGCATGTTCTCGAATGTCAACGGCTCCCTGGCCCGTCGCGTGGCGCGATGGGATGGCGAGAACTGGTCATCGCTGGCGGGCGGCGTCACCGGCGGCAATGTCATATCGATGCAGATTTTCGATGATGGTGATGGGCCTTCCCTGTTCATTGGCGGAAATTTCACCAACCCGGCGGACCGGATTGCGCGGTGGAACGGCACGAATTGGGAGGACATCGGCAGCCAGCTCGGGGGTACCAGCCCGGCCGTCAATGCGATGGCCGTCTTCGACGATGGCAACGGCCCCGCTCTCTACTTTGCCGGTCGATTTCTCGGGGCGGGAGGACAGACGGCACGCAACATCGTTCGCTGGGATGGTGAGCAATGGAGCACACTCGGCACGGGTATCCTGGGCGGCGAAGTCTTCGCGCTGGAAGTCTTTGACGATGGCAACGGCCCCGCTCTCTATGCTGCGGGCGACTTTGATACGGCTGGAGGCCAGCCCGCAGAAAAGCTCGCTCGTTGGGATGGAGAACAATGGTCCGCGGTCCCCGGCGGCAATGTCTCCGGCGGGCTCATCGGCGTGCAGGGCCTGCTCGCCGTGGATGACGGCCCCCTCGCCGGCCCCGACGGCCCCGCGCTCTACATGACCGGTAACTTCAACAGCGTGGGCGGCATCAGCATCAACAACATCGCTCGGTTTGACGGCCAGAACTGGTCACCCATCGGATCGGGGTTGGGCGGTCCAATTCTTCCCTCCGGCATCGCGCTCGCGCTCGCTGACCTCGGCGACGGCCCCACGATGCTCGTGGGCGGCATTTTCGGTGCCGCTGGCGGACTCAACTCCGCCAACATCGCAGCGTTCCGTCCGAATCCACTGCTTCTTCTGAACGCGTCCCCCGAAGATCTGACGGTCGATGCCGGCGATAGCGCCAGCTTCACCGTCGACGCCACCGGCCAGGGAGATCTGAGCTACCAATGGCGCCGCGACGGCGATCCGCTGGTGGACATGCCCGGCGTGAGCGGCACTGACACCGCTACGCTCGTGCTGTCCGAGGTCAGCTCCGCCGATGCCGGCTTGTACGATGTCGTGATCAGCGACAACTGCGGCAACATCACCAGCGATCCTGCGGAACTGATCGTCAATGACGATGACCCGGGCATCCTCGGAGATTTGAACAATGACGGCGTGGTCAACGTCTTCGACCTGCTCCTGCTGCTTGAGGGCTGGGGCACCTGCGCCGATCCAGAGAACTGCCCCGCTGACCTCAACAACGATGGCGTGGTCAACGTCTTTGATCTGCTTTTGCTGCTGGAGAACTGGGGATAAACCCGCGATCGTGAACCATCGGATTCCGTTTCAGCGGACGGTTGCCGCCATCTTCGGATCCGCAACGATCTCAAACGTAATGGTGGCTTCCGCCTCCGCACGGGATTTCTCATCACGAGCGCGCACCTTCATGTGGTATCGACCGACGGACAAAGCGCGCGGCAGGGTGATCACCTGGACGAGAAAAAAATCGTGACGTTTGTTTCGCGCGACATCGACCGCGGTCTGCCAGTCTTCGCGCCAGACCGGAATGCCATCACGGTCGCTGTAGATGATGATCTGCTGCGAGATCTCCGTGACCCACTGCCCCTGCTGGTTGGTTTCACTGGTGAAGTTCTTCAGTTCGAGGTACAGCACGACCTGCTGATCGGTGTGGGCGAGAAACGCGTAGCGGTTGAACGGGTCGTAGTCACCGAACCCCCCCACGCGCGTGCAGAGCGCAACGTTCTCGATCGTCAAATCCGGCTCGGTGCGCAACATCCGCCGCAGGTTCTCAAGTGACTCATCGAGCACTTCATCAGCAGCGCGCGATCCGTCCAACTGATGGCCAAGATCAACAAAGAACGCCTGGAACGCGCCGAGAAGTTCGCGCTCACGCGCGGTCAGGCCCGGGATTGCTTCCGGCTGAAGGGCGCGGTCAGGACTGACCAGTGATGTCGCCGCGATCAGCATCAACTCACGCAGCGGCATATCCGCGTACGCCGCATCGCGGTAAAGCTCCTTGGAAAGATCCACCACCAACTGCCGCACGCGATCCTGATCGAGCGCATCGGCCGCCTCTGGCCCGTCCTCCTGCGACGGCGTCTTGTCGAGCGGCGGATCACTCACATCTTCAAGTTCATCCTCCGCCCGCGCCAGGGCCGGGGGCGTTGCCTCTCGTTCACTTGGTCGCTGCGCGGTTCGGCGGTCGGGGCGCGTGCTCGGCGCATTGCGGTCATTCCAGATGATCTCGGGCCGATCCGCGCGTGCCTCGCGCACCGGTTCATGCTGCGCCGGCTCGGCGGGTTCAGCGGGCTCGTCCCGTTGCGAAGAACGCCGATCCCCCCTTTGGTTCAGAAACGCTTCGACATCACGTTGGGCCAGTTCGGCCAGCCCGGAGGAAGACCCGGCAGAAGAGTCAGAGGGCGAGGAGAGAGCATCATCGGACGCTTCGGCTCGTTGCGTAGTGGACTCCCGATCAGCGCTCGCCCTCGGCGCGGATTCGCACCCGAATGATGTGAACGACAGCAACAGCAGCGCAGCGGAGATCAGGCGCGCTCTGTGGAACGACCCGGTCTGCTCTGTTGGTGTCGGATGAAGTGCGGCGATCATGCTTGCAGGCCTCCTGCCAGATACGCGCGGCCTCCTGCCGCGGTGCAACACGTCTGCGGGTGCCGATCCGGAATCCGGATCACACCGCAGGCGGAACCACTCAGACCCGTCGGTCACCCGAGCCAGCGGTCCGCTTCATCTTATCGGCAATCTGTAGGGTCAAAACTTCAAGACTGCGACGAGGATCGCCCCGGCCGCTCTTGTTGTGCTGGTCCATCCGGATCGCCCGATCGAAGAAAGCCGATAGTTCGCCCGGCTCAAATCGGCCCGCCGCATCGTGAAACGTCCGGATGCTCTGCCCCCAGAGTTTGAGTTGCTTGTTGATCGCCCCAGCCGGAACCCCCTGCCGCGTGAGCCGGCTGACCCCGTGGAGCTTCCGCAGCATGTCGGTCACCGACCAGGTCATCAGCTCCATGGGCTGTTGGCCGATGTCCATCAGTTCATGGAACATCGCGCCGACCGCGTCGCCGCGCCCGCTCAGGATCAGCGATTGCAACGCCCAGACCTTCTCCTCGCGGCTGATCCCGACCAGTTCGGCGATCGTGGCCCGGGTGATGGTTCCCCCTTCGCCGGCCGCGGCCGCGAGTTTGTCGACCTCGGTGCTCAGGCGGCCGAGATCCGGGCCGACCATCTGCACGAGCGTATCGGCGGCTTCGGGCGCAAACGAAACGCCGAAGTCCCGGTCGGCTCGGCGTCGGCACCAGGCGGCCGCCACCGCCGGCGTCGGGGCTTCGACCTGGTGGATCATCCCGACCTTGGCGATCGCCTTATCGAGATTGCCCTTGCGCCAGGTTTCCGATCGCAGGATGAGCGTCGCGCTGTCCACCGGGTTGGCGGCGTACCGCTCCATTGCATCGCGCCGCTGGTCCTGCCCGGCGAGGAAATCCGCGGCATTGTCCAGCACCACCACCTTGTGCCGCTGGATCAGGCCGTAACTCCGCAATTCGTCCAGAACGGTGGCGAGATCGACTTCCTTCCCGTCGAAATCGAATCGCTCGACCTCCTCGCCCTCCGCCTCATGCAGCGTTTCGATGATCTTCCTCGTCCAGCCGGTGAGCTGGTACGGATCCTTGCCGTGCAGCAGGAC
>RECV01000034.1 GCA_007693845.1 Phycisphaerales bacterium
TTTGGGAGCACGAAGTCGTCGGTTCGAATCCGGCCGCCCCGATTTTTCTAAACCCCTACTGAACACGGCACTTCCGTGTGCCGGCCTACGTCGGCCGTGCGATCTGTATCACATGACGAGGGGTTTGCCGCCCTGCTGACGTTTTAGTAGCTGCACCGTCACCGCGTTGGCCGAGACGGGGATCGCAACATCACCGTCTGGCGGGAAGATGCATCCGGACTGCGACTCGCCTCAGGAATTCTTTCGAAGGATGCCGCTACAGAGCAGCGCGAATCGGCATTCGACCGATGCCGCCCACAACGCTATCGCGTAGCGTGTTGCCGGACCGAGCGCGGGTCGCTCAACCCCCCCTGACCGGAAACATGAATGGATGCAACTGAGCGACAACGTGTGCTGGTCACCGGGGCCACGGGGTTCATCGGCCGCCATCTGGTGCGGCGGTTGGTCGATTCCAATTACCACGTTGCTGCTCTGGTGCGAGATGTTACGCGCAGCAGGTTGCCTGCCGATGAGTTCGACTTGATGCATTCGCAACCGCTTGCCGGCAATGTGACGGATCGAAAAAGTCTTGACCGCGCGCTGGATCAGTCGCAGCCGGAGGTGGTCATCCATCTTGCAGGTCTGGTGCGGACGCTGCAGCGCGATGGGTTCATGCGCGTGAACGCGGATGGCGCGCGGAACATCGCCGCTGCGTGTGCAGCGCAGCCGTCGCCGCCGGTGCTGGTGGTGGTTTCATCGCTTGCCGCGGCCGGGCCATCGCGTGCCGATTCCAAGCAACGGGAAGGCGATACTGCTGCGCCGGTGTCTGCGTATGGCCGGAGCAAACTGGCGGGTGAGCAGGCCGCCGCGGAGTTCGCAACATCGCTGCCGATCACGATTGTGCGACCGCCGATCGTCTTCGGCCCCGGCGATCGGGCGGTCCATCAAATGTGCAAGCCGATCGCGCGATGGGGCCTGCACCCCGTCTTCGGCCGCGGCGAAAGCCACCTCTCGTTCGTGCATGTGGATGATCTGGTCACGGGCCTGCTGCTCGCAGCAGAGAAAGGAGAGCGGGTGCCTTTGGCGGACAAGGACGATGCAGGTCGCGGCATCTATTTTCTCGCTGAGGAAGAACAACCGACATACGCCGAGTTCGGCCGATTGATCGCGATGGCATTGGGGCGGAAGCCGCCGCGCGTTGTTCGCGTTCCCACGCCGATGATGAAACTCGCCGGTGCCGGCGCGGAAGCGATGGGCAGGATGCGCCGGCGAACCAGTTGGCTGAACCGCGACAAGATCACCGAAGCGCTTGCCGGCTCATGGACATGCACATCAGAGAAAGCGCGCACGCATCTCGGCTGGTCGCCCGCCGCGACGCTGTCCGACCGGCTGCATGAGACGGTGCAGTGGTACCGCGATGCGGGGTGGTTGTGATCCGGCAACCGAGCAACTCACACTGCATCGGGCAAGTACGATCGCTGATCCTTCACCACCGACAGCACTGTATCTCCGGGTGCCAGTGCGCGGCTCACATCGCAGACTGCGTGTCTGTACCAGGCATTTCGGTCTTTCGACTGACTGGAGGCCGGATACAATGGGAATCATGCATGACTTGCCGAGCATAATGAACGAGATTTTACACGGATACGCTCTACCCATGACCGGGAGTCATGGCGTGATCCATTGGGCGCGTGTGATGGAAAATGGGATGCGACTTGCGAAGGAGACGGATGCCGATCAGGAAGTCGTAATGCTCTTTGCACTGTTTCATGATTGCCGCCGCATCAATGAGTTTCATGACGATGATCACGGATTGCGCGGCGGAGAATTCGCCCGGTCGCTGCGAGGGTCGCTCGTGCACCTTGATGACAAGCGGTTTGAACTGCTGTTCGAGGCGTGTCGGCTTCATACTGACGGTCACACAGAAGGCGATCCGACGATATTGACATGCTGGGATGCTGACCGACTCGATCTGGGACGGGTTGGCATCAAGCCGAGGCCGGACTTGCTCTGCACGGAAGCGGCGCGCGAACTGCTGTGGTGGGCGCACGAACGTGCGGTGACGGATCATCGGCCCACGGATACGCTGGCAGCATGGAGGGTCGAAGTGTGAGCGCGTTGGAAAGTGAGGTGGCCCAGAGATGAGGGATACGGGCAGGGGTGTCATGAAATGCGTGACTGCCCTCTCTTGTCCATCAGAGAAAGCGCGCACGCATCTCGGCTGGTCGCCCGCCGCGCCGCTCTCCGATCGGCTGCATCAGACGGTGCAGTGGTACCGCGATGCGGGGTGGTTGTGATCCGGCAACCGAGCAACTCACTCTGCGATGTTGGTCCTGTGGACGTTCGCGACGACGTGCATCGGCATTCAGAATGGACCAGACACCGCCTCGACCGCACCGCGCGGCAACTCAAGTGCCATTTGAGTCACTCTGAAAGAACCTGGCTGATCTCCGGAATGAGTCAGTGAGTATGATGAGCTTGCATTGCCAAGTCCGCACACAATCCGCACGTTTGAGGTTCGTCTATGTTTCCCACTGAATCAAGCAGTCCGTGTCTCCGGACTTTGATGATCATCTCGATCGTGCTGTTGACCGTGGCGGCATTCACCGGATGCGATGCTGGTCAAGTGCATGAGGAACCGTCGGCGGGGACAGTTGCGCAACCGCCAGACGAACCGTCGCGGACATCGAATCAGAAACCTGACCGGGCCGATCTGCATCGAGATGAACAGAAGAATCGGCCTGCCGCGCAAGAGCTGTACAAGGTGGAGCGCGGGCGGCACGAGGTTTCGGTGCGCGCCTTCGAATTGCCGCGTGCGGGTCGGGGCGAGCCGTTGCCAGTGCGCGTGACATGGCCGGTGCGAGGGGAGGACGATGCGATTTCTCCGGTACTGATCTTTTCACACGGCGGGCTTGGTTCGCGCGACAACCACGACCCCGTCATTGAGCACTGGGCCTCGCACGGCTATATCTGCATTCAGCCCACGCACGGCGACTCGGCGTCACTGATGAGCGACGCCGAGCGACGTCAGTTCCGTTCCGTTGAGCAAGCGCTCAACAGCCCACGAATCCTGCGGCATTGGCGCACGCGACCGGATGATGTGAAGCTCATCCTGGATTCGTTCGACCGAATCGAAGCGAAAGTCCCTGAACTGGCGGGGCAGATCGATCGAGAACGAGTTGCGCACGGCGGACATTCCTTCGGCGCGAATACCGCCATGCTGATGGGCGGCGTGACCGCGAATACATTCGCCGGGCGTCGGCTCAGCTTTGCGGACAATCGAATCCGCGCGATCATCGCGATCAGCCCGCAGGGAAGCGGCCGGCAGTTTGATGAGGCGTCATTCCGCGCGCTGCGAGTCCCCGCCCTGATGATCACCGGCTCGGAAGATGTCGTTTTTGATGAACAACAGGGTTACGCCTGGCGGCGCGAAGCATTTGATCTTGCGCCGAAGGAACACACGTATCTCCTTTCGATCGACGGAGCGCATCATGGCTTCGGCGGCATTGCCGGGACCGACTTTCCCAGTGCAGGGCCGGAGATTCGTCACCATGTCGATCATGTGCGATCAGCGGTACTGGCCTTTCTCGATGCACATGTGCTCGATGATGAGCGGGCGAAAGCGTACCTGAAGTCAGGCACAATTGAGCACCTCAGCGAAGGCGAGATCCGCCTCGAACGCGAGTAAACCGGTCAGCGACACGCGCCATGATCGCACGGGGCGCAGGCGGAATAAATCTGTTTGATTGAAGATTGCGTGCCTTCGGGTCTGTCCATCCCTCTAGAATCCCACGAGACGTGTGACGGAT
>RECV01000033.1 GCA_007693845.1 Phycisphaerales bacterium
ACAACGCGGGCCGCTTCGATTCCGAACTCTTTGCGTAGATAGGTTGCAGCATTGTGGCGAAGCTGGTTGGGGTGCCAGTGATGGGCCTTCTGCCATGCCTTGAGCTTCAACCACTTCTTCTCACCGAGGCGTTCATTCCATTCAGCGTCCGTTTCCCAGCGCAGGCCCTTTTTGCCGGGCACTTTGGCCCGAGCCAAGTGTTTGGGCGGGGGAAAAACTTGCTGGCAAGCGCGGGATATGGCTCGGCGATATGTTCCAGTAGTGTATCGATCTCCTGGCTTCCATTGAGGCGACTGTTTCCGATTCGTACCGGGACGATTGCCACACGAACGTGGTGTTTTCCGAGCGACGTGCCGGCGACGCCTACGTTGCCGTTCGGCGTCAGTCGGGCTGAAGAGATACGACTCCAAAGAGACATTCAATAGTGGCATCAACAGTTGCTGTGCCTTGGGACCGATGAAGATACGCCGCTGCTTTTGGTGATGCTCGGTCTTGTGTGACGCAGGCGTATAGATCCATGGCTTTCCGGAGCAATCCAAATCACATCGCCGCATAGAAACAACTTCCTCTGGCCTCATGCCGGTCAATCTCTGTAGCTGAATCATCGCAGCCACTGGTGCGGAAACGCTCTGAATCACGGCCTCAATCTGGTCCTCAGGAGCCGGCCTGATTGGATCGGATTCACGGGCTGCCGATCGGCCACGGCGAAGGCCACTGACAGTCTGCAGACGGTGATATATCTCCGCAGAAACGATTTCGTTTTCAGAAGCCCACTTGAACATTCTCTTCACAATCGAAATCGCTTTGTTGACTGTCGTTCGACACCACCGCCGCTGATTGATGATGTCTTCACGAAGAGCCTTGAGCATAAGAGGACCAAAGTCGGTGACCACGACCTGACCGTACTGTTCATGCAGAATCTGGAGTGATCGCCTGGCTTCGTCCTGGCTACTTGTTGGCTTGCCGTGCTTCACGTAGTACTGCTCCACGTGGACCAGATAGGCACTGATTACTTCGTCAATGACGACGCCTGACGAAACCGGTCCCGCCGAGTTCCGGCCGCGCATCTGCCACTCCGCAACCAAGCGGTTGTACTCCGCTTTGCTCTCCGGCGAGCCATATTCGCCTAGGTAGAAATCCTTCCCTTCCAGCGTGACAACGGCCCGGCCGGAAGGCTTGTGTAGACGGTACTTGGGGACCTTGACAGACAAACGAGGCATGTGCGGCTCCTTCCTCTACCGGACCCAAAACGGTAATTACCGTTTTTGGGAGGGTTGAGAGCCGCACGGCCAACGCTGGCCGGTACACGGAAGTGCCGTGTTCAGAAGGGGTTTACAAAAATCGGGGCGGCCGGATTCGAACCGACGACTTCGTGCTCCCAAAGCACGCGCTCTACCAAGCTGAGCTACGCCCCGCGCAGATGAACTTCATCTGAAGCGAAGTATACGCGATCGCCACCGTTCGGGGCGAAGGGCACCGGCACACCGTTTGGAGTGGCCGCCGCCTGAAATCGACACGCATTTTGCCCGGCCCCTGCCCCTGCGGTACCATCGCCCGACTATGACCACAAGCACCGAAACGCAGCAACCGGCCGCCAAGAGCATGGATGACATCGTCGCCCTCTGCCGACGTCGCGGCTTCATCTTCCAGTCCTCGGAAATCTACGGCGGGATCAACGGTTTCTGGGATTACGGCCCACTCGGCGCGCTGCTCAAGAAGAATCTCAAGGACGCCTGGTGGCAGGATGTCGTCCAGCAGGAACTGGCCGGCCCCGATGGACGGCCCGTCGATATCGTCGGCCTCGACTCGACGATCATCATGAACCCGAAAGTCTGGGAGGCCAGCGGCCACGTCGCCGGGTTCAATGATCCCATGGTGGATTGCCGGGAGACGAAAAGTCGGTACCGCGCAGATCAGGTGATGGTGGCGACACCGGCCGGCGGAGATGGGGCCATGTACGCCTTTCCGGAAGGTGATCCGGACTCCATCGCCAAGAAACTCAAGAAGGCGAGAGTTGATCTCGATACCTGCGAGATCCGCCCGTTGACCGATATTGCGGTGGACGATTTCACCAGAATCATCGGTCCGGACGCCACGGAAGCCGGCACCCTGACCGAACCGCGTCAGTTCAACCTCATGTTCGAAACCCACATCGGCGCGGTGCGCCATGAAGACGCCAAGGCGTACCTTCGCCCCGAAACGGCGCAAGGGATCTTCGCGAACTTCTGGAACGTGGTGGACACCAGCCGCGTGCGCGTGCCGTTCGGCATCGCGCAACTCGGAAAGGCGTTCCGCAATGAAGTCACGCCGCGCAACTTCACCTTCCGCAGCCGCGAATTCGAACAGATGGAGATCGAGTTCTTCATCCGCCCCGACGCGGCCGAGCAGTGGTATGCGTTCTGGCGCGATACGCGCTATGCGTGGTGGCAGTCCGTCGGCCTGGCGGGCGACAATCTGCAACTGCGTGAACATGACAAGGATGAACTGGCGCACTACGCCAAGGAGGGCGCGGGCACGAGCGACATCGAGTATCGATTCCCCTTCACCGCACCGGGCTTTGGCGAACTCGAGGGCGTTTCCCACCGCGCGGATTACGACTTGAAAGCCCACGCCACGCATTGCGGCAAGGGTGACAAACTGCAGTACTTCGACCAGGAGCGCAACGAACGGTACTTCCCGCACGTGATTGAACCGTCCGCTGGTGCCGATCGAGGCACGCTCGCGCTGTTGTGCGAGGCGTACACACCGGATGATTCCCGCGCGAGCAAGGTATACATGAAGTTCACGCCGCGCATGGCACCGATCAAGGCGGCCGTCTTCCCGCTGGTGAACAAGGACGGCATGCCGGAGATTGCGGAAAAGCTCTACCGCCAACTGCGCAAGCGCTGGATGATTCAGTACGACGCCAAGCAATCGATCGGCAAACGCTACGCGCGCATGGACGAGGCCGGCACGCCGTACTGTTTCACGATTGATGGTGACACTGCAGGCGATCAGGCGGTGACGGTGCGCGAACGCGATACACAATCGCAGGAGCGCGTCGCGCTCGATCAGGTCGAGAAGTACCTGGCCGAACGTGTCGGGGGGTGAGTGCAATTGGCATGGGAGCGGCACTTCCATGATGGAGATATCTCCGGTTTTTTCGCTGCGCCCCGGCTTTCACGAGGAGAGGCGCCGGCGTAATGCCGGATTCTGAGCCCCCACCGCTCTCAATCTCATCCGATCGCCCCCCAAATCACTACGTAAATTCTGCATCTGCACGCCGAATCAGGCCGAAGCCGATTGGTGGTTCTATGATTGATTCAGAACGGCGAGATGGAGGAATCACGCCATGTCCACCCGCCCCACCACCGTCCGCCTGACTGATCAGCGGTCCGCGGCACCTTTCAATCCTGATTCCGCTGAACCTGAACATTCAGCAAAGGGGCCAAACGCACCACACTGCAAATCCGGCGCTCCTCTGGCCGAGCGGTATGAACAGATCCGCGCGTTTTCTCGAACGCTCTGTGAGCCGTTGACGACGGAAGACTACGTCATTCAGTCCATGCCGGATGTCAGCCCGACCAAGTGGCACCTCGCGCACACCTCGTGGTTCTTCGAAACGTTCGTGCTCAAGCATGCACTGCGCAGTTATCGACCGCTCGATCCACAGTTCGAGTATCTCTTCAACTCGTACTACAACACGGTGGGCGAGCAATACTGTCGACCGATGCGCGGCATGCTTTCGCGGCCGACCGTGAAAGACATTCAACACTACCGCGATCACGTCGATCACCACATGCGG
>RECV01000193.1 GCA_007693845.1 Phycisphaerales bacterium
GAATTGCGCGGCCACGATGCCCTGACGGTCATCGCCGAAGCCCTGCGTCAGCGGCTGATCGACGGTCATCTGCCGCCGCTACCCCCACCCGCCGTCGCAGATGGGTGAAGTGTTACGGCGAAACGTGGGCGTACTTCGATGAGCCGATGAATTGGCTGGGGGTGTCACATGCCGGGGGTATCCGCTTTGATCTGTACCTTGAGGATGAACTGGTGTACTCATCTGGCGGGTTCTCGAGCAACAGCATGTCGGGAGTCAAGCTTGTTCAGGAATTCGATTCGGTGAACTTCTATCGTGTTAGTCCGGCTGATACCGTGTACATCGACGATATCCTTTTCGGCAACTGGGCGATGGTGCCCGCGCCGGGTGCGGCGGGGGCGTTCCTGCTCGCGGCCTGGACCGGCACCCGGCCCCGAAGGCGCTGAACGGATGCATACGTGAGAAGTCGAACGTCTCATCACGATCATCAAGCGTGTTCATCGTGGTGACGAGCACGGCCCCCGTTGACAATTCGGTTTCGGGACACGAGTCGACCGCATTCGCAGCGCGGGGCGAGCCCGCCACGAAACGGGCGAGACGTCCGGATATCATGAACCAGCGCACCGAGCCACCCTCCGTGCCTTGGTTACCGGCGTTGGCGATCGGCGGCTCTGGGTTCGCTCCCCGGCTCGCTGCTCCCTCCGGAACCAGCTCCGGCACTGGCTCCGATTCTGACAAACGGCGTGCCGCACTCCGGACAGCGGCCGATGCCACGTTCCGTGCGCGTCATGTGGACATCATGCCGACAGACCAGACAGCATTGATCCTGCTCATCGATCTGCCGCGCCCGCGTTCGGCGGGCGAAGCGCACCGCCAGTGCGGTGAACACGCCCAGTAGAGTCAGATCGATCACGATGCGCATATCCACCGCGGTGCGCGCCATGCGGCCGATGAAGAAGAAGCGATCCGGATTGCTGAAGAAGAACAGCAGGAACGCGAGGTAGACCGCGACAGCGAGCACGCTCAGCAGGAAGAAGATGCCCAAGCCGCTCGTGGCGAGCCCGAGAATCGCGCGCCGGGAAAGGTCGGGCGTTTCCAGCCACTGGCCAAGATGAATCGACTGTCCGCAGGTTGGGCATGTGCCCTGGCCGTTTTCGTCGATCGACGCCTCAGCGCAGGAACGGCCGCAGGCGAAGCAGGGTTGGTCCTTCAGCAGACGTGGCCGATCCCGTCGAAAGCAGGTATCCATGCCGACGTAAAATCCTCCGACGCCGCCCGCCGCGGCGCCGACCATGACGGCGGGCACCAATCCGTCCGGATGGACCTGCCACATGAACACCGCGCACGCCGCGCCGACCAGCAGCAGCATGCCCGCACTATACAGAGCGATCCGGATCCAGTTGCCGAAGCGCATGAAAACGGATTCGTACACGAAGATCGTCTGGTTGAAGTGCCGGCGGGCTTGCGGACCGCCGGTCGACCGGTAGGCCCACAGCCACGCCGCGACGGCCATTGCGCCGCACCAGCCGGCCAGGATGTCGAACCACGAAAAGGTGCGGCCGAAGATCGGGATCGCCTGCGTGAACTCATCGAGCATGATCCAGATCAATGTGACCGCAAACCAGAGATCCAGCCGGCGCAGCCAGCGGGTGCGCCACAGAAGAAAGGCGAGTCCGGCAAAGGCGAACTGATGAATGATCTTGTCCGGCGCGCGAACATCGCCGATGCTGAGGTCCAGCCGCGGCCAGTGCGTGCCGATCGTCAGCGCGATGGCGTAGAGAACGAACACGATCCGCCACGGCCGACAGCCCTGTCGCCGTCGTTCATGAACGGGATCCGCGGCCGGCTCAGCCATGCGACTGGTGGGATGTGCCGCGGGTTGTGATGTCGTCTGTTTCGGCCGGCTCGGAGACTTCTCGCCTGAGGGTGATGATTTCCGGGCCGCCGTTCTCGTCAACCTCGTCGTCGGAAGTTTCTACCGCCTCCCTCGCGGGGGCGGTCCAACTCTTCAGCAAGTTATCCGCCAGGTTGCGATAGTCCATCGCGCCGGGGCACCACGGTTCGTAGTCGAGAATCGTCTGGCCGAAACTCGGCGCTTCAGCGAGCTTGATGTTTCGCCGCACGGCCGGTTTCAGGACGCGGCAGTCGCGCCAGGGAACCTCCGTGCCACGCGCCTGTTCGAGAAATGATTCGAGATCGTCCACGACCTCCTTCGCCAGCGTGGTCTGCCCTTCGTGCATGCACAGAACGATGCCGGTGACGCGCAGGTCGGGATTGACCGAGCGGCAGACCAGTCCGACCGTTTCGAGCAGTTTGCTCACACCCTGCAGCGCGAGGAAATGCGCCTGCATCGGCACGAAGACTTCACGCGACATCGCCAGCGCATTCAATGTGAGCAGGCCCAGACTCGGCGGACAGTCGATCATGATCACGTCATAACGGTTCGCGATCGGGCGGATCTGTTCACGCAAAATCTGCTCGCGGCGCTCAAGGCCGGCCAGTTCGCTCTCCGCCGCGGCGAGGTCCACTTCCGCGACGATGATGTCAATGTTCTCCCGTGCTGAAATTACGGCGTCTTCTGCGGTTACGTCCGACTCGACCAGGAGGTCGTACACCGTGCGGTTGACCTGATCCGGCTCAATCCCCAGGTGCAACGTCAGGTGGGCCTGCGGATCAAGATCAATCAGCAGGACGCGCTGGCCGGCCGCGGCGAGCGCCGCGCCGAGATTGGCGGTCGTCGTCGTCTTGCCCACGCCGCCCTTCTGGTTCAACAGCGAAATGGTCCGCACGGGTAATGCCATGGTGCTGAGTATATGGGATGGGCGGACGGCGGCGAAATCGCGCACGATGACCGCGCCCGCCGCCGCGCCGGGTTCCGTTATCATCGTTCGAACCGAAGAGCCCGCCCCTCGCCTCACGTTCTCGGGTTTCCGGCCGGCCCGAAGCAGAGCGGCGATGTGGTCAGTTCTGGAGATGCGCATGATTCAACAGCATTTGCAACGGTTTGTTTCGATCGGCCGGCGGCTGGTCCTCGTCGGTGTTGTAGCGAGCGCACCGGTGGTGTACAGCGCCGGCTGCGCAGCGACGGGCGATCCGCTTCCACCCCGGCCGGCCGCGATCAATCACTTCGTGGTGTTCAAGCTCAATGATCCGGCTGACGCGGCGGAGTTGATCGAGGATTGTGATCGGTATCTCGGACGCATCCCCGGTGTGGTGTCGTACTTCGCAGGTCAGCACCACGATATCGGGCGCGACACCGTCTTCCGGGATTACGATGTCGGGTTCTTCGTCGGTTTCGATTCCGATGAAGCGTACCGCGCGTACGTCGATCATCCGGAACACGTGCGCATCGTCAACAAATGGCGTGACCGCTGGGAGTGGTACCGCGTGTACGATGTCTTTGATGACGGCTCGCGAGAGTGAGCGCGTATTTCTCTTCGTCAGCTACGATCCGGGCAGACGCCCCAGTTGCCAAGCAGTTCCAGCAGGTCAAAGACGTTGACCTGGCCGTCTTCGGTCAGGTCCGCCGGGCAGTCCTCGGGATCATCGCACGCGCCCCACTGGCCGAGCAGCTCAAGCAGGTCGAAAACATTGACCTGCCCGTCGCCCGTCAGGTCGCCGACGCAGGGTGAATCCTTCGGGTCTTCGCCGTCAATCATCACGTTGATCGTGAGCATCAGTTCATCGGTCATGGCGCCGGGCAGATCTTCATCACTGGTCAACACGAAGTAGTCCGCGGTGTAGAGACCTGCATCAAGACCATCGGTGTTGATCTCGAAGACGAGGTCGAACGGTGCGTCGCCGATATCCAGGCCGGAATCCACCACGACATCAAACGGTGAGTCCAGCGTGTCGACACCATCCACGTTCAGCAGCGCCTGCCACTCATCGAAACCGACGTTCCAGATCGGCACGTTGAAACTTTGCGTTCCGGAGTCAGCGTCGAACGTGAACTCAATGGTGGTGTTGGTGAACACCTCATCCGCCGCGAACGAGGGTTGTGATGGGGCGAGCACGTTGCCGGCAATGGTACGGGTGATCACGGGATTCTGCACGCCGGTGTTGTTACTAGTGAACGTGGCGGTTCCGCTGGCCGGGCCGACGGTGTTGGTGTTGATGTTCATCTGGCCGGTGGTCGGCGGGTCGAGCGCTTTGGCCTGACCGGGCACGTTTCCGCTCAGAACGCCGGCCCCATTGACGAAGAAGATCAGGGTATCGGCACCTTCGGGAACGACGACTTGCGGCGCTGTATTCAGGACCTGCCACTCCGCGGTGATGGAAGCGCCCTGGATGACCGTGCCAAAGTTACTCGGGACGAGGTTGGCGTTCATCCGCGCGGGGATCTGGTACTCCGCGACGACGGGAATGTGATCCGAACCGTCGTGTAGCGCGTTGGCGATGAGATTCGACAGCGGTACGTTATCGGGATAGTAGAAGTTGTTGCCGTCGTTGATGGCGTCGTTGAACTTCATCCCGTCGTTGCCGAATGATCGGTACGTGTCGGGCATCAGCGAGTAGCCCTTGCCGTCGTTGAAGGCGTCGGTGCTGAGCTGGAAATCAAAACGCTGGTTCATGCCGCCGCCGATGAGTCCGCCGGCCATGATCTTCCGGGGCGACTGGGAATGTTTGATCGCGTTCCCGGGTCCGGTCCAGTTGCCGGTGCCGAGCGGATCATTGGCTTGTCCGGGTCCAGGGGTAAGGAAGAAGAGATAGCCCGGTTCGTTGTTGTTGTAGAAGTTCATGTCCCCGGCGTAGATGATGGCGGTGCCTTCCGGAAAAGAATCGGCATCGGCGCGGATCGTCTGGACGCCAGCGAGACGTTGCTGTTGGTTGGCCGTTCCGGTCTCGGCCTTCAGGTGTGAACTGTAGATATAGAAACGCGCATCCGCAGAGCTGTAGCCGGAGAGCCGAAGTTGCCAGCGATTCGTGCGGCGGCCGGCACCGGTGTTGAGATTGGCAAACTCGGACGGGTTCTCAACCAGATATCCAGCCCGGTAGAACATCGCCTGCGCGCCGGCAACATTGTCCTGATTCGTCTGGCTGTAGGTCCCCTGAATGTACGACACGCCGGGTGGGGCGGCGGCATTGATGATCGATGCCAGCACCGGAAGATCCATGGTTCGAACTTCCTGAAAGACGAACAGGGAAACCGGCACGTCAAAGCCCGGTTTGTCATCCGCGTGCAGCTCTTCGATCACGGTCTGCAGCGCCTCTTCATCGCCGAGGGTCTGAGCGATGTTGTACGTGACCACCCGAAGCTGCGCCTCGGCGGTTCCGCTTACGATGAGCATCGAAAGCAATGCGACGGTCAATGTGAGCGAAGTCAGCCAACGGGGTGGACCGAAAGGGGTACAAAACTGGCGCATGATGACATCCTGATCGGGGTTTGTTTGGAGCAAGTGCTTGTGGCCAAAGAAGTTACAGCGATCTTACTTCCCCGAGTCGCGCGCGTCACGGCGAACTATGCAAAAATCTGGATAAGAAGGCCGCACTATTGGTCAGACACCTTGGCGACAGCGGCACGGTCGAGCAGCAGGCGTCGGCCTTGCAGCAAGGCCGCCAGCGACCACGCCTGGGCGCAACATCCGCCGCGATGGTGGGGGGCATCGCCGTCGTAGACCTCTGCGATCTGGCCGAAGCACCCGCGGTCCAGTTCGGACATCAGTGCATCAAGCAGGACGCGCGCCCCATCCACGATCGTCGGATCCAGTCCGGGTGTGCGGCAGACCGCTTCAACGTACGGTCCGATCAGCCACGGCCAGACCGTCCCCTGGTGGTATGCCGCATCGCGGTCGAACAGCGATCCGCGGAACTGCCCGCGATAGTCAGGGTGATGCGGATCGAGGGTCCGCAGGCCGAACGGCGTCAGAAGGCGCTGCGCGACTACCTGCACGATGCGGCGTCGTTGACCCTCGCCCAGCAGCGAGCCGGTGAGCGAAGCCGCGAAAATCTGATTCGGACGGATCGTTTCGTCGCCGACCCACGTGCCGGCATCCCGTTCGACGAGCACATCGTGGCAACAGCCCGCTGCGTCCCACCAGAAGCTCTTGCGGAATCGATCAGCGATGGCCCCGGCTCGATTGCGGTCTGCGTGCGATTCGTCATGGTTGCCCGCCTGTTGCATCAGTTCCGCGACGACCAGCCACGCGCGATGCCACAACGCGTTGATCTCGACCGCCTTGCCGTGTCGGGGCGTGAACGTCACACCGTCGCGCTGCGCATCCATCCAGGTCAACTGGGTCTCCGCATTTCCGGCTGCGATCAACCCGTCGTGATCCATGCGGATGTTGAAATCCGTCCCGCGCTCGTAATGGGCAAGAATGTCGCGACACGCTTCGACCAGCTCCGGCTGCTCGCGTGGAACGTCAACCAACTCCGACAGCCTCCCGACCGCATGGCAGAACCACAGACTCGCATCCACCGTGTTGTAGTGCGGTGGTCCGTTGTAGTCATCGAATCGGTTGGGGATCAAACCCCGGCGGCGATGCATGGCGAAGGTGCGAAGCGCTTCGGCGCCTTCCTCAATCCGGCCGGTCTCCAGAAGCAAACCGGGCAGCGCGATCATCGTGTCACGCCCCCAGTCGGCAAACCACGGATAGCCCGCGATGAGCGTGGTGGACCAGCGATCATCGACGCGTCTGCGCACGATGAACTGCTCCGCAGCGCGGGCCAATGCTGTTGACGTTTGATCGTGCCCGGGTCCGGCGCGGCCGGTGGACTCGTTCGCCTTTCGGATCGTGTCGCTGAGATCAACCAGATTCGGTTCGGTCAGTTCCACCACCACTTCAACATTTTGCGGCTGATCGCTAGCCGGTGGTAGTTCAACCTCAATCACGCCGGGCGACCAGACATCCTCGGTCCAGTCCTGCCCTCGTTCACGATCGAGTGCGTAGGCAAAGTTGCGCCAGTGATCGGGGGAGGCGCGCCATGTGCCGCGTGAAAACCGGATCGTAGCGCCGAGTTTGTCACGGTGAATGCGCACGAGGCGGTCAGCCTGCTGTTCGCAGGATGGATCCGGCCAACCGGGATCGGTCAGTGCATGAAAGTCGCGCAGCGGGATGAGCGGGCGCAGGTGAAGCGTTGTCGGCTGCGCGAGCATGCCACGGATTTCATATCGAATTCGCACCGCGTTGCGCCCTGCGATGAGATGCAATTCACGGGTGATCGTGCACCCCGCCACGTCGTAGCGCCATCGTGCGGTATGCGGCAGTTCGATGGTTCGATCGCGCATTCTGCGCCAACCGTCGGGGTGCGCGGTCTGCGCCTCGCCGAATTCCATGGTGTTGAGCGGCTGCGTTCGCCCGGCGGTCTCCACCATTTCGATGATGGAGTGAAGAACGAGATGTCGCTCCACGGGCGGGTTCGAGGCGGCCACGAGCCAGCCGTGATAGCGTGAACGGGGGCCGCCCAGCGCGGTTCCGAGAGCGTAGCCACCCAGACCGTTGGTGAGCAGCCAGAGGGCATCCAGATGTTGATTCAGATCGCTTTCGTCGGGCACGAGATCAGCGTCGCGCAGCGCGGAAGAGTGCGTTGACGTTTCCGCCGTCGCGCAGGGTCATCACATTGCGCTGCGCATCCTCCACCTGGTAGACGAGCAGCACCTGCTCACTGGCATCGAGGACATAGAGCATCTGGTACCGTCGTTGGCCGTCGCCTTCGCCGGCATCGGTCGTCAGTAGAGTGTAGTTGCCTCGTTCAGCGAGCACGCCGTCGGCGTGAGCCGGGTTGCCCGGCAGTTTGCCGAGTTGAAGGATGACCAGGGCGGCAATGACAAAGGCAGAGGCCCAGAGAGTCGCCGCGGCGGGGTTGATCTGCGAGGATCCGTTTTGTGTTTGATTCGTCGTTGTCGGGTTCATCGTCCAATCGCTCCTCAGCAGATTCAGCGTCCGGGGGCCTGGCGACCGCGCACTACGGAATTCGCGTCGCGGCGCAGATTGCGGTAGGCCACGCCGTCAATTCGCTTCGTGCTCGTGTTGTAGGTGACGGCGGTCAGTTCCTGATTGATCGCATCGACGAGATAGATCACCGAGCTATCCGTTCCCTGAGCGGGGCCGGCCACCATGGTGTACTCGCCGCGCGGTCGCGCATCGTTCTGTGCCGTGGCGATTGATCCGCCCCACGTGACGGCGGCGAGCAGGACCAAAAGCAGGAGGTTGATGGCGAGGAGCGCTTTCAGATTCGCGCCACTTCGCAGCGGTGCCGAGGCGGTGGCCGTTTCGACGTTTGGTGGTGATCCATGGTTCATGGTGAGTTCCTTGCGAGTTTCAGACGTCGTCGGCATCGGCGACGCGGGCGTAGCGGTGAAAGTCGGCCGGCTTCCTGGCCAGGAATCAATCCTGATGGCCGCGCTTGGAAGGAATCAGACTCACGGTAATCACCGCGGCGAACATCAATGCCATCAGGCCGTATCCGATCAGCGGTGATGGAGCGCGGCGCAATTGCGGCGACGGGGCGCCTTCGCCGCCAGTTCCACCGCCGACCTGAGCCCAAAGCGGGACGGCGATGATGGCGATCAGCGCGACCATGAGCAGGGCCAGGGTCGTCGCGCGCGGTCGTCGGATCGGACGTTCAAGCATTCGCTGCAGCATGTCATCAGGATAGGAGTCGTCATGACCGGCCGCAACTGGGCGGATGAGATTCCGAGGCGGGTCGTCGGATCGTGAACGGCCGGGCAACCTCCCGATATCGTTCGGCGGGCAGGTGGACTGTGTCCCATTTCGCTGAACGATCGACCATGTGCTTCCGGTAGTCTTCCAGCGTGACCTCACGAAGGACGTACCAGCGTCGCCCGAACGAAAAGACTTCTTCGAAGAGTGCATCCGGCGGCTGTTGACGCAGACAGTAGGCGAACACAAGGACCGCCTCGAACTCCGGCCCGAACAACGTCTGCCAGCGGCTGAGACCCTCCACATCGTCCCGCGTGACCCAGCTTTCAAACCTTCGGTTGGAGACGCTTGACGTCGCGTTGGCCGAACCGAACATCCGGCCCTTGACGTCCACGAGAAGATTGCGGCCGGCCCCGTAGACGACGAAATCGAACGATTTGAGTGCCGCCGTGGGGCTCCCCTCGGGCAGCAGCGACTTTTTTGCTTCATCCACCGCGACGTACGGCACACGGTTGGCGCGGATGTAGTGCTCGAATGCCTGTTCGTAGTGAAATCGCCGTTGGGTCATCGATGCCCCCGTGGGCCCGGTGTGAAGTTCATTCGCCGGCGTCGGCTGCCCGATGTCGGCCGATCGATGACGGATGATACCAGAGCGGGAGGCCGGTTCACGAATGCCTTGGTGCGGATATCATCTGCCCTATGACCCCACCCGAGCCGTCACCGACAGAAGCCTCGACCGAACACCCCGGTTTCGGCGGCCTGCCCGCTGAGTTCCGCGATCCGGACACGGCGGATATCGCCATTCTTCCGGTGCCGTATGACCTGACCAGTTCGTGGAAGAAGGGGGCGGATCGCGGCCCGGCTGCGCTCATCGAGGCGAGCAAAAACATGGAGCTCTACGACATTCCCACCGATACCGAGGTCTATCGGCGCGGGATCCTGACCCGTGAGCCGGTCGTGCACGCCGGTGATCCGGAAGTGCTTGCCGATCTGGTGGGCCGCGCGTGGACGCGGGAAGCCGAAGCGAACCGATTTCCGGTGGTGATTGGCGGCGAGCATTCGGTGAGTATCGGCGCGATCCGCGCTGCCGCGAGCACGCATCAGAATCTCACTGTGCTTCAGATCGATGCGCACGGTGACACCCGAGACAGCTACGACGGTTCGAAATTCAACCATGCCTGCGTCATGGCGCGCGCGAAAGAGTGGTGTTCCATCACCCAGGTCGGCATTCGCTCGGTGGACATCGATGAACTGGACAACCTCGATGATGATCGGGTGTTCTACGGCCACACGATTTCCCGCGCGCGCTACGCGGGCAGCGATCGGTGGATGGATGATGTGCTTCTCACGCTGGATGAGAATGTCTACGTGACGATCGATCTCGATGCATTCGATCCGGCACTGGTACCCGCAACGGGAACGCCAGAGCCGGACGGACTGACCTGGTACGAAGTGAACGAGTTGCTCGAACGCGTTTGCGCATCGCGGCGTGTGATCGGTTTTGACGTGGTTGAACTTTTGCCGAACGAAGCCCACTGGGCGAGCGATTTTCTCGCCGCCAAACTCGTCTACCGTTTTCTCAGCATGATCTTCGCCCAACGCGATTGACGTGCGTTTCATCGCGGACTTTCTTTCCTAAGGCAGCTTTCGAGCAGAATGATGGGGCCGCGGGGGCTGGAAAAATCGAAAAAGATGCTCCCCTTCATGCCGCCCGCACGGGATAATGATGTCGGGAGGCACGCCTGTGATGGAACTCGATCGGGGCAAACTGACCACGCTGTTGACCCGGGCGCGGACCGAACAGGAAGCCGCGGCCGCGTTGCTGCACGAGATTTATGACGAATTGCGTCGACTGGCGCAAAGCTATTTTCAGCGCCTGCCTCCAAACCACACCCTTCAGCCGACCGCGCTCGTCAACGAGGCGTATCTCAAGTTGATGAAGGCCGAGGACCTTGAGCCGCGCGATCGTGAGCACTTCTTTGCGCTGCTCGCCGGTGCAATGCGGCAGATTCTGACCGACCACGCCCGTCGCCGCCTCGCCCAGAAACGTGGCGGGAACAACGGGAAGCGCATCACCCTCAGCGGTCTGGGCGACCCGGCCCAAGGCGTGGACAACATCGATCTGCTCGCGCTCGACGACGCGCTGGGCCGGCTCGGCGAGTTGGATGAACGCAAGGCGCGCGTGGTCGAACTGCGGCTCTTCGGCGGGCTGAGCTGCGCGCAGATCGCCGGAATGCTTGATCTCGCGCCGCGCACGATCGAAGCGGATTGGTTCGCCGCCCGCGCCTGGTTGCAACGGGAGTTGAGCGATGAGCACGCGTGAGCCGGATGTGCTGGGCGAAGCCATGCAGATTTTCGCCGACATTTACGACCGCCCGACCGAGGAGCGGCAGGCGGAGATTGCGCAGCGCTGCGCAGGGCGTCCGGATCTGCAGCGCGAGGTCGAATCCCTCCTCCGGCAGCACGATGAACCGAAAATGCTGCGTGAAGAGGAACTGGAGAAGTGCCTGCAGGACGCGATCGGATCCGCTTCCGGCAGACCCGTCGAGGACGGAGTAATTGAAACACCTTCCATCGCGCGGATCGGCCGGTATCGGATCATCCGTCTGATCGGCGCGGGCGGTATGGGCGCGGTGTACGAGGCGGAACAGGAGCGGCCTCGCCGGCGCGTCGCGATCAAGCTCATTCGCCCCGGCTGGGTGACCGATGCGCTGCTGAAACGCTTTGAACGCGAAGCGCACGTGCTTGGCCAGCTCGACCATCCCGGCATCGCGCAGATTTACGAAGCCGACACCGCCGAAGCGCAGGACGATCAGGGCCGCTCGCTCGGCAGGCAGCCGTTCTTTGCGATGGAACTCGTGCACGGCCACTCGCTGCACGAATATCTCGAGCGGACTCGGCCGAGTACATCGGAGCGGCTCGACCTCGTGAGGCGGATCGCCGAAGCCGTTCACCACGCGCATCAAAAGGGCATCGTGCACCGCGACCTCAAGCCGAACAACATCCTCGTGACCGAAGAGGGCCGGCCGAAGATTCTCGACTTCGGCGTGGCGCGGCTGACCGAACACGATGCGCAGGTCACGACGCTGCAGACACAATCCGGAGAACTCGTCGGCACGCTGGCGTACATGAGCCCGGAACAGATCGCCGGGGATTCCCGTGCCGTTGACACCCGCGCGGATGTCTACGCGCTCGGCGTGATCCTGTACGAAGTGCTCAGTGAACGTCTTCCGCTGGATGTCACCCGATGCTCCCTGCCGGAGGCGACGCGTCTCATTCGTGATGTCGATCCGCCGCGTCTCAGTTCAATCAATACACGCTTCCGGGGCGACATCGACACGATCGTCAGCAAGGCCATCGAAAAGGAAGTCGATCGGCGATACGCGTCCGCGTCCGCACTGGCGGCGGATCTTCAGCGCACGTTGCGTGACGAACCGATTGCAGCGCGCCCGCCGAGCACGGCGTACCAGTTGCGGAAGTTCGCCCGCCGAAACCGTGCGATGGTGGCCGGGGTCATGGCCACATTTCTCGCGCTCGTGATCGGGTTGCTCGGCACGATCTACTTCGCGTTCGGCCTATCGCAACAACTTGAAGAAACCGAACGACAGCGCGCACTGGCGGAGCAACGCTTCGAGGATGTGCGAGAGCTTGCCAATACGTTTCTGTTCGAAGTGGACGAACAGATCCGCGATGTCTCGGGCACGACCGCCGCGCGCGAAACGTTGGTCAGTACGGGACTGTCGTACCTCGATGCACTGGCGGAGCAGGCGGATGACGATCATGAGTTGCTTCTTGAACTCGCGGTGGCGTATCGCCGACTGGGTGATATCCAGGGTTCACCTTCGCTTCCCAATCTGGGCGACATTGCTGGTGCGGCGCAAAGCTACCAACGCAGCGTGGAACTGCTCGAAGCGATTTACATGGAAAATGCGGACGACGAGCGCGTCCTGGGGCATTTGACCAGCAGCACCAATTCGCTCGGCCACGTGCAACTCGCGCGGGGTGATCGTGAGGCGGCGCTGGAGCAGTACCATGCCACCTACGACCGGCTTCAAGGATTCAGAGAGAGGACCGGCGTATGGACGAACGCGATGGAAGGCGATGCGGCGCGAGCGGCGGCGAACGTCGGGCGGATCAAGGCGCAGCAGGGATTGCTCGCCGAAGCCATCGACCGATTCGAGGAGTTTCGCGCGTACATCGAGCCGCGCGCTGAACAGCATCCCGATGATACCGATGCTGTGCGCAACCTCGCCACGATCCTGGACCGAATCGCGGACCTGCAGCGGCGGCAGTCCGAGTATGAGGCGGCTCTGGCGGCCTACCGGCAGGCGATGGAGGTGCTGCACACACTCGATGAAGAAGATCGCAACCGGCGGGGCACGCAGGCAGCCCTGGCCGGTCTGCACCGTTCCCTTGGCTACCTTCTCGTCGAGATGGATCGCGCTGAAGACGCGATGGACCACTTTATCAAGTCACGGGACATCGCTGCCCGCCTGGCCGAAGCGGACCCCGATGATCTGCAGGCACGCCGAAACCTCGGAGTCGCGTTTTTCTCGCTCGGCTTCGGAGCGCAGGAGAGCGGGCATCTGGACGACGCGGTGGAGGCGTTCGAGCGATACGTCACCATCGCCGATGAACTCGTCGATCGCGCGCCGGACTACATTGTGCTACGACGAGATCTGCGGATCGCATGCGAACGTCTCGGTGACATGTTGCGGCGTACGGGGGCGTTCGACGATGCGCAACCGTACCTGCAGCGCGGCGTTGAGATCGCCGAGTCGTTGGTCGATCATTCTCCGGACAATGTTGAAGCGCGTCGCGAACTGGTGCTCGCCCTGGAGAATCTCGCCCATCTGCACGTCGATCTGGCCCGGCGCGAAGGATCGGTTGACGGTAGTGAATCTCACGCGGAGATCGCCGCGGCGCTCCTGGCCCAAGCCGCGGAGGAGATCGACCGTATGGCGGAGATCGGCCGGCTTGAGCCACGTGATCAGAACACACGTGGACGCATCGCCGATCTGATGGAGCGCGCGACCGATGCGAAGGATCCTGCCGGCTGAACTGAGCCGACGATGATGAATCTTGTCGGTCGCGCTCGAATTATGTTGACGCGTTCTTCAGCACGCGGCCGTGTTTCTTGTAGATGTCTTCCATGCGATCGCGGATGGGCTTGATCTTCTTGCCGTCCAGTTCCTTGGCCGTGCGCACGAGAAGATCGATCATGCCGTGGTAATCATCGACGGAGATGAACTCCGGTCCGACCCGGGCTGGCCTTGCACCATTCTGCACGCCGTCGATGTCCTGCATGTTGTGGTAGTTGCCCAGTGGCAGGCAGACGCAGGTGGATTCGTAGCCAAAACTGCTGAACGCGGTCGCTTCGCACGCGCCGCCGGGCATCAGCTTGCGCTGCCAACGGTAATCGGCATGCTTCTTCTGGTGTTCGAGCAGGATCGCGCTGATCGCGTTGGTCAGGTTCGGCTCAAAGACGCTGATCCGGTCGCCCACACGCAGGATCGGTCCGGCGCCGATGGGTGACTCCGTGAAACTGCGCGAGTTCTCCAGGCAGATCAACCGTGATGACTTCGGCACGGATTTGTGCTTGCACGCGCCGATCGCGCCGACGAAGCCGACTTCTTCCGCCAGCGTGAACAGAATGCCGACATGCTCCAGCCCCTTGCGCTTCCGCGCGAGGTCAAGCGCCGCCAGCGCCGCCGCAACCGCTGCCAGATCATCACACGCGTGGGTGTGCAGAATGTTGTCCTGGTCGACATGCGGCAGGTGCTGGTGGTCTTCGAACAGCCAGCGTCCGATGTCGCCCTTCTGCAATTCCGCCGGCCGGGTCAGTCGCGCGGTGATGCGCTTGAACGGCTTGGCCTTCGTATCGAGTGACTCGATCACGCCGAGATGCGACTCATCCGCGCGGTCGATGATCTCGATGCGGGCGTTTTCAAAGTAGGCATCGTGCACCCCGCCGCGAAACTCCAGTTCCACCGTCGTCTCATCAATCATCTTCCGCACGACGAATGCGGGGTGGTCCAGGTGTGCGGTGATGTAGATCGGCTTGGGGCGTTTCTGATCCGCGCGTTTGCGCGTCTCTTTTCGCGTTTGGGTGATCAGCAGGTTGCCGACCTTGTCACGTTTCAGCTTGAGATGTTTGCCGCGTCGATCAACCCAGTCCTCGATCCACGCGATGACGCGATCCTCGCGTCCGGCGGCGGTGGGCAGGGATGTCAGATCCAGCAGCCAGCGTTCGTGGTCGAGTTGCGCTTTGGAGCGGGTGGAGTCGGTGGTCGTCATGCGTACATGGTAAGCGCAGAGCGCGATCAGGACCAAGGTGCCGGGCGAGCGTCTCCCCTTGTCGCGCCGCCCCTTCGCCGATGCACTTAGCTTTTCTTTAACACCACCGCCGAGTTCTGACCGCCCTGGCTGGAGCTGAAGACCAGAACATGTTCGAGCTTCGCCGGCTGCGCATCGCATGCGTTGGCGTTGAGCGTTTCCACGCCGGTCGTGTTCAGTCGCGCGGGCAGGGTTTGCGTGCGGATCGCCTTCGCGCCGATACAGAGCGCGAGGGCGTTGTTGCCTGCGTTGCAGTTGCCGGTGAAGGGCACGGTGGTGATCAGCGGGATGTCCTTCGCGCGGCTGCCGAAGACCCGCTGAATGGCCGCGGTTTCGGCGCGGTCGGTGGTGGGCATGCCCGAGCCGAAGGGAACGATGGCGTCCACATCCTCCGGCCCGATCCGGGCCTGCTGCATGGCCAGTTCAATTGCGTCGCCGAGGCCGGGGTCGTCCGGTTCAATGTCATAACTGATCGAGTTCGCACACTGCGATTGCGTGGAAGCGCAGCCGGCCACCTCGGCAATCGGGGTCGCGCCGCGCTGTTGCGCGGTCTCCAGCGCTTCGACGATGAGGACGCCGCCGCCTTCCCCCAGCAGCGTGCCGCGGGCGTCGGCGCTGAACGGTCGGACGATGGTGGTGGGATCTTCCTCGCCGGTCGTCTGCGCGAGCCGGTTCGCGCAATTCTGGCGGAAGAAGGCCATGGGATTGATTTTGAACTCCGCGCCGCCGGTCATGCAGACATCCGCCCCGCCGCGCGCGATGACGCGCACCGATTCCCCGAGCGACAGCCCGCCGGAGGCCTCCGTGCAGGTGATCGTATTGCTCGGCCCTTGGGCATCGTGAATGATCGTCACGTGGCAGGCGAGCATGTTGGGCAGGTACTTCAACAGCCAGAGCGGCGTGAGGTTCTGCATGCCGCTTGCACCCCAGTCCGCGAGATCGACCGTGCCATCGTCGCGTCGACTGCTGACCAGCGCGGCGGTCAGTTCATCGACATCCGCCGCGATCAAACCCGCGCCGATCTGGCAGCCCATTCGCCCCGGCGGGTAGGTCGGCTCGGCGTCGGGGTCCGTCGCCTTGGTCGTCAGACCCGCATCGCGGACGGCGGCATCCGCCGCGGCCACGGCCAGTTCGATGTCCCGGCACATCACCTTGGTCGCCTTGCGGTAGCTTTTGGGGACCACATCGCGGATTTTGAAGGCATCCGGCAGCAGTTCGCCGGCAAAATGGCAGTTGAATCCGGACGGATCAAAGCGCTCGATCCGGCGGATGCCGGAGCGGCCTTCGGTCAGGGCGGACCAGAGTGGATCGATGCCCAAGCCGAAGGCGGAAGTGGCGCCGATCCCAGTGATGACAACGCGTCGTGGCATAGACCAGTAGTGTACCCGCCGCGCCGAATCGTGGGCGGCGGGTCAACGCAAGGTTCGCGTTCGTGCTGATCGCCCGCTTACTCGTTTTCGCGCACGAACGTCATGAGCATCCGGGTCGGTTCAATGGCTTTGAGATCGTGCGGCACACCGGGGTCAAGCAGCAACAGGTCATTCGGCCCGAGGACGTACTCACGCTCTGTCGTGGTGACATTCATCTTGCCGTTGATCACGTGGATGATCGATTCACCTTCCACGGCATGCTGATCAATGCCCGATCCCGCGTCGAAGGCGAAGATCGCTGTCGTCGTGTTGCCGTGTCGGTAAAGCGCCTTCTGCATGTGCCCCTGCCGTGAGGCGCTCTCCTTGGGCAGTTGCGCAAACTCATCATCCAGGCGCAGGCACACTTCCGGGTCGGCAAAGCGATCACGGGGATCGGTTCGAAGTCGTCCTGTGGCATCGGGCATGGCGTTCTCCTCGGGTCAATGTTCGGTGGACAGGGGATTCTAGGGGAGGAAGCGACTGAGCGACGGAGGGGCGAAGGGGACTGCCTCTGCCACCGCGTGGTTCCGAACCCGATGCCCCCAATGTCCCAACGCCCCCGTGCCGTCCCCATTCCCTTTGTCGCTTCGCCCCTCCGTCGCTCCGTCGCCTTTCCTTCATCCCTCAAAAAAAGCCCGACGACTCAGAGCGAGTCGTCGGGCGTCGATTTCTTCGGGCTGCACAATCCTGCGCAACCCCGTCAGGTGCACGGGATCAGTAGTGCAGCCCTCCGATACAGTCACACAAATGGTTCACTGGATCACCTCCTTCCTGAAAGGCCACTGTCCCAGCCGTCACGGACGTGTGCATCCGTCGCCGGGTTCCTTTCCCCTCTCGGCGTCCCGAGGGGCTCATCGCCCGAAGTCGCGGGTGATCAAGCAATGTGGTTCCGCCGGCGAACGCGCCAACGGCACTCCTTGAAACGACTCCGGTCGTCGCACCCGTTCACTGCCGCCCGCGGGAGGTTCTCTCCCGGTTTGCGCAGCGGGTTGAGCGCGATACCGAATTATCGCGTTGATCGCCGGTAGTGCAAAAGAAAAACCAGAAATTTCTCGACCGATTTCCGCGGGGGCCAATTCGGGCCTCGTACACCGCTACAGCCGTCCCGCCATCGCGTCCGTTCCGGCCCGTGCTTCCGGT
>RECV01000117.1 GCA_007693845.1 Phycisphaerales bacterium
CCCTCGCTACTCGGCATGTGTTCGGTGCAGCATCGTTGGCAGCATCGTGGACGGCTGAAGTGTCACGTTCTGGCAGTCTGTCGTGAACCGATTTTTCGAGTCATTCTTCATGCATCCGTATTGTCCGGGCCGAGATTATGGGAACGCGGACCGGCGGAGCCGAGTCCCGGTGGCGACATGGATGTCCTACCCTGCATTCCAAGGAACGGAGATCAGGTCTGATGACCCAGCACACTGACACGGCCGCCCAGCCGACGGTATTCGGCCCCGCCTGCCAGATCCGAGGCGATATCAGCATCGACGGCGATGCGGTCATACTCGGCACCATCGAAGGCGATGTCGAGGCCGCCGGCCGCATTGAAATCGGCGAAGAAGGCAGTATTCGCGGCAACGTCCAAGCGGGCAGCATGTCCATCCTCGGCCGCATCGAAGGCGATGTCCGCTGCGATGATGTGCTCGAAATGAGCGGCCACATCGAAGGCAACATCGCCTGCGGCAAAATCGAAATCGACTCCTCCGCCACGCTCGTCGGCAACCTTCGCGCGAAGGTCATCGCCATCAGCGAAGGCGCGATCTATCGCGGCGAGGTTTACATCGGCCCCGAAGCTCTGGATGAACTGCCGGAGTCGCGTAAGGCCGCAGAGAATCGTTCCATCAGCGCGGCCCGGGCGGCAGCCCCCGCGGAGGCGGACGATGCCGGCCACGCTGAAGCGGATGAGCAAGCTGCGGAGATTGAAACGACGGCTCCCCAGCAGTCATCGCGTCCGGTCAGCGGCCTGCTTCGCCGGCGCAGCGAAATGCTTTCCCGCAATAACGGCGCCAAGGCGTAAATCGTTCCTGGCGCTGTAGCGCGAAGAAGGCGGACACCGGGGGGTGGTCGGGAGAAGATGCTGAGGATCCCCGCCCATGGCGATGCTGCGAGGTCTGCTCTCACGTCAGAATCGGGAAGCGCGGCTGAACCCCGTGTTTCCGAGTCGACAACTGCGCTGCCCTTACTGTGAGGGCGCGTTCGAGGCGTCGCGCAAAGCGCTCACGCTCAAGTGTCCCCATTGCGCCAATCGCATCGAGTTCCGCGATGTTGTTGTCACCCGCAGCATCACTGAGAACATCAGCACGATGGGCGTGGTGCATGTCAATCGCAAGGGTTCGCTGCGCGGCGTGATCGACTGCGGCGAGTTGATCGTGCAGGGCCGCCTTGCTGGCACAGTCGAAGTGCGAGGACTGGCGCAGCTTGATCAACTGTCGATCGTCACCGGCCACCTGCACGCCGAGGCGGTGCGCATCCTGCCCGGCGCACGGTTCGAGGGCGAACTGGTGCTCGGCCCGATCCCGCCGCGTGAATCGACCGGATCACGGATGACCCGGGGCGACACGGTCGTGCGGCCGAGCTCGCCGGACGCGAAGATGCTCATCCCGCCCCGCGATCGGCCGGTGCTGACCATGCCGGTCCACGGCGAATCGCCCGAACAATCGCGCCGGTCCTGATACATTACCGATCCTATGAAATCTCCCAGTGCGATCCGCCGCACCATCCGCAACATTCGCCGCGCCCGGGAAATCCTCGGCGTCCTGATCGGATACGGCTTCGACAACATCATTCAGGAACTGAACCTCGACCGGCTGCTGCAGAAGGGGCGGCGTATTTTTTCGCGCTCCGTGCCGAATGAGGACATCGAACGACTGCCCACGGAAGTGCGTCTGCGCAAGGCGATGGAGGATCTCGGGCCGCTGTTCATCAAGCTCGGTCAGGTGCTGAGCGTACGTCCCGACCTCATCCCCGAAGCGTGGGCCGATGAGTTCCGCAAGCTTCAGGACGAGGTCGGTCCGGTCAGCTACGACCGCATCAAGCTGCGGCTGGAGCAGGAGTTTCCCGGCAAGGTCGATAAGATCTTTCGGAAGATCGATCCCGCACCCCTCGCGGCGGCGTCGATCGCGCAGGTCCATCGCGCGGAACTGCACGACGGCACGAAAGTCGTGCTGAAAATTCTCCGGCCGGATGTCGAGTCGATCATCGAAAGCGATCTGCAGATCCTGGCGTGGCTGGCGGAGTTCGCGGAAGAGCGATTTGCCGATCTGGGCTACAGCCCGGTGAAGGTGGTCGAGCAGTTTTCCGACGAACTCCACCGCGAAATCGATATGCGTCAGGAAGGCCGGGCCACGGACCGCCTTCGTCGCGCGTTCGAAGAGAATGAGAACGTTTCTTTTCCCAAGGTGTACTGGCAGGCGAGCACGCAGCATGTGCTGGCGCTCGAAGAGATTCACGGCAAATCGCTGACCAAGGTGAAGAAGCAGGAGCTCTCGCCGGAGATTCGCCGCAAGATTGTGGAAAACGGCACCGATGCGGTCTTCCGGCAGTGCTTTGAGATTGGCTTCTTCCACGCCGATCCGCATCCGGGCAATCTGTTTCTTCTGAAGGATGGCAAGCTCTGCTTCATCGACTGCGGCATGACGGGGCATATTGACCCGCGTACGGCGGGTCAGCTCTCGGACCTGATCCGCGCGGTGGTCGATCAGGACCTCGATCAGGTGGTCCGGATCGTGATCGCGCTCGCCGATGCGGACCCGTCCATTTCGGACGATCGCTCATTCCGCGCCGATGCGTGGGAGTTCATTGCGCGTTTCGACGATGTCTCGCTCAAGAATCTGCACATGGGGAATCTGCTGCAGGACTTCTTCGATCGACTGCGCAAGCACAAGATTCGCTGCCCCAGCGATATCGTGTTTCTCATCAAGGCGATCACGACGATCGAGGGCGTCGGCGAATGGCTCGATCCGGAGTTCGATGTCGTCAAGCACGTCAATCCGTACCTCAACAGTCTGGTGCATGAACGCTACGGCTTTACCGCCCTGCGCAAACGGGTTCAGAATTCGCTCATCGGCTACAGCCAGTTCCTGGAGGAGTTGCCCGACCAGGCGCGGTCGCTGCTGCTCAATCTGCGCAAGAACCGGGTGACGGTCAACCTCGAACACCGCGGGCTGGAAAATCTGCGCGACACCATCGATCATGCCAGTGACACGATCGCTCATTCGGTGTTCGTGGGTTCACTGATCCTCGGCTCGGCCGTGCTTCTGCTCGCGGACAGCGTGGCCGGCGAGCGGGGGCTGATGTCCATCTTCGCGGCCCTCGGCTTCGTCATCGCGATCTTCATGATCGTGGCGCGTACGGTGAGGGATAAGTTTCGGTCGTGAGAAAGGCACGGAGGCATCAAGGCATTAAGGCACCGAGGGTTGGATGCCTCACTGAAGGGCGATTTGCCCCGGTGGTTCAGATGCCTTCGCCCTTGTCGACGGTGTCCTTGGCTTCGCTCTGTGAAGAGCGCTTGCCAGCGCTGCTGAGCACATCCCCTGCCCCCTGCAGGATGCCGCCCACGGCCTGCAGCAACATGCCCGCGGTGCGCGGCACGGCTTTCGCGCCGGTCTTGGCGGTCTCGCCGGCAAACTGACCGGGATTCTTCAATGCCGCGGAGATCGCTTCCTCGATCGCCGGCCGCGCCTTGGCGTAGGCGCGATCCACGTGATCGCGCAGGTCCTTCATCTGATCGCCCGCCAGTTCCTGAAAACGATCGAACGTCTCCTTGGTGGACTCGACCATCATTTGCTCGATCGTCTTGAGGTCATCGACCATGCGTTGCAGGTCTTCCTTGGCGAACGTCTCACCACGCCCCTGCGCCTCTTCGACGGCGAGTCGTGCCGCGTTCGCGGTGCTGGTCATTCCATCGGACAGACCATCGGTCACCTGGCGAAGCACGCTCTTGGAATCCTGCGGCGATGATTTGTCCAGCACGTCTATCGCGCCGTCCATCATCGCGCTGGCGATCTCGGGCAGTTCGCTGAGCTTCGCCTGGCCTTCGCCGAATGCGCTCACGAGCGTGTCGCGGATGCGCTGTTGGACATCGCTTGCTTCCTCAACGATCGTTTCGGCTTCCTTGCGGGCCTGCTCGGCGGCGGTGTTCTTCTCAGCGGTCATGGCGGTCCGTCCTTCCTTCCTGAAACTCTGTCGGCAACTGCCGGTTGATTGCACCTCGACCCCACACCTGTCTATTGTAGCGGCTTATCGACCATTTCGAAGTCATCGAAGTCAAATCCTGGCGCTACGAAGCACATCACCAGCGCAAAGCCGTGTTCACCGGGCAGAACCTGCACGTTCTGCCACCGGCCGGCGGGAACGACCGCGTGACGATGCACCCCCTCACCCAGTCGGTGAAGGTGGGCCGGCGTTTCGTCATCCGGCTGATCGCGCAACTCCAGGAGCAACGGATCCCCTTCCAGAAATACCCACACCTCCTCGGAGTTCACGCGGTGCACGGCATTCTTGACATCCACCGGTAACAGGAAATAGATCGCCGTCATCGCCGCGCGATCGCCAGCGTAAGGCCCCATTGGTCCGGCGGGCAAATGTTCACGCGCGATGGTCAGCGGCGAACGATGCACTTCCCGGTAGTACCCGCCTTCGGGGTGCGGCTGAAGTTCCAGTTGTTGCACAAGTTGGTCGACCTCTTCCATCGGCATGGATGACAAGATACCAACCTTGCTCATCGGCGCGGTTCCGGCGGCGGCCCGGGGGTGGGGATGAATCAGTTCAATCGGTCAGTCATTCCGCCGCGCGGCGAGCAGCACGCTGGGCGTGGCGCGCATCAGCCCGATCGCGGTCGGCAGCGCGACCGCGACCGTCAGCGCGATCACCGTCAGCCAGCCGGCCAGCATCGGAATCACCGGGATTGAAAGGCGCAGTTCAATCCCCGCCAGATCCCGGTAGAACGTCGTGCCGACCCACGCCAAGTGCAGCCCCAGCAGCGTTCCGGTCATCGCGCCAGCCATCGCGAGAAGCATCGCTTCTCCAACGATCAGGCGCAGCAGCACGCCGCGCGAAGCACCCGCGGCACGCAGCACACCGTATTCAAAACGCCGGCTGTGAATGTTGGCGATGATCACATTCCCCACGCCGAGGCTGGCCAGAACAAGCGCTGCAAAGGCAATCACGCTCTGCACAGCAAGCATCGACCAGCCGATCTGTTCGATCATGGCCTTGATCCAGCGACCGCTTCTGAACCGCACGCCGGGCACGGCGTCGGCGATTGCTTCCCCTGCTTCTTCATCGCTGATCTCACGCGAGAGATTGACCTGCAGCAGGTACGCATCACGGTTGCCAAAGTGGGTCGCCACGGTTTCGAAATCGAGGAAGACCGCGCTGACGGAGTACTCCATGTACGCGCTGCGAATCCCGAAGACCTGCGTGGCGATGTCGAGACCGGCTGAGCTCACCACGCCGACGATTTCGAAGTCGCGCTCGACGCGCCCGCCGCCCAGAGTAATCGTGTCACCCACGCCGAGATTACGCGCTATCAGGAACCGGTCGGCCACGATGACCGCATCGCCCTGGGCAAGGCGCGGGATCGCGGTTTCAGGGTTGCCCTGCAGCCACTCGACGGTGTTCATCTCGAAGAACTGTTTGGGGTCAAACCCGACCCCGATGACGTTTGCCGGCGCGATTCCTTCCACGCCAAAGACCTGCTGTCCGATGACCTGCAGCGGCATGTAACCGATCGGGCAGATCGCCTCGACAAAGTCCAGATCGCCGATGATGGCCTGCGCTTCGGGGTTGATCCCCGTCGGGTGATAGGCAAAGCCGTCGGCGAACTCGATCTGCCCGACCCAGTCGCGCATGAGCGACTGCCCGCCGGACCATGTGCTGACGAGGATCGACACGCCGACCATCAGCGCTCCGGCCGTAAACCCGTGCCGGAAGGGTGTGGCGAGAATCGACCGGCCGAGCATGTCGGCCGGTAAGCGGAAGAGTCGCGACATACCCCGGCTGAGCAGCAGGCACATGCCGATCAGGACCGGAATGGCGAGGAGGAAGTAGCCGAGATGCACCGAGGGCAGGCCGACATAGGCGTAGCTGAAGAATCTGACGCCGCGATCGTCGGGGAGCATGAGCAGGAGTTGCACGCCGACCAGCGCGAGTCCGAACAGGATAAAAACCAGAATACTGCGCAACTGCGGCGGCCTAGCCGGTCGGGCCATGGCTTCCAGCGGCGAGACGCGCCCGGCCAGCCAGGCCGGATACAGCGCGCCGAGCACACCCGCGCCGATTGCGCCGACGATAGACAGGCTGAGGCCGAGCGGGTTGATCGCCAGCCCCGCGGGCAGAAGATCGCGGTAGATCGTGGCCAGAATCGCCGTCAGCGCGAGCCCGAGGGGAATGCCGATCACGCCGCCGATGAGCCCCAGAATCGCGCCGAGTGTGAGCTGGGCCCGGACGATCTGACTGCGCATCGCGCCGATGGAGCGCATCGTCGCCATCTCACGCTGGCGTTCGATCACAGAACTGGTGAGCGCGGTCACGATGATGAATCCCGCGCTCATGAAAGTCAGCACGGAAGTGATGATCACGCCGAAGCGCGTCGCCTCAACGCGCCGATCGAACCCCGCACGGAACATCTCCGCCGGTTCGAGGGTCAGTGGTTCAGGCAAGGCCTCGGCGTAGCGCGCGAGGAACGCCTCGACGTCTTCATCCTCGTGCAGGCGAATCTGGATCGAAGTGAGCTGATCGACATGACCCGCGGCTTCCCCGAGCATCCGGCGATCCAAGCGGATCATCGGCCGCTGAATCGCTGCGACAAGTTGCTCGCGTTCAAAGATGCCGACGACGATCAGCTCGATCGGATCACCGAACCGCTGCACGTGAAGTCGATCATCGACCTCAGCGTTCAGTTGCGTAGCGACCATCGGATCGATGAGAATCTCATCCGGCGACCGGGGCAGGCGTCCGGCCTTGAGCTGCTGCGGTGAAAAGATCGTGTCGAGCTCCAGATCAACGCCAACCGCGCTGGGCGTCAGGCGGTACGGCCGATTCGTCTCCGGATCGATCGCGCCATCAGCGCGGACCAGCGTGATGGAGCCAACGAGCCGGCCGGCGGCATCGCGCACTTCGGGCCAGGCGCGAACTTCCTCAAGCACGCTTTCATCGAAGCGGCTGGTGAACGGATGGACGACGCGCGCCTGCGCAGCGCCGAGGATCCGGGTCAGGCCCATTTCCATTGACGCCTGCACGGTGGTGATCGCGCTGGAGACAGCGACAACGAGCGCCGCGGAGATTGCCACCGCGCCGACCATGAGCACCGTTCGCCACGGCCTACCCGACAGGTTGTTGCGTGCGAGTTGCCAGCTCGGCAGCATCGAGGCCATCCACATCAAAAGAGTTTGCGATTCGTCCGTCGCGCAGCATGAAAATATGCCGACAGTGCGCCGCGGCGGAGGGTTCGTGCGTGACCATCAACACGGTAATTTCGTGATCATCCGCCAACTCGCCCAGCAGACGCCACACGTGCGCGCTGCTGGTCGAATCCAGATTGCCGGTCGGTTCGTCGGCAAAGAGAACGCGCGGCTCAAAGAGCAGCGCCCGGGCGATGGCGACGCGCTGCTGCTCACCGCCCGACAACGCGTCGGGACGATGGTCGGTGCGTTCGCCGAGGCCGAGCCAGTCCAGCAGTTCCCGGCCGCGCTGCGACCGCTGACGGCGTGATACACCGGCGAGCATGGCAGGCAGGGTCACGTTCTCCAGTGCGGTCAGCGTGGAGATCAGGTTGAACTGCTGAAAGACGATGCCGATCCGGTGACGACGAAAGAGGGTCAGTTCGGTTTCGCTCATCGTGTCGAGACGTGACCCGGCAACTTCGATCAGGCCCTGATCAGGACGATCGAGTGCCGCGAGCAGATGAAGCAGTGTGCTCTTGCCGCTGCCGGACGGTCCCATGATGCCGTAGTACCCCGGCTGATCGATGGAGAGGTTCACGCCGCGCAGCGCGGGGACGGTCCGATTGCCGAGCCGATAGGCCTTCTGGACGTCTTGAACGAGGATGCCGCCGGCGTCACTCATGCGTGTTCACCCATTCGAGCCGAACGGGTGTGCGGTTTCGCGGCGCGAGGATCACCCGACGGGGTACTTTTCATCGTACGCCGCCTGATCAAGCAGGTTCTCGAGGGGCGCGGGATTGTCAGTTCGGATCTTGACGAGCCAGCCGTCGCCAAAAGGATCGCGGTTGAGCAGCGAGGGATCATCCTGCGGGGCCTGATTGACTTCGATGATTTCCCCGCCGACCACGGAGTAGATGTCGCTGGTGGTCTTGACCGATTCGACCTCGCCGATGGTGTCATTTTCACCGATTTCCGTGCCCTGGTCTTTGAGTTCGACATAGGTGATGTCGGTGAGTTCATCGGCCGCGAACTGGGTGATGCCCATGGTGACGACATCGCCTTCGAGGCGGAACCATTCGTGGGAGTCGGAGAAACGCAGATCGCTCGGGCTGGGCATGGATGCAATACTCTCAGAGATGTGGGCTGGTGGCCGAACCGCCCCATCGTCAGGCCTGCGAAGGGCCAGTGAACGGGGGTGGTCGTACAAAACCAGCCCCATGAGGCGAAAAACGACAGCAGGCATCATAGTGGTCACGGCGCGTCCGGCAAGGCAGCCCCGGGAGAACCCGCCCCCAGTCACATGGGGGGTTCTACAACGCCCCTGACGGACGGAGTGGCCACCAAACCTGACACTTTCCGGGCAAGATAGGTAAAATACGGAAGATTATCATTGCTTTTTTGTATCGATTCGGTATTCTTTTGCCAGATTGAGTGCCCACACCGATTCGAGACTACGGCATTCGATTCATCAATTCAGATCTTTCTCCCCTCCGGAAAACGTCGACCAATCTCGGTCGGCGTTTTCTCTTTCTTCTTGCTCGCCTCCGTTCGAGTCAACCGGGTCGGACGCAGTCACACTCGGCGGCGTGCCCATCCGAGTCGCACGAGCGCAGTTGCAGACCGGCGGGCGCACGGTAGACTCGATGATCCTCCCCAGTTCCACAGCGTTCCACTTATGCTGCTGACTCTCTCGACGCGATCTCTGCAATCACTCTGCGGTTCCAAGAACGGCGACGGCGCGCTCGACATGCTCGACGTGCCGAAGTTCGCCATGAATGAACTGCAACTGCGCGGTCTGAGTGTCCCGACCTCCATGTTGGTCGGCTGGTCGATCTCCGATCTCGATCGGCTGCGGGACCGGGCGGATAAAGCCGCCTGTCCCTGCCTCATCATGCTCGAAGACACGCCGACAAAGTTGGCGGTCACGGATGCATCGAAAGCTGAGCCGACCATTGAACGGGTGCGCATGCTGGCGATGGCGGCCAACCGGCTCGGATGCAACTCGCTCGGATTGACGATTGAAGCGGACGATTCAGAGGAATCGTTCGATCTGCTCGTCGAGCGGCTGCGCGATCTGATGTCCGACTTCGAGCGTCACGAGTTGAACATGCTTCTCGCCCCCCACACAGGATTGACGTTCTGTCCCGATCGGCTGACGGAGTTGATCAAGCGCATCGGGGGATTTCGAATCGGCTCGCTGCCAAGCTTTTCCCACGCAGCGGAGACCGGTGACGCGGTCGCCACGCTGCGCAAGCTCGCGCCGTACGCCGGCGCCATCCACGCATCCATCCAGGGATTCAGCAAGGCAGGAAAGCATGAGGGGTACGATCTGACCGAATTGGTCCTGGCCATCCGGAGCGTCGGTTTTCTCAACACGCTGGCAATCGAGTATCTCGGCAAGAAAGATCCCGTTGCCACGATCGAGCAAGCCCGTATCATGCTTCAGGATGCCCTCGACTCTGAGATGGAATGACATGAATGTGATGTCGCCGGAAACGACAAGTCGCCAGGACCGTCAGACCGAATCCGCCATGCCGGTCGTGATCACCATCGACGGCCCGGCGGGAACCGGCAAATCCACCGTCGCCCACCATCTTGCGTCCCGGCTCGGCCTGGAGTTTCTTGACACCGGCGCGATGTATCGCGCCGCCGCCCTGATCGCGATTGAGAAGAACATCGATCCGAATGACGGCCCCGCACTTGCCGTAGCCCTGCGCGATGCGCAACTTCACTTTGACTGGTCCGCCGACCCGCCGCGCATTATGCTTGATGAACGCGATGTCACCGCGCGCATCCGTCAGTTCGATGTCAGCGGCGTGGTTTCCCTGGTGGCGGCCCGGCCGGAAGTTCGCCGCGTCATGGTTGATCAACAACGCGACATTGCCCGCCGGCATCCTCGTCTGGTTACCGAAGGCCGCGATCAGGGATCGGTCGTCTTTCCCGATGCGCCGGTGCGGTTCTTCCTTCATGCGGATGTTTCCGTGCGGGCGCGGCGGCGGGTCGCGCAACTCGTGAAAGCGGGACAGACCGACGTCGATGAACAGCGCGTCATCCGAGACATCCAGCAGCGCGATGAGCTTGACGCGACCCGAACCGACGGGCCGCTGATTCGTCCGGAAGGCGCGGTCGATATCGACACCAGCGCCCGTTCGGTCGAAGAGGTTGTCACGGTGATGGAGGACATCGCGCGCGAACAGCTCCCGGACGCCGGATTCGAACCGTGAAGTGCTTCCAGACCCGTCGCCGACAGCCGGGACGATCCGCCCTGTCCGTCATCTTCTGGTGGGTGCTGGTATCCAACTTCACGCTTCTGCTGCTGAAAGTGTTCTACCGAATTCGTCTGATCGGCAAGGAACACATTCCGGAAACCGGACCGGCGATCTTCATCGCCAACCATCAGTCGTTTCTCGACCCGTGCATCGTCGGCGTGTTGACGATGGATCGGCCGTTCTCCTCACTGGCGCGGGCGAGTCTCTTTCGCAATCCGTTTTTTGCATGGGTTATCCGCCAGCTCGGCGCGGTACCGATCAAACAGGGCCGGGGTGATGCCGGTGCGCTGCGCACCGCGCTGGGGGAACTGGAAGCGGGGCGCACGGTCCTACTCTATCCCGAAGGCAGCCGAACACCCGACGGCCGGGTGCACGAGTTTCAACGCGGCGTATTGCTGCTCATCAAGAAGGCCAAAGCGCCGATCATCCCGATCGCGCTGGAGGGCGCGCACGATGTCTGGCCCATCGGACGATCGATGCCCCGATTGACCGGTCGGTTGGCGGTGAAAGCAGACGAGCCGATCGATCCGGAAACACTGATGCGCGAACACGGCGATGCCCCGATGGAATTCCTCCGATCCAGAATCGATCAAATGCGGGCCAAGTTGCGCGATGAGTTGCGGCAACGCACCGGCGGCAAGTACCCGCGCCCGGATGAGTCGGATCAGGAGCCGAATCAGAACAAGCCGGTCGAATCCGAACCCGAGAAACCGAAAAGTGAACGGCAGGATGACCGCAATGCCGGCATGAACGGCCAATCCGGGCAACGCACGCGCGCGGAATGAGTGAGTGCGGCGGCTTCAATCTTCGCGGCGGTGAAATTTTGGCGAGGACAATCCGAAAGGTATCAGGATCTGCATAGGGCGAGGATCCACCCCGTTTTAGCGTGGGATCAGGGTCACGAGGAGTCATGTCATGCTTGCTTTGCTTGCCGCGAACGCCACCGAGCCGTCGATTGCCGTGGAAATTCTGACCAGAATGGTGAGCTTCCCCGGCATCGTGTTTGTCTTCGCGGGCACCATTGCCATCGTCGCGATTGTCTTCGGCACGGTGACCCAGACTCTTCAGACGCGTGAGCGTGAGCAGACCCGTCGCGAGATCGCAGCATATCTGGCGGAAGGGATGATCGATTCAGACACGGCGGAGATGCTGCTCAAGCGGGGGAAAAGAAACTCGCGGAAAAAGAATATCGACTGTTGATCGATCCAACCCGCCTGCGCACCTGGCCGACCTTTCGGCCCGATCATGCTTGCCCTGATATGCGATTGTTCGGTCACGCCCGGCCTCAGTTCCGGTTCGAGACGCCGGCTGCGCCATGTGAGCGGACACACTTGACGGTCCACCGGCCGTGTTGCTATCACTCAATCTATGGAGTTGTTCTACCTCGTCGCCGCGACGCTGCTGCTGATCAATGTCATGGTGGGGTTCATCCGCATCGTGCGGGGGCCGACGGCCGCGGACCGCATGCTGTCCGCGCAACTGTTCGGCACGTCCGGCGTGGCGATTCTGCTCCTTCTGGCGCAGGGCATGCAGGTTGATGCCTTCCGAGATGTTGCGCTCGTCCTGGCCATCCTCGCGGTTGTGGCGGTGGTCGCCTTCGTACGGCGCGTCTGGCGTCCGCTCGCAGCTGAGTGAGTATCATCTGTGCCCCGCCTTGTCGGGAAAGGTCTCGATGATTTTCAATACCCTGACCATCATCTTCACCGTGATCGGGCTGATCTTTATCACCCTTGGCACGGTGGGACTGCTCCGCTTTCCTGATGTCCACAGCCGCCTTCACGCACTCACCAAAGCGGACAACCTCGGACTCGGATTCATCGTGCTCGGCCTCGCGTTGCAATCCGAATCCGTGACGTCCGTCATCAAGTTGATTTTCATCTGGCTGATCGTATTGCTCGCCGCGACGACGGCAGCGTATCTGGTCGCGCGGGAAGGTCTGCGCGATCTGCGGCAAGGGCAAGCACAGAAAGGAGCGTCCTGAAATGCCGCCGCTCTTTGATGTCCTGCTCGCCATCGCGATCGTCGTGCTGGCATGGCGCGCCCTGGTCGTGCGGCAGGCGTTCACGGCGGTCGTGCTGTTCATTGTCTACGGCGTGGTCTTATCGATCGGCTGGGTTCGGCTGTATGCCCCCGACGTCGCACTCGCCGAAGCGGCGATCGGTGCGGGCCTGACCGGCGCCCTGCTGCTGGATGCCGTCGGTTCCATGGAACGACGTCCGCCCGATGAAGAGCACGAGGAAGGCGAGGCTGATAACACGTCGAACAACACCGACAACCCACGACAGGAGGCGCGCCATGCCGACGGGTCGTGACCGCGCCAAAGCAGCTGAGATGGCCGAAGCGACCACGCCCTGGGAGACGGCCCGGTCCGGCCGCGCGATGCGCCTCTTTACCGGCGTTGGCGCGTTTCTGCTTGCCATCGTCCTCGCGCTCGTCGCGGTGGAACTCGTTGACCGTGAACCGGGGGGGTTGACGCGAGCTGCACTCGATTCTCTCGATGAAAGTGGCGTGGAGAACCCCGTCACCGCGGTGTTGCTGAATTACCGCAGCGTGGATACCTGGCTGGAACTCGGCGTGCTGGTGCTGGCGGTCATGGCCATGTTCGCGTTGCAACGATGTACGAACCTGACGCAGGTGCCGCAGATCGAGCGCGGCGGGTACGTGCTGATGCGCATGACCAGCGTGTTCGTGCCGCTGATGATCCTCGGCGCGGGGTATCTGCTCTGGCGCGGCACGCACGCTCCGGGCGGTGCGTTTCAGGCCGGCGCTTTACTCGGCGCTGCCGGCGCGATGCTGCGACTCACCTCGCGCGACGCTTTTCGCGCGCTGAACGGCTGGGCATTGCGCGGACTCGTTGTGCTGTCGTTCGCGTGCTTCGCGATCATTGGGCTCGGATTCATGCTGATGAACCGCCGTTTTCTTGAGTATCCGTCCGGGCAGGCGGATGAGTGGATTTTTCTGATTGAACTTGTCGCGATGCTCTCCATCGGCGCAGCACTGTGGGCGTTGTTCGTCGGCGCCCACCCCACGGAATGGAGCAGCGAAAAGCAACCCCGAACCAACTGAGCGGAAAACCGTTTCTCACGCATGCCTTTGTCATCAGAAATCGTGTTCGCGCTTGCCGCCATCGTCGTCTTCTGCCTTGGACTGTACGGCCTGATCGCGTACGCGCATCTGGTGCGAAAGATCATGGCGATCAACATCATGGGTTCCGCGGTGTTTCTCTTTTTCGGCGCGATCGCACGGCGGAACTTCGATGAGGGATCTGACCCGGTGCCGCAGGCGATGGTGATCACCGGCATCGTCGTCGCCGTCGCTGCGACCGCATTCGCGCTGACGCTCGCGCGACGTATTCATGCGATCACGGGTGAGACCCAACTTCCGGAGGAGCAAAGCCGCCCATGAGCGAAACGCTCGTCTGGTCCATTCTGATTCCGCTGCTGGGCGCGATCGTGACGTTCTGGTTCAACCCGCGCTGGGTCGCCGCGATCGGACTGGCGTTCTCGCTGGCGACCGGATCGTTCGCGCTGTGGATCGCCTACGCGATCGGGCGCGATGGCCGCCTGCTGCATGAACTGGGCGGCTGGGGTGCACCGCTCGGAATTGATCTCTACGCGGATGGTCTGTCAGCTTTCATGCTCGCCACCAACGGGCTGGTCGGGATCCTCATCAGCGCAGCAGCGTACCTCTATTTTGAGCCGAATGGAGACGGAACAGGCCATGCGCAGGAACGCCGCGCGTTCTGGCCGCTTTGGCTGTTTCTCTGGAGCGCGCTCAATCTCGCGTATGTCTCCTCTGATGCGTTCAATCTCTACATCGCGGTGGAACTCATCGGTCTGGCGGGTGTCGCACTCATCGTCATCACCGGCCGTCACGACGCCATGGTCGCTGCCATGCGCTACCTGCTCGTCGCACTGCTCGGCTCGCTGAGTTATCTGCTCGGGGTGGCCATGCTGTACGGTGAGTTCCACACGCTCGATCTGCGATTGATGGCGGAGTTGAGCGCAGAAGCGGAGAGCAGTCTGGTGCTCTGGGTTTCGCTCGCACTGATCAGCGTCGGCCTGATGGTGAAGACCGCGCTGTTCCCGCTGCACTTCTGGCTGCCCCCGGCCCATTCCAGCGCCGCGGCGCCGGTCAGCGCTCTGCTCTCCGCGCTCGTCGTGAAAGCCACCTTCTATCTGCTCCTGCGGCTCTGGTTCGGCGTGTTCAGCGATCAAATGACCGTCACGTTCGGGCAGGTCTTCGGCGTGCTGGCGACGATGGCGATCATCGGTGGATCCGTGCAGGCGATTCTGCAGCGGCGGCTCAAAATGATGGTCGCGTACTCCACCGTTGCGCACATCGGTTACCTCTTCCTGCTTCTGCCACTCACGATCCCATTTCGCGGAAGCGACACGGCTGCCTGGAACTTCGACGGTTTTTCCGGTGGCATATACCACCTGCTCTCCCACGCGCTGGCAAAGTCCGCGATGTTCCTCGCTGCGGGCATCGTCATCATGAGCATGGGCAACGACCGTCTGCGTAATCTGCGCGGCATGGCGCACCAACTACCGCTGACGACCTTCGCCTTCGGGCTGGCCGGCGTGAGTCTGATGGGCCTGCCACCAAGCGGCGGGTTCGTGGCCAAGTGGTTCATGATCAACGCCGCCATCGAAAGCGGGCAGTGGTGGTGGGCGATCGTCTTGCTGGTCGGCGGGTTGCTGACGGCGGTGTACGTTTTTCTTGTGTTGCGTTATGCCTTTCTGCCGGTCCATCCTCCGCACTTCCGTTCGCCCCCGCGCCGTCTTGAGTTTGTTGCGCTGACCCTCGCCCTCCTTTCGCTGGTGATCGGTTTTCGCGCGGTCGAGGCGTTTGATCTTCTCGAAGCCGGCACACCGTTTCTCAACGCGCCGGGAGGGAGCGAGGGACCATGAACGCCGTGTTCTGGATTCCGCTGCTCACGCTGTTCAGTTCGTTCTTCACGGGCGTGTTCATTTTTTTCCTGCGCGAGGACCAGAAGGTATTGCGCACGATCCTGAACATGCTCGGCGCGATCATCAAGCTGATCTTTACTGCGATTATCTTCTGGGGGACTATTTTTGCCGGGATCAACTACGAAACCCGTTTCACCGTGATCGCGGACATCGAACTGCTCCTGCGGGTCGACCTCATCTCGCTGATGTTCGTTTCGCTGTCCGCGGTGCTGTGGCTGATCACAACGGTGTACGCGATCGGCTACCTGGAACGTTCCCCCCACCGCAGCCGCTTCTTCGGTTTTTTCAGTCTCTGCGTGACCGCGACGATGGGCGTGGCGCTGGCGGGCAACCTGTTCACCTTTTTCATCTTCTACGAGATGCTCACGCTGGCGACGTACCCGCTGGTCGTGCATCGCGGCACCCGTGAGTCACTCCGCGCCGGGCGGAACTACCTGCTGTACACACTTTCCGGCGGCGCGCTCTTTCTGGCCGGCATCGTCTGGCTGGAATCGGTCGCGGGAACGATCGAGTTTCAGCTCGGCGGCGTGGTGGCCGGTGCCGGCATCGCTGACGGGGTCTTGATTTCAATTTTCATTCTGATGATGGCCGGCCTCGGCGTCAAAGCCGCGATCGTTCCACTGCATTCATGGTTGCCGCAGGCCATGGTCGCGCCCGCGCCGGTCAGCGCGCTTCTCCACGCCGTGGCGGTGGTCAAAGCCGGAGCGTACGGCATCGTGCGGCTCGTGTACGAGGTGTACGGCATCGTCTTTGCAGCGCAGCTCGGCATCCTCCTGCCACTGGCGATTCTGGCGGCGATTACCATCATCTACGGCTCACTCCGCGCCCTTGCGCAGGATGATCTCAAGCGACGACTCGCCTATTCCACCGTCAGCCAGCTCTCTTACATCACGCTCGGTGTGGCGATCCTCGGCCCGCTCGCCAGCATCGGCGCGCTCGTGCATCTCGTCCATCAGGGATTGATGAAGATCACGCTCTTCTTCTGCGCCGGCAACTTTACCGAAACGCTCGGCGTGAAGCGGATCGACGAACTCGACGGTATCGGCCGGCGCATGCCCTGGTCGATGACCGCGTTCACCATCGGTGCCTTCGGCATGATCGGCGTGCCACCGCTCGCAGGGTTTGTCAGCAAGTGGTATCTCTCGCTGGGCGGTCTCGAAGCGGGGATGTATTGGGTGCCGCTGGTCTTCGTCACGAGCAGCGTGTTGAACGCCATGTATTTTCTGCCGATCGTGTACCGCGGCTGGTTCCGCCCCCCGCGCGAAGATGTGTGGAAGGAGCTGATCCCGCGCGGACCGCTTGAAACCAAGTGGACGCTGCTCGCACCGGCGATCGCCACGGCGATCCTGTCACTTTTCACCGGCCTCTTTGCCGGTTCGTGGCTGAGCCCGCTCGCGCTTGCCGAGCTGATCGTTTTGGAGATGTACGTGGAGGGCCGCGAATGATCGCCTGGTGGATGATCATCCTGGCTCTGCCAGTCGGCACGGCACTGCTCTTCTGCATGGATGAGCCGACACGGATCTTTGCGCGTCGTTTCGCGCCGTGGGTCAGTGTTCCGCCCGTTGCGATGGCGATCTTCTGGCCGGCCGAGCAATTCGCCGATGCGTCGTGGTTCATGTTCGGCGGCGCGTTCGGCCTCGACGCCTCAGGGCAGTTCTTGATGCTGCTCACCTCGGTCGCCTGGGCCATCGCCTCGTTCTACGCGCGACGATACACCGCAGATGATCCAAAGAAGGATCGCTTCTGGCTGTTTTTCCTGTTGACCATGGCCGGCAACCTGGGGCTTATCGGCGCGTTCACCATCGGGAGCTTCTACCTCTTCTTCGCGCTGATGACCTTTTCAGCTTTCGGATTGGTCGTGCACGACGAAACCACCACCGCGCACTTTGCGGCACGGGTGTATATCACGATGGCGATTCTCGGCGAGGCCCTGCTGCTGGT
>RECV01000130.1 GCA_007693845.1 Phycisphaerales bacterium
GCGCGTTCTGCACCATTCCGTCGATCCGCGGCAAGATGCGCTCCAAGCCCCTCGACCGCATCGTGACCGAAGCGCGGCAACTCATGGCCGACGGCGCATTCGAACTCAACCTCATCGGGCAGGACACCACCAGCTACGGCTACGACATCTACAACGCGCCTACAAACGAGAAGCCGGGCCTGACGACCGAAGGGAGGAAGGCCCGGGTCAACTCAGACCACAACCTCGTCACCGTCCCCACTCCCAAAGGCAATCTGACGTACCCCGGCGACCTGCTCGGCCTGCTCCACGCGCTCAACGATGTTGCTGCTGACTTCGGCGGCGGATGGATGCGCCTCATGTACGTCTACCCGACGTACTTCACCGATGAGATGATCGACACGATCGCGCAACTGCCGCACATCGTGAAGTACATCGACATTCCGCTGCAGCATATGTCCGACCGCATGTTGCAGACCATGCGCCGCAACATCACGAAACAGCAGCAGGCGGATCTGCTCTACAAACTGCGTGAACGCATTCCCGGGTTGGCGATCCGCACGACGTTCATCACCGGTTTCCCTGGCGAGACACGGGAAGACCACGAAGAACTCCTCGAATTCATCGATGAGTTCGGCTTCGACATGATGGGCGTTTTCCAGTATTCACGCGAGCCCGGCACCCCGGCCGGCCGCATGGATCTGGACCCCGACCTACACGTGCCGGATGAAGTCAAGGCCGAACGCGAAGCGGAGTTGATGACCCTGCAACAGGAGATCGCCTTCGAGAACGCGGCGTTCGTCGCGGAACAGCGCAGCCAGTTCGATGTGCTGATCGATGCACCCGCGCCGAGCGATGGCCTGTCCGAATTGCGCTCATCAGGAAGCGGCCCCCGCGATGTCGCGGATAATGGCGAGGAAATGCGCGATCCCTACGAAGGCACGATCCTTCGTCACCTCGGCCGGTGCTACCACCAGGCGCCACAGGTCGATTCGGTCACGCACATCGTCAGTGCAGCGCCGCTGACGCCGGGCGAGCTGGTTCGCTGCACGATCATCGACAGCGACGGCTACGACCTGATCGCCCGACCGACCGCAGAGTTGGAGCGCAAGGTGACGCTACCGGTGGTGGGGTGAAGCTCCCCAGTTGTCCGACGGCGCGGAAAAGTGATTGCGGCTGAAGCGGGTGCCGTGATGGAGTGTCCACCCGCGTTATTGGCCGCGCTATTGCGATTTACCTTCTGCCGAACTGTTCCGATGCCTTTTCATTTTGCATGCGGAAGAAATCTTCGTGCACGAAGAATCTTTCGTTTGACAAGATGGAACTTCCATTTTGCAAGATGAAGAATTCTTCTTGCAAGAGAAACCTTTCCGCGTGCAAGATGATCTTTCCATCGCGCAAAATGAAAATCCCTTCATGCGAGTTCCCGCTTTCATTTTGCAAGAAGAAAGTCTCTTCATGCATAATGGAAGTTTCCGCGTGCAATCTCACAACGTCCTCTTGCACGAGGGAAGTTCCCGATTGGACAACGGTCGTTCCATCTCACACCCGGAGTCCTTCCGGACGCATGAAGAACGTTTCAACTTGCGCAAACGCGTTGTCCTCTTCCGCGAAGAACATTTCCCATGGCGCCCACACCGCGCCTTGTCGCATGAAGAGGTTTTCATCGTGCGAACTGGCACCATCCTGTTGCGCAATCGCTGGTCGCCATGCAAAGTAGACGGATCGCCAATGCGAGTTGCTCGCGTGAGCGATCAACCTCACCCGTCGATGTCGATCAGCCTATCATCCAGCATCTCGCCGAGGAGTCTTTTTGACGCCTCCGCCCGGATCGCCGGGGCTCGGGCTGAGGCGTGAGCTCCGAAACAGATCATCTGATCAATATGTGACGGAATTTGTTGGACCGGACGCAAACGTCCGGTATCTTGAGAACAGAGAATGAGATGTGGGGTGGACGAACCTTTTTTTGGTTCAAAGCGTTTCCCCGGCGGCGGGCCGTTCGCTCGCCGCGGTGGCCGGTGTCATCGGATGGTGGACCGCACCGGTTTGGAACCATGATTGTTCAACCACCAGTTTTTGAAAGGAAGAAAGTCTATGTTCATGGCATCACTCCGATCCCGGACGGCAGCCGGGATCACTCCGCTCGCGTGCAGCGCACTGCTTGCAGTGTCGCTGACGGCGACGACGGCCGCGATTGCGGATGACTGCACGCCCACGTGGGATGCAGAGTTCGGATTGCCCGGCGCGCCTTCCAGCATTGTCTTTGACTTCGCCGAGCACAACGGCGAACTGTACGCCGTCGGCGGATTCACCAGCATCGGCGGCGTCGCCGCGAACCGGGTCGCGCGGTGGAACGGGAACAACTGGAGCGCACTCGGCTCGGGGCTGAGCAACAACGAAGTGTACGGCGTCGCCTCATTCGGCGGCGATCTTTACGTCGCCGGCTACTTTGATTCCGCGGGCGGCACGGCGGGCACCGCCAAGCTCGCGCGGTGGAACGGAACGACCTGGCAATCCCTCGGCGCACAGCTTGATGCGTTTTTCAACCAGTTGTGGGGGCTGACAACCTGGGACGATGGCAACGGCGAAGCGCTCTACATTGCGGGCAACTATGTCGACATCGCGGGCATCCCCGATGCCAGCTTCATCACGCGCTACGACGGGACCACGTTCTCCGCGCTCGGCGCGCCGATCGGCGGGAACGTTCCGCTCATCGTATTCTCCGTTTACCCGTGGGATGACGGCAGCGGCGAAGCGCTCTACATCGGCGGCCGGTTCCTCAATGTGGACGGCGTGCCGGCCAACCGCATCGCGCGCTGGGACGGTGAGAACTGGTCGGCGCTCGGCTCGGGAATCAGCGGCACACCGCAGGCCTCGTCGGTCATGGACATGGTTGCGTTCGATGACGGCACCGGGGAGCAACTCTACGTGGCCGGGCAGGCGTTCAGCTCCGCCGGCGGCGAGACCGCGCTGCGGGTCGCCCGCTGGGACGGCTCAAGCTGGTCCGCGGTCGGTGACGGCTTTGCCGACGGCATCGTCTGGGGACTTCAGGTCTTCGATGACGGCCAGGGCCCGTCGCTCTATGCCTTCGGAACCTTTACCGCCTCTGGAAGTACGCCGCTCAGTCGTGTCGCGCGGTGGAACGGCACCAGTTGGAAATCCGTCGGCGACGGCGCGAACGGAGCGGCGTACCGCGCGATCGCGCATGATGATGGCTCCGGTTCGGCGATGTACGTCGGCGGCGCCTTCACTTCAATCGCGGGAACGCCTTCCAATCGCATCGCCCGCCTGATCCCGTGTGAACGCGATGGCGTGCTCGGCGATCTCAACGACGACGGCGTGGTCAATGTCTTCGACCTGCTGATCCTGCTCGGCGAGTGGGGCCCCTGCGCTGATCCGAATGCGTGCCCGGCGGATCTGAATAACAGCGGCGGTGTCGATGTGTTTGACCTGCTGCTGCTGCTGAGCAACTGGGGCTGATCGCACGACCTTCATTGCTCCTTCAACTCAACGCGCCGATCCGCGCTCTTTGCGCGGGTCGGCGTTTTCATTGCGCAAGGTCAATACGCGACCGAAACGTGCGCGATCGGTTGAAGCGACCTACCCTTTCCTGATGAAATCCACTTCGGAAAGACTCGACCGGATCGACCGCATGATCGCGAATTTCATGCGGCGCTGGGGCATGGTCGCGATGCGCTATTCGCTGGCGGTGATCTTCATCTGGTTCGGTTTGCTGAAACCGTTCGGCTTGTCCCCGGCCGAGGGACTCCTGATGGCCACGGTGGACTGGATGCCGCTGCTGTCGCCCCGCGGCTGGCTGCACGTCATCGGCTGGTGGGAAGTGTTGATCGGAATCACGTTTCTGTTCCGCGCGACGATTCGACTGGCGATCGCGCTGCTGGCCATGCAGATGGTCGGCACGTTCATGCCGCTCGTCCTGCTGCCCGAAGTGAGCTTTCAGGAAGGGCGTCTGCCTTACGCGCTGACGCTGGAAGGGCAGTACATCGTCAAAAATCTGCTGATCATCTCGGCAGCGCTCGTGATCGGCGGCACGGTCCGCGGCAGCGCGCAAAGTCAGTGTGAGACGTAACTTTCGCGCACGTGGCCCATTGATGCACGGCAACTTCACGCACAATCATGGCGTTTTGATCATCCACGGTCGTCTGCACGACGTACCTTCCGTAGAGATATCCGTGACTCGCATCGGCGGATCCGATGGAAGAGTGCGGAAGGTCAAGGGTGAGCAGCGATGCACATCCGCAGATGCTTCCCGAAAGGAACAATATGATGAATCGAGAGTTGCTCATCAATATACGACGCTGGATGACCGCAGCGGCAATTGTCGTGACGGCAACGTTGGCTTTCGCACTCGTGCCCGGTTGCAACACGATGGAGGGCGCGGGTAAAGACGTCGAAGCCGCGGGCGAGTCCATCCAGGATGCCGCAGATTGATCGGCCATAACGGCTGCTTGCACGATGTTGATTGATGTCGTGCACGCCGATCGCCACTGACGATGTATCCCGAGTCTCCGGCTCGGGATACATTCTTTGTAGACCCGTCCCGAATGAGCGTGTTGTCCGAAGTCGACGAACTGACCGAAAGGAAGACCGTGGAAATTCTCTCTCTGATCTGGCTTGTGATCGTGATTCTCGTGATCGTGACGATCATTCGTGATGATGGCTCCGCCGGACACAAGATACTCTGGGTCTTGCTCGTCATTCTCGTGCCGCTGATCGGCATGATTCTGTACTTCATTCTCGGCAACGCCACGAAGAAACTCGGGAACTGACGAGCGACATTGAATCAAAACCAGAGGACCGGGCGAAATGATCGCGGAGTAAGATCAGCCCGAGCGTCCTGGAGTTGTTTCATGCCCGAACTGCCCGAAGTTGAACGCGGACGACGGCTGGCCGAGTCCATCGCCCTCGGCCGGACGATTGCCAGGGTGTCCTGCGCGCGGGATGAGATTGTGTTCGAAGCGGTTTCGCCGCGCACGATTCAGCGCGCATTGAAGGGCCGGGTCGTGTCGAGCTGCCGGCGAAAGGGAAAACAGTTGTGGTTCGAACTGGACGGCCGGGGCCCGCATCCGCTCTTTCACTTCGGCATGGCCGGTGCGTTCCACGCGCCAAACGTCGCGCCGCTGAAACTCGCCTCCAGCGGCAACGTGCGTGAGACCGGCTGGCCCCCGCGGTTCGTGAAGATCCATTTGCAGTTTGATGACGGCGGTGAACTGATCATGACGGACAAGCGTCGGTTCGGCCGCATCCGCCTGCGCGATGAACCGGAGAACGAGCCGCCGATCTCGGAGCTGGGGTTTGATCCGCTGCTGGAGATGCCAAGCCCCGCGACGTTCGCCGCTCGGCTCATGGCGCGCAAGGCGCCGACCAAGGCGGTGCTGCTGGATCAGAAGTTCGCCGCCGGCATCGGCAACTGGATTGCTGACGAAGTGCTCTATCAGGCGCGGATCGATCCGCGCCGGCGCGCAAATGAACTGGAGTCCGCGGAGGCGAAGCGCGTGCGCACCGCGCTCAAGCGCATCATCGAAGCAGCGTGCAAGGTGAACGCGGAGAAGCGAAAGTTTCCGAAGTCATGGCTGTTTCACCAGCGGTGGGGAAAGAACGCGGAAGCGCGCACGGTGAAGGGGGAGAAGATCGAACACCTCACCGTCGCCGGCCGCACGACCGCGTGGGTCCCGGCCGTGCAAGGATGACCCGATTCTGTGCTCACGCCCGAGCGTCTCGGACACACGACCAACGAAAAACGACCGATCCACGGGGGATCGGTCGTTGGGTTGACAGGTATTGTGCCGGGCCAGTGTGATCAACGCTTCGAGAACTGGAAACGCTTGCGTGCACCGGGCTGGCCGTACTTCTTGCGTTCGACCTTCCGCGGGTCACGCGTGAGGAAGTCGTTGTCGCGAAGAATCGGTTCGAGCGAGTTGTCGTAACGGCGGAGGGCGCGGGCGAGGCCGAGCAGGACCGCACCGGCCTGGCCGGTAAAGCCGCCGCCGCGGACGTTGACGTGGAAGTCAACCTTGCCGACGGTGTTCGTCTTCTCGAGGACGTTCTTGATGTCGTTGCGATCGCGTTCTTCCTTGAAGAACTCGTCAAGCGGCTTCTTGTTGACGAACATCTCGCCCTTGCCGGGCTTGACGCGAACGCGGGCCACGGCGGCCTTTCGTCGGCCGGTGCCCCACCACCAGTGCCCGTCGGGCGGGGTGGATGAGCCGAGGCCGGTTGGTTTCGGGGCGGGCGCCGCGGCGGGGGTTTCCGGGGTTTCCGGCGCGGGCGTTTCGGGAGTGGGGGTGTTCTGTTCTTCGGTCATGGCGTTCGTAGATCCCTCGGCTGAGGGTCCCTTTCAGGAACGTATGTTGTGAAACTGACGCATCACTTCGCCCAGTGCGAGGCGGCGTCGAAAACGAATCAAGGATCAGACTTCGAGCGGTTCCGGACGCTGCGAAGTGTGCGGATGCTCTTCCCCGGCGTAGACCTTCAGCTTGGCGGCCATCTGCCGGCCGAGACGATTCTTCGGCAGCATACGGGTAACGGCCTTTTCGATCAGACGCTCGGGATGCTTCGCCAGCACCGTGCCGTAGGTCTTGATCTTGAGCCCGCCGGGATACTGGCTGTACTTCTGGAACGTCTTGTCCTCGAGCTTGTTGCCGGTGAGTTTGACGTCCTTGGCGTTGGTCACGATGACGAAGTCACCGCAATCGACGTGGGGCGTGTACTCCGGGCGATGCTTGCCCATGAGGATCGTGGCGACTTCGGTGGCGAGTCGGCCGAGGATCTTGCCCCGGGCATCGACAATGTGCCATTTTTTGGTGATATCGCCGTTTTTGGCGAAGGTCGTTTGACGCGGCATGGTCCCACCTGCTGCTCGACTGGCTGCCCGGCAGACTTCTCCGGGAGCGATGATTGATAGAAGTCAAAATGTGATGACACAAGCCCGCAGGGAGTGGCGGGCGAATCGCTCAGGATACCGATCCCGCCGCCGATGTCAAGCTGGTTCATGCTCCGGATGATTGGAACCGCCGCTCAAACCGGTGAAAACCGCCCGGATCGGCCTCGTCCGTTCCCCCAACTCGTTCCCCGTGACTCACTCGAAGATTCGTCGGATCAGTATGCCGCGGTTGTTGTACGTCGGCGAGCTGCAGCCGCAGTCCGAACTGTCCCAGCACTCGAGATCGCAGAGGTCCGTCCAGCGCTGTTCCGTCCGGACCGAGCCGTCGAGCATCAGCATGAGCGCAACCCCGCCGGCGTATCGAAAATCAACCTCGATCGTCCGTGAACCATCGGCCTGGATGGAGTTGTCGAACGCCTCCGGCTGGGGCTCGATGATCGATCCGCGGAAAGAATCGACCAGATACATCGTCCGCTCGGGCGAGCGGAGCTGGCCGGTGTAGACCCAGCGACCGGTGTCCGGCGCGGTGATCGTCTCGCCGGCCGCATTCAGCAGATCGACACCAGGCCGCGCGTCGAACATGTTGTTGGCCGCAAAGAATCCGGGGAGCCCCGACTCGAACGCACCCTCGCCGTAGGGATAGGCCTCTTCATCCGGCCCGGCATCGGGCCAGTTGCGCGAGTTTGATACGGCAGACCGGAAGGGGTTGCCATCCCATCCGCCGATTTCTTCGTACAGATCCCGATCCGGGACCGCATCGGCGTAGTTATGCCCGAAATCTGCTTCCATAGCGGGAAACGTTCCAATGCGGTTCTCGGTCCAGAGAATGTCCGCCCAGGTGCCACGGTGCAATTGGCCATCCGGCAAGCCCGCAGAGGCCTTCACGCGGCCCTTGTACCGAAACTGCTCGCCGGAGTAGTCAAACTGACTGGGCAGGATGACCTCCCTGTTCTCCGAGGTGTACGCCTGCATGAACGTGCCGACCTGCCGGAGATTGTTCATCGAGGTGGTCATCTGCGCCTGACTGCGCACGGAGGCGAGCGCGGGCAGGAGCAGCGCCATCAGCAGAACAATAATGCCGATGGTCACGATGATCTCGACAATCGAGAAGCCGGGTCGTCTCCGATCGGCCGGAGCGAGACGGTTCACACTCGCGTTGCAGACTTGCATGATTCACTTCTCCGGGTGACCCGACAAATTGTCGACTCCCCACTCAGGCCAGAAATGCCGTTCCACCGGCGGCTGCCGAATGGAACTCTCGCACCATACCCCGAAACGACGCAGCCGTCAGTTTCATGGCCACACCCCGTAGCTCGCGTACTCAACGATACGCATGGATGGCAAACGGAGTTGCCCCGGATTGACAGGCCTTTGTAAACTCGAACTCACAACACGGCAATCCGATGCCTACTTCTCGAAATCAACCCGAAAATCAACCCGACACCGCCCCGAACCGCCGCGCATTCGACACGCTCGACCGATCGCTCGGCGTCCCCGGCGCGGTCATGATGGGTATGGGATCGATCGTCGGGACGGGGGCCTTCGTATCGATCGGCATCGCGGCGGGGATTGCCGGGCCGGCCGTCTTGCTCGCCATCGCCATCGCGGCCGCGCTGGCGACCTGCAACGGCCTCTCCAGCGCTCAGCTCGCGGCCAACCACGCCGTCAGCGGGGGAACCTACGAATACGGCTACCGCTATGCCAGCCCGTTTTTCGGATTCCTGGCCGGGTGGATGTTCCTCATCGCCAAGTCCGCATCGGCCGCCACCGCCGCCCTCGGGTTGGCGGGGTATCTGCTGATCACGTTCAGATCACCGGGCGCAGGCGGCGAAGCCGACGGCCCGTTCGCGGTCGGTACCGGCCTGGTGCCGATCGCGCTGCTTGCCCTGGTGCTGCTCACAACGCTCACCCTGACGGGATTGCGTCGAACCAACCTGGTCAACATCATCATCGTCACGATCACACTGCTGACGCTGGTGATTTTCGTCCTGGCCGGTCTCCCCGCCGCGCTCGACGGCTGGCGGGAGAACTTCACGCCGTTCATTGATCCCTTGGACGAGACCACGTCTCCGGGGACGGTCGTGATCCTGCACGCCACGGCGCTGATGTTCGTTGCCTACACCGGCTACGGGCGAATCGCGACGATGGGCGAGGAAGTCCGGGAGCCGCGGCGGATCATCCCGCGCGCCATCATCATCACCCTGATCGTCTCGATGCTGCTCTACCTGGGAGTGGCGTTTGTCGCGATCGGAGCGGTCGGTGCGGCATTCTTCGCTGAATCCACTTCGCGCGATGCGGCTCCGCTCGACATCATCGCCCGCACCATTGCGCTACCCGGCGCGGGGACGGTGCTGGCAATCGGCGCGATCACCGCGATGACCGGCGTGCTGCTCAATCTGCTGCTGGGATTATCCCGCGTGCTGCTTGCCATGGGTCGGCGTGGCGACATGCCGCGCTTCACCGCCACGCTGAGTCGGCGAAGCCGCACCCCCGCCGCCGCCATACTCGTCGTTGCACTCATCATCGGCGCGCTGGTGCTTATCGGCGATGTGCGCACCACCTGGTCATTCAGCGCGTTCACCGTGCTGATCTACTACGCCATCACCAACTGGTGCGCACTCCAACTGCCGCGTGAACTCCAACTCTTCCCGCGCTGGATCGCTGCGCTCGGGCTGGTCGGCTGTCTCGCCCTTGCGTTCTTTGTTGACTGGCAGATCTGGGCGATCGGCCTCGGTCTCACTGCCGCCGGCTGGGGCTGGATGCTCATTGCGCGAACGATCAATGCGCGATCTTCTCACCACTCGTAAACCGCAATCGCTCCGCGCCTGCTCTCGCTCGATCTACTCCGGCGACCGCCCGAGGATCTCGCGGTAAACCCGCTCCAGTTCATCGACCATCCGGTCCGCGCTGAACTGCTCGCGGCACATTTTCCTGCCGCGTTCGCCCATCGCGCGGCGCTCCTCAGCGTTGTCCATCATCCACAAGACCGCCTCGCGCAGCGACTCGATGTCCGCTGGCTTGAGCAGCTTTCCGGTCTGGTTATGCCGGCAGACCTCCCGTGTACCGTCCACGTCGTAGGCGATCACCGGCTTCGCGCTCAGGAGCGCCTGTGTCACCGTACGCGGCAGGCCCTCCCGGTAACTCGGGTGCGCGAGCACATCCATGGCCTGCAGGTACTTCGGGATCTCGTCCGGCGACACCAGCCCCGTCATCACCACGCGATCGCGCAGGCCCATCTCTTCCAAACGCGCTGTCAATCGTTCACGCCACCAACCGTCACCGACCCAGAGCAGTTTCAGATTCGGGCGCGCCACGAACACCGGCCGCAGCGCATCGAGCAGATCATCGTGGCCTTTCAGCTCCGCCAGACGCGCGATCGTGCCGACGACGAAATCGTCGGATGAAAGCCCGATTTCTTGCCGCACCGGTTGTTGTTCGTGCTGCGGATTCAGGAACGGCTCGACGTTCATCCCCGAGTACACCACGGTGTACTGTTCCGGCCGGCCGACCGTCGCAGCGAGAAACTGCTCGCGCATCGCCTCGGCGACGCAGACGATCTTGTGACACCGCCTGGCGGCGTAACGCTCGGCAAGTATGTACAGCGCGTTTCGCCACTTCTTCTCGTGCGCATGGAACGGTGGGCCGTGCACCGTATGAATCACAGCAGGAACGCGCTCTTTCCACGCGGCGAGCCGGCCGAGAATGCCCGCCTTCGAGGAATGCGTGTGCACCACATCCGGCTTCCGGTCACGGATGATCTTCCGAAGATCGCGCAGACACCGGGCATCGCGTATGGGTGCGAGTTCGCGCACCAGGTTCGGCGTCTCGATGGTTTCGATTTTGCCATGCTTCCGGACGTGCTTGAGCATCGACCCTTCCGGGCCGTAGATCGGGCCGTACACGAGCGACACGTCATGCCCTCGCCCGGCCTGACCTTCACAGGATAACACCGTGTTCTCCTGCGAGCCGCCGAGAATCAGGCGCGTCGAAATGTGCATGATGCGGCGGGGCGTGAATTGGGAGTCGTGATTGGTCAAGAGTGGTTGGAGTTGTGAGCAGTGAGCAGTGAGCAGTGAAGAGTGAACGGTGAACGGTGAACGGTGAAGAGTGAGTGAGAGTTGGTGGCGCTATCTCAGATCTCGTTCAACCGACTTCATGAGGCCGTACAGGATTCGGGACAACTCTTCACTTTGCTGCAGCACACGATCCCAGTTTCCCCGATAGCCCGCACGGGAGCAAAGTTCCGCCTGAGTTGCCACCTCGAACAGTGAGCCGCGACTGATACGAAGATAGCGCAGGAAGTCCGACGATCGCCCGCGTCCCCAACCTTCAGCAATATTGGATGGAATACTGACGGAAGCGCGACGAAGTCGCGAGACCAGCCCGAACAGTTCATCGCTCGGAAGATGCTTGACTTCGATGTACACAAGGTCCGCCAGGTCCATCGCCTTCTGCCACACAATCAGATCTCGAAACGAATCGATTCGATGATGCATCAACCAATCCTCCGGAACGATCTCTCCACGAACACACCACCTCGACTTCCACAACACACGCCATCGACTCTTCCCTGTTCACTAATCACTCTTCACTCTTCACTGCTTACTTTACCGTAACGCACCCACATCAGACACAACCCCTCCGGCGTAAACGTGGTGCCCGCCTGGGTGCGATCCTTCGATGCAATGATGCGGTCGATGTCATTCGGCGAGAGCTTGCCCCGGCCGACCTCGATCAGGGTTCCCATGATGATGCGGATCATGTTGTGCAGGAATCCGCTGCCGGAGATGTTCAGCTTGAGCCGGTATGTAGAAAGCTGCGTGATCGCGCATTCGTGAACGGTGCGCACCGTATGCTCACGGTCGTGATGCACGCGTGTGAACGCTGCGAAATCATGCTCGCCGACAAACCGTGATGCGGCTTGCTGCATCGCTTCGAGATCGAGGGCGTACGCTGTCCAACTGATCGTGCGCCGGTCAAAGAGAGGGACGCGCCCCCCGTTCGCGCAACTGTGCGCTAAGCGATAGCGGTACCCCTTGCTCGTGCAGTCCGCGATCGGATCGAAATCATCCGAGACCATTTCCGCGCGACGGACCTGCACATCCGCGGGCAGGCGGCTGGTGATCGCGCGCGGCAGACGTTCGATGGGAATAACCTGTTCGCTCGTAAACGCGGCCACCTGCCCCCGGGCGTGCACTCCCGTGTCGGTGCGCGAAGCTCCGGTCACGAACACCGGCTCCCGCACCACAGCGCGCACCGCTTCTTCCAGTACACCCTGCACGGTGCGCAGCGGTGCCGCATCCGGCGGCTCCTGCTTCTGCCAACCGTGAAAATCAGTTCCTTCGTACGCAATCGTCAGCTTGTACCGGGGCATCGGGGTGAACACTATCACACGAAATGCCATGCGAGGAAAGCCGTGTCGCGTCGATGCACACCGGCACCGGACCGGCCGACGACGATCACGAAGCCCGCGAGACGCCTCAATTCCAGCTCATGCCCTTCGGCCAGCACTCGGGCTTCTGTTTCTCCGCGCGACGGACGAGACACTCCAGATCACAGAGTTCCCGCACGATGACTTCGGCCCGGCGGCGGGCATCGGGCTCCGCGAGCAGATCGTACTGGGTGTCGTGCTGTTTCACGATCGTGAAACCGATCAGCTCCAGCAAGGCGTGGGTGGGAATGTCATCGCGGTCAAACCACTCGCGCACCGTTTCGATGCTGCGCAAACGGCGGAGGCGATCATGTTGCATGATCGATCGCAGCTTTTCGCGGACATCTTCGAGTCCCGAGGGCGGTTCGTCGGACACTTCGATCGGTGACAGGGTCGCACAACGGTAGAGCCGATCTTCATCCGGCTCGTCCATATCGAGAATCCGCGCCCGACACACGCCGTGCACGAGAATGTTGTGCCGCCCATCGGGAAGGCCTTCGTGCTGCACGATCTGACCGACGCAGACGATCGGGCGGAGTTTCGGCGTGCCGTCGTACTCCGAACGCCACTGGGATTCTTGGTCGGCAAACGTCGCCAGTGCGATCTGACCCGACCCGTCGAGCGACTGGTCGACCATCTGGCGATAGCGCTCTTCGAAGATGTGCAGGGGCAGAACCGCGTGCGGCAGAAGAATGACATTCGGCAGCGGGAAGACCGGCAGCGGCCGGGAGAAGTTGACGCGGATCGTCTCACCCATCGCCCGAATGATAGGCGTTCCGGACAGGTGAACGATGAATTCATTTGCGGGGGAACGCTTCGCCGTACGAACTTCAACCGAAGGTCGCTTCAACCTCTTCGTACACGCCCTGGAGCCCGTTCCGAACATTGTCGAGTTGCTCTTTGGTCATGCCCAGCTCCACCAGCCAGGCCGAGTCGATCTCGGTGCTCATCAGATCCGCGCGGAAGCCGTAACCGGCGTCGGCGGCGAGGCGGTCGGCGATCGCCACCACCAGGGTCAACACGCGGCTTCCCGCGGGAAGCGATTCCGGGTCGTGGTGATGCCCCGTCACGTACGAGAAGGATTTCGGGAATTTCCACGTTTCACAGAGCGCGGCGCCGAACTGCTGGTGATCGGCGCCGAGAATGCGTCGCTCGACTTCGAGCATGTCTTCCTGCGGCACGCCGCCGGTCGCGAAGTTCATCTCCGCGAACACCTGCACGAGATCGTTCTTGCGTGCCTGCATCGCTACCAGAATACCGATGTCGTGCATCAGACCGGCGAGGAAAGCCTCGTCCGGCAGGCCGAGCTTGAGTTCATCGCAGATCAGTTTCCCGCCCGCCGCGGTGGCGACGGAATGCGTCCAGAGGTCACGCGCGTTGAATTGCGGGCAGAGGTCGCCTCCGCGAAACAGTTTGGCCAGACTCGCCGCAATCGCGATGTTCTTGACGGCGTTCAAACCAAGCAGCACGATCGCTCGATTGATCGAGCCGATCTGTCGCGGCAGGCCGTAGAACGCGCTGTTGACCACTTTCAGAATCCGGCTGCACAACGCCGGGTCATGCGAAATCACCGAGTGCAGATCCTGCGCGGTGCTCGTGGGGTCCTCGACCAGGTCGATGATTCGAAGCGTGATCTCGGGCAGCGTAGCGATGTGGCTGATGTCGTTGACCGCGGCCTGAACGATCGCCTGCTGATCCTGACTGGTCGGTGCGGACATGGCGGGTCCTTCCCTTCTGTTGCGTTTCATCGGGTTTATCCGTCCCTCGTGCATCGACTCGTGGGGGCGTCGACTTAATCACGGCCCGGTCTGCAGACCGGATTCTTCATCCGCGAAGAGATATCGGACCCCGTCACCCCCGGCACGTCAGTACACATTCTGCTTCCGGATGGGGAAGTTGGCCGGTTCAATCGTCGCCAGCACGTGGGCGGTCTTTTCTCCCGCCCGCCCGACGCCGTATCGATGTTTCGTGACCAGCTTCGTCGGAATCAATGACCGCTCGATCGCCACTCGGATGGACACACTGTTCCATTCCGGCACGTTGCGCACATGGGCGGGTTTCTCCCGGCCGCGCTGACGGGTCCCGATGTTGACGCACGGCAGATTGATTGCGGCACATTCAATCAATCCGCCGCTGGAGTTCCCCACGATCACCCGCGCCCGCTTCAACAGGCCGATAAACTCCGCCCGGGGCAGGTGCGCTCGCTGCGGCACGCCGCTTTCCTCGATCGCGCGGACGATGCCTTCGCGCCCCGGATCATGATTCGGATGCAGCGCGAGCACGCGGCCGAGCGCTGCGCACGTCTCCAGCAGTTCCTTCGCCTGCGCGTACTCCACATCCTCCGACTCGCCGGTCGGATGAAGCAGAAACACAATCTCCGGCTGGCCGTACTTCCGGTACGCCGCATCATCCAGCGGGGCGAAGTCATCCAGTTCATCGAGCGCGGGCGAGCCGACCAGATGCACGTGCAGCGGCAGCTCACCCATGGCGATGATGCGCTCGGCGGACTGGGGCGATGCGGGCAGATGAATGTGCGCGAGCTTGGTGATGGCGTGGCGCCACGCCTCATCCGCCACGCCTTCCGCGCGATCCCCGCCGTGCAGATGCGCGATGCGGATGCCGGCCGCCGACGCCACCGATGCCGCCGCGAACGGTTCGATCCGGTCACCCAGAACGAGCACGACATCGGGCGTGGCGCGCTCGAAATGTGCCGCAAACCCCGACACCCCCCGCCCGAGCGCGGCGGCGTCGGCGAACCGTCCGGTCGCGCCTTCCTCCTGCATGGGAATCATCGCCGCGACTTCAAAGTCCTCCTCGACTTCGCGCGCGGTGTGCGCGGGGCCGATCAGATGGGTACCCGTGACGATCACCTCAAGCGAGAGTTCCGAATGCGCATCGATCGCGCGCATCACCGTGCGAAGCAGACCGTACTCAGCCCGCGTGCCGGTCACCACCGCAATTCGGCGCAACGCACTCACGCCAGATCGTCCTCAACCAGCGGCGTGTCTCCCGACACCTCCCGCACGAGCGGTCGGCCGAGAACCGCCTCGAATTGCTCCGGCGGAAGCCCGGTGCCCGGTCGTTTCACGGTCAGATCTTCCACGGTCAACACGTGCCCGGCCGGCAGGTCACGCCGGACCACGATCGATTGCCGCGAGATGCGGTGCACTTCGCGCTCGACATCCCGCACTTCCTTCACCGGCGCGCCGAGCATGCGCCACGCGCGGCGCGCCAGACGCACGTACTCCGCGAACTGATCTGGATCGAACGACGCAGCATGGTCCGGCCCGGATGCGTTGCGATCGTAGGTGAGATGCTTTTCGAGCAGGCACGCGCCGGACGCCACCGCCAGCGCGCCGGTATCGAGCGATGTCGTGTGATCGGAATACCCCAGCGCGCGCGATGTGACTTTGAACATGGCTTGCCGCGCTGCGAGCGATGCCTCCTCATCCGGCGTGGGGTACGCGCTCACGCAATGAAGAAACAGGTGCGGATGCGTTTCCAGCCACTCCGCAGCCCGCGCGACTTCGGCCAGCGTGGCCGTGCCGGTACTGACCAACAACGGCCGGCCGGTGCGCACCAGATCCTGCAACAGGGGACGATTGATCACATCGGGGGAGGCCGTCTTGTACGCATCCACGCCGAGCGCTTCGGCCATGGTGATGAGTTCTCGCGAGAAGACCGTGATGATCGCGTGCAGGCCGCAGGCACGGGCGCGATCGTACACTGCGCGCATGGCGTCCGGTTCAAGTTCCAAACCGTGGAGCATGGAGAACGGATCGGCCGCGCCGTTCTTCGCCTGGTAGTCCGCCAGCACCGCCGCGCGGCTCAGCAGGGTATCGGCCCGAAAGAGCTGCAGCTTGACCGCATCCGCGCCGGCCGCTGCCGCGGCATCCACTAGTTTGAGAGCTCGCTCCGGCGAACCGTCGTGGTTCACGCCGATCTCGGCAATGATGTACGGCCCGGTACCGTGCGGCGCGGGCGCGATCGTGCGATCAGCGAGTTTCATGACACCACCCGCTCCCGATCCGGTTTCGTGACCCGACGACTCAGGATCAACTCGGCGAACGTGAAATCCTGCGCATCATCGACATCCACCACTTCACCCGGCCGGGTTTCAATACCGCGACGATCCTCGCCCAGGAACGCATGGGGGTGCCCGGTGTTGGGGACGAACAGTGATTCGCGTCGCACCGCAATCACGCCGCCATCAGGAATCCGCAAGGGCGGCAGGTCCTGACGCCGGTACGACGCGTTCGGGTGGTGCGGGACGACCCGGCCGTCTTCCTCGAGTTTGACCATCCAGTGCGGATGATGCTTTCCCACATCGCAGTAACTCTGCACGCTGTCCGCGTTGGTCTGCATCAGAGTGGTCACCGCGCGGTCGATCAGATCATCCGGCCGAACGGGTACGTTCGCGTAGAGAATCACGATGATCGACGCGGTGTCCTCCGCTTCGCAGACGGCATGTCGGACCGCGCTGTCCACCGTCGCGCGATCATCGGCCAGCGATGCGGGGCGATCGACGACCTCGATGTTCATTTCGCGAGCGGCGCTGGCGATCTCTTGGCCGTCCGTCGAGACGATCACCCGATCCACAGTGTGACTCGCCCGTGCGGCGTCGATCGTATGGCAGATCATCGGCCTGCCACAAAGCGGCAGGGCGTTCTTGCCGGGCAACCCCTTGCTGCCGGCGCGGCCGATGATGACGGCAATAACGCGTTCACGGTTCATCATGCGAAGCAAATCCTGGGATGTCGATTGGGATCTTCGTGATTCAAACGATCCAGCCGGGTTTCACCGAGCCCTTTCCAGATCTCCGCCAGCGATGTCTCGGTCGCCCGGCCCGCGGTGTCCCGCGCCATCCAGTCGGTCTCTGAGATCGGCACGCTGCCGTCGGCAAAGACCACCATGCGGTCGAGAATCTCTCGCTTCAGAACCTGACGGGGTACGCGCGGCCGATTGAGTTCATCCGGCGTCCAGCCGTCGACGCCCGCGAAGTCCGGCTCGGGGTCGATGACGGCGGC
>RECV01000032.1 GCA_007693845.1 Phycisphaerales bacterium
CGTATGACTACAAAGCAAACCATCGTCGCTGAACTCGGCAAGGAACAGATTCTGGCTCCAGAGCGCATCGCGCTCGCGCTGATCGCCAACGATCGGATCAAGTATTATTTGACCTTGCTCCAAACGGCCTGTGCCAACACCAACCAGCCACGCGTTCCAACGCCTGACCTCAAGGCCGAACGGTTGGCCAGCAACCTCGCTGACGCTTGGCTAGACGAGGTTGTTGCAGGAACCCGGCGGGAGCCCTCCGGGAGCTACCGAGTACCCCATCTCGCCGAGATTCTGGAACGTGCCTTCGCCGCGCTGGACACCATGATCGCCTGCCTGCCCGAAACAGAGCAGTCAGCGCTACGCGCGCGCATGGACAAGCTCCCGCGGACGGCTCCTAAGATGAGCGAACTGAAGGCCGAGGAGATCGTCAACTTGACCCGCGGAGATCGCAAGGCGGGCGACAGCATGCACTTGATCGTGATGGACGCCCATCGCGCCATCAACCGCGTGCAAGCCGACACGGTGATCGAGACGATCGACGGCGCGCGCGCCCATCGCCTGTCTGCCGAGGGGCGCCAGCGGGTCCAAGCCTTCATGGCCGGTCTGAATCGCACGGCGTTCCTGAAATTCGACCATCCCGGTCTCGCCACTACTGCGACGGAATATGAGCAGCAAGTGTTGATTCAGAACGACATCGGCGTGACAGATGCCCATGTCTTGGTCATCCGCGTTCAAGGATTGGTGGTCACCGTCACTTACACGGATATCCATCGTAATCGATTGAAATTCTTCCAAGATCTGTTTACAGCAACGACAATTACTTGGGCCGGTACGGAACATCGGCGAAGTGAACGCCTGGTCGAAGGCAACTACCTGCTATCCACCGGTCTTTTTGAAGCACAGGACGAGGGCGAACTCGACCATTTTCTCAGTTTTCTCGGCTCGCGAATTGTGTTCCTCATCGATTGGAACAAGATGCGAAAACGGTTGCAGTTATTTGTTGACAGAACCGCAGCGATCGGCATTCTCAAATGGTCAGCCGACCACGACTACGGCCATCGCGCGTTGCTCGAAGTAGGTGGCGAGCAAACGCTGGGAGAGGCGGTGGAGTTTGCAGCCGGGGGGACCTTGCGATACGGCCAACGGCTGGATGCTCTTATCAGTTCAGATGCCGCTATCGAATTTCTCAAAGATGCCCTGCGGATTGCCTCAACGGGTTTGCGGCAACGACGTTCACGTCGAAACATTCAGGACGAAATCAAAGCGCGGCTGGCGGGCTCGTTCGAGACCCAGAGGTTGGGTGTCTTCGAGTTGGCTGGGGACCACGCCGCACTTGGCTACGATCTAGCCACAATGCTAGTAGAAACGCTCAGCCGCATGAGCAGCGGGGTTGCTGGCGACCATCTTTCGGCGGTAGCGACACGCGCCTCGGCGTGGGAAGCCAAGGCGGACCAGATTTTGAACGAGGCCCGCGCCGACATCCGCCGCTTCGCCCGCCCGCGATCCCTCCGTGACTTCTTCGAGTTCGCCGATGATGCGATCGACGAACTGGAGGAGGCGGCGGCCGTTCTCGAACTCGCAGGACTCAGCTCTCTCAATGCTGTAACGATTGAACGATTGCAGGAAATCGCCGAACTCGCGTTGCTGTCATGCCAAGACATTGTTCGTAGCGTTGCCTGCGCGGCCTACGTCACCAGACCTGATCTTCGGGATGATCTCGACGAGTTCTTGTCGGCCTCAGAGCGACTCATACAAACCGAGCACCGAGCGGATGATGCACTTCGCGGATTTCGCCGCTGGCTCATGAAGGCGCAGTTGGAACCACTGCAAATTCTCGTGTTGCGTGACTTCGCTGCGGCCCTAGAAGCGGCAACTGACGCGTATGCACACGCCGCTCAGGAACTGCGGACCTACCTGATGGAAGAGGTGATCGCACAGTGAAATCGAGCACTTCAGAGTTCGACTTCAAGAGCAGTGTCATCCCGTTTCCCGTTGCCGGCGCCAGCACCGAGATTCCGAGCAAAGAACGAATTGGCTCAAAGGCTCACAACCTGATGCGCATGGCCGCATTGGGTCTTCCGGTACCGCCAGGATTTGTGGTTTGCACCGACCTCTGTCACGCATTTCTGCAGCACGGTTGGCGGGCATTGGATGCATTGTTTCCGGAACTCAACCGGGCACTCCACCAGCTTGGCGAGACCACCGGCCGTCATTTTGGAGACCCCCGCCGACCCTTGCTGGTGTCGGTACGCTCTGGCGCCGCCGTGTCGATGCCCGGGATGATGGAGACAATCCTCAACATCGGCCTCAATCGAATCACGGCAAAGGGCCTTGTCCGCCTCACGGGCAATCCGCGGCTGGCCGCTGATTGTCGCCGGCGACTCGTGTCGCAGTATGGCGAAGTGGTCGCAGGAATCCCCCCACAGGTCTTCGCGTCGCAGTTGCAGGATTTTCTCGATGCGCACAAGGTCAGTGCGCTCGACGAACTCGATAGTGCCGGCCTGATGCAGCTTGCCGAACTCTTCGAGAATACCTTCGCGGTCACCTGCGGAACCCGCTTTCCGGCAGACCCGTTGATCCAACTCAACCACGCGGTTGGGGCGGTACTGAACTCTTGGTGCAGCAAACAGGCTGAAACCTACCGCAGGATTCACTCGATCGCGGATGACATCGGCACAGCCGTCATCGTTCAGGCAATGGTCTTCGGCAATCAGGGCCCGACTTCGGGAGCCGGCGTGGGATTCACGCGAAATCCAGCGGATGGGACCAACGCACTCTATGTCGACTATCTTGCCAATGCTCAAGGAGAGGACGTGGTGTCCGGCCGACGCGTCGCCATGGGGCCGGAAGAACTTCAGCGACGGGCACCCGCAGCCTACCAAACGCTGCTGGCAGCGCGCGGCATGTTGGAGCGGGAATTTGCCGAGATGCAGGATTTCGAGTTCACGGTAGAGGACGGCCGTCTGTTGTTGTTGCAGACTCGTTGCGGCAAGCGAACGCCACTCGCCGCACTACGCATCGCCCGCGATCTTGTCGCTGAGGGCCTGATCACGCCGCCAGTGGCGATCGCGCGTCTCAAGGAGTATGACCTGGAAGCGATCGAGGAGGTGCGTTTAGCCAACCAGAACGAGCAACCCTTATTACACGGAACCGCGGCCGGTGCTGGGGTGGCGGTTGGCGCGGCCGTGTTCGACCCAGCGCGCGTTCACTCCATGCGCCAATCTAATAAGGATGTGGTTCTGGTCTGCGAGAACGCAGAAACCAGTGATATCGAAGCGCTCGCGGAGGCGTCAGCATTGATCTCGTCCAGCGGTGCCAGAACCTCGCATGCTGCCGTCGTTGCTCGGCAGCTCGGCAAGCCCTGTGTCGTCGGGTGTGCGGGTCTTGTGATCGCGGCAGACGCGCGCAGCGCTTGGTTCGGCGATCAGCGCCTCATCGAGGGCGACCTGCTGTCCGTCGACGGCGAGCGTGGGGTGATCTATCGCGGCGCGCTGGATGTGATCCGGCAGCGGCCCGTGGAACTGCTGGATTCGGTCGCATCCTGGGGATCAACCTGAGGGGATCAAAGTGGGGGGATCAAGAGGAGCCCGAAGGCTCCTCGCTCAGCCCGATGCGACTAAGCCATTCGCGCGAGGACAGGGGACCGCCATGCGTCAGGGTTTATCCAATCGGCGCCGCCGGCTTGAACCGGGCTTGAACTGCAACCCAGCTTCAACCG
>RECV01000031.1 GCA_007693845.1 Phycisphaerales bacterium
GCGTTCCGCTGTCTTCGATAATGGCGTACACCGAACAGTCTCCTTGCAAGGGAATTGCACATTCTAGCACTTTCCGGCGGAGCCGCAAGGGCCCACCGGCAGAGCCGCAATGGCCAAACAGCCGGATTCGATCCGCCAGCGGCCGCATTCTACGCCGGGAGATGTGCCATCAGGCGTCTTCGTGGAAGCTGCGGAGTTTGTTGAGGCCACTCCGCTTCGGCTTGCAGCGATCGCCTCCGCACCGTGCCCTCAACACACGATGGAACGCCAACCGCCTCTCATCGTGACTGCCAAATGGACTGGAGGCAGGTCACCCCCAATTGCCGAGCAGGATCAGTAGATCAGCGATGTTCACAGAGCAATCGCCGTTGAGGTCTGCCGGGCAGGCATTGCAATTGGCGCAGGCACCCCAGTCACTGAGCAGAATGAGCAGGTCGTTGACATTGACGGAGCCATCGCCGTTCAGGTCACCGGGAATCGGAGCGCCGGGTCCATTGCCTCTGGCAAAGACCGCAGTCAACGTCGAATCACCGCTCGGCGTGTACAGGAACACTTCTTGTCCCTTCGATTCGGGAATGCCTTCCCATTTGACGAAGTGATAGCCCTCCTTCGGTTCGGCATAGAGGGGCAAGGGGATGGTCTGGAAGTAGATGCCCGACCACGGTGATCCGTACTCATCCAGATCAACGGTATTGACGCGGATGCTGCCCTTCTCGAGCGTGGGGTTGATGAACGTGAGATCGGCCTGGCCGGGGAGGTTGAATGTCTCGACGACATGCAGCCGTGCATACCAGGGTCGATCAACCGCAAAGTCATAGATTCGATTGAACCGAGAAGTCCACTGGGCCAGCGACTGAAAGTTCGGCCATCGTGGAATGACTTCGTGCATGGACAGATCGATCGTTGATTTCGTCGAATCAACCAGATCAAGCACATCCTCGGGAACAAAGATCGTATTTATAAAGTCGGCGTATCGGTTGATAAATTCACTTTGAAACGACTCATTGTCCAACAGTGATTGAAACAGAAAACGCCACCAGTTCGGATTGCCCAGTACAAGGCGCTGAAGTGACTCGTGTTGCGCATTATTGGCGCTGAAAAGCCAGAAGCCGAGATCGGTGTCAAACATCAACCATTGCCATCGCCCATCGGGAGTGTCCGTGCGCCAGAAGTCAATGTTGTTTTGCGGCCAGTCTGTATTCGCGATATAGATCTGGAACGCATAGTACGAGATAAAATTCTCGACATCCATCTGAGTCTTTACATACTCGTAGTGCACGGGGTCCGACATGTCATTGTCGGCTATGTAGTCAAGCATGGCATTGTAGTGGTCAGCGTTGCCCTCTTTGACTTCTGCATTGGCGGTGAGAATTTGAACATTGTCAGGATCGACACCATGCACGCGGGCGAGATAGTGACGATCGTATCGCTCGCGCAGGTTGTGCAATCCCCAGAATTCGCCATTGAGAAACACGATGGTCGGACGATACGCCTGAGTATCGACGCCGATGTCGCGGGCGAGGGTTTGCATCATGGCGTCGCGAATCGACGTCACGCGCCAATCATTGCCGGAATTTCGAAGCAGGAGTCGCCGAAAACTGGAATCCTCAAGATCCGTAAAGAACTGGTAATCAAACGAATTCGTGCTGTATGAATTTCGTGCGTAGAGCCGTAAAGACTTCTGCGCCCATCGCCGCGTCCACCCGCCGTGAATCCTCACGCCGGCGTCTTGCCCAAGCACTCGCGTTCCGTCCGTTTCAAAAAACTCAACATGAACGGGTCGCTCCCATTCGATACCGCGTTCAAAATAATTTCCGGTGTCGTCATCTCCTTCAACATATTTGTCGCCCGGCACATAGATGCCAATTTCATCATCGAAGAAATTCTTCGGATCGGTGTTGATCGAAAAGACTGCGAGTTCATATCGATCAAAAATGTCCGGTGCGACAAGGTACGTGTGTGTCACCACATCACTCGGCAGTGCGTCGGGTTTGACCACCATCGCACGAACCGGTGTGACCTTGAAGACCACCTCGTTCGGGGGCATCCACGCGTTCAGGTTTCCCGTGATCATGTTCGTCGGTATCAGGGACAGGACATTCGGCTCACCGGTACGATCTTCAATGAGTATCGGTCGCGTATAGACCGTTGATTCTTCGTTCGGCGTTGAACCATCAAGCGTGTAGTAGATGATTGATTCTGGAGCATCAGCGCTCAATTCGAGTAGGAATTCCTTCGTGTAGAAGCCCCCTTCAACGGAGAAAGTTGGAGCGTCGGTCTTGCCCTGCGCCGTCTCATCGCTGTTCGGCGCTCCCGGCGTCGGGACCTCAAAGTACACGAGGTTCGGCGACCCGTCGGGGAAGCGGCCGTAGGAGACATCGGTCGGGATCGGCACCGGCGCGATTTCATCAATGCGCGTGCCGTCCGGTGCGGTCAGCAGCACCTCCTCACCGCTCGATGAGATCGCGAAGTTCGTGTGCAGTTCCGGACCATCACGGTCTTTGCCGGAGGCCCAGACTAGCAGGAAGCCGCCCGGTTCGATCGTCACCGACGGCATAACCCAGCGGAAGGGGTTGTCGTAGTCATCCGACAGGCCGTACCCGCCGAGGTCGATCGACTCATCGCCGGCGTTGTACAGTTCGATCCAGTCCTCGAAGTCGCCATCTTCATCCGCAATCGTTTCGAAGTTCGAGGCCATGATCTCGTTGATGTAAATCGGAACGGTGTTGCTGGCAACGGTGACCATGTCGAACCGCCACGTTCCGCTGGGACGATAGCCCTCGTCGTCCCAGAGCACACCCGGCCGATTGTCGTTGGCATCCTCGTAGCCGGGCACATCGGAGCCGGGCATGAAGATCGCGACAACGCGAAAGCCGAAGTCGGGGTTGTCGCTCGCGCCGGGAATGTTGTTCAGATCGAGTGACTGAAAGTACCACTCGTTGTGCCCGTTGACCGCTTCATATTCGTACGCGCGCGTCCATGTGAAGCCGCCGTCAAGGGTGTATTCGAGCGCAGCATGCCGGCTGGAGCGGCCACTGAAGCGGTGGGCGTACGAAATCGTGATTTCGGAAAAGTCCTCGGTGCTGACGTTGAACTGCACCCCGGCAGTGCCGTCGCCGGTGCCTTGTTCCGGGTATTCGAAGGTTTGCCAGCCGTAGTTTCCTTCTTCGCCCTCGCCGCCGTGCGGATCGCCGTGCCAGCCGTCGTTGAAGCCGAGCGCATAGTCGCCGCCCTCGAACCGCGGTTCGACCCCGCCGATGAGAAGGGCTGTTCCACTCCCCTCGACGGGAGGCGGGCTGTAGCCGTTGACGTTGCTGAATCCCATCTCGTCAACTTGGCCGAGGTCGTAGTTGAAGTCCCACAGGGCCAGATCGTCGGCCGGGGTGGGGTTGGCCAGCACCAGCAGGCCGACGATCGCGATCACGACCGCAGCCGGCGCGTTCATGCCACTTTGCAAGATCATTTGAATTCCCTTTCCTGCGACTCTCAGCGAGCCCGCGGCCCCATTCGGCGAACGCTCAGTTCGCCACCGCACGAGGCGAGGTGCCGATCGTTCTTCGACTTTGAGCAACCTTTTCTCCCTGCGTGGCTGCTTCTCTGACATGTTACCTGCGGGGTCTCTTCGTGCAAGAAAAAGTAAAGGAGTGATTCAGAATTTATTTAGAAACAATGTGATATCTGTAGTTTTTTCACTCATATCTGCTT
>RECV01000029.1 GCA_007693845.1 Phycisphaerales bacterium
CCATCGATTTCCTCGCGATGATCGGGATCGAGTTCGGTGCGGACGGAATTGTCCGTCACACCGGTGGCGAAGGATGGTTGATTGAAGATTGCGTGATCCCGAAGGAAGAGCACGCGACGATGCGCATTCTCACGAGCACCGGTGATCCGCTGCGACACTTGACGGTGCGCCGGTCTGTTCTTCACTATCCGGCTTATGATCCGGATGCGAACGACCGCGTGGTCTTCATGGAATTGGGCGCGACCGAAGACGGCTGGATTGAATCCTGCATGATCGGCGAGGCCGGCTGGACGATCGAGGCGTTTGAGGATGACGACGTTTCCTGCAAACTCTTCATTCGCCGGTTGGGCGGCAAGTCCGACGTCTTCGTCGATTTCTGCGGCGATGTCTGGCTGAAGGAGGCCACAAAAGATTCGTCTGACGAGTAGCGGTCAAACGCCGGCCGCACGCGCGGGTGCGTGTCGTGTGTTGGTGACCGGAATCGGTGGGCCATCACGCGCGCGTGTCCGGCGTTGCGGCGGCGAGAATCGTCCGCAGCAACTCGGGTTCATCCAGATAATCCGAAATCACCATTTCCGCCCCCTCGCGACGAAGCCGATCGGCGTCGTCCGCACTCGCCCGGCCGACGAAACCAACCCCGAGCGACGCGGCCGTGCGCACATCCCACACGCCGTCGCCGATCGAGATGATTCGGTCGAAGTCGGTGCGGCCGTGCGCTTCACCGGCTCGCCGGACGGCCGCGGTGACAATGGACTCCCGGGATGGGCCGTCCTCTGAAAATGCGGCAGGATGGGCCTGCAGCGGCAGACACGCCCAATCGAGTTTCGCCCGGGCCGTCACTTCGAAGCCCCCCGTCGCCACGGCGACGGCGATGTCCTCACGTTCCGCCAGCCGTTCCAACAGTTCATGAATGCCGGGGATCGGGCTGAACAGCGACGGCTGCGTGCGCACGGCATCTTCCAGGAGCGCCCGGAATCGTTGACGAAATCGCTCGACATCCTCGGCTCGCGCTTCCCGGCCGACATAGCGACGAAGCAGTTCCGAGACGAGGCCCGTGTCGGAACAGTGCGGGTAGTTCGCCCAGTCGGCATCCGGCGACCGCACGCCGAGGACCTCCTCCGCCGCGCGGAGAAAGCAGGCATCATCCACAGCGGTGGACTCGATCAACGTGCCGTCAATGTCGAAAATCACCAGTTTCAAGGCGGCTTCCTGCTCTGACTGAACATCGGTCGGGGTCGCGGGCCAACTGGTGATCGTACACTCCGGCGTCGACGCTGATGGGCGTGCACGCCGGAAAGTTGCTGCTGCCGATCATCGTCGATCGGACACCGGCCGGGCGGCGGTGGAGTTGTTCGAAAACGATTGCCGTTGGAACTCCAATCGGATATCATCTGCGTTCTTCCCGATCCGCTGAACTCAGGCATGCGGCACGGGGGAAGCCGGAACCGGCTTCCTCTCCACCCCATGTCCGTCCCCGCTGGCCATGGTGGTCATGTCAGGTGGCGCGTTCGGCGCTTATACAGGAGTGTTTGATGGTCGTTATCCGTCTCAAGCGTATGGGCCGCACCCACCGGCCGTTCTACCGTGTCAACGCCATGGACAAGCGGGCCCCCCGCAATGGTCGTGTGATCGAGGAACTCGGCTGGTTCAACCCGCTCGCAGCCGACGACAAGCAGATCGAACTGAAGATCGACCGGATCAACTACTGGCTCAGCGTCGGCGCCCAGCCGAGCGAAACGGTCGCCAGTCTGCTTCGTCGCGTCGATTGCGATCCGAAGTCGGGCAAGAAGCTCGAAAACGCCTGATTTCATCCCCGCGGCCACAGGTCGCCGGGAGACCGCCATCGACGCAAGGCCGCCGATGAGATCCCGCTTCCGAAAAGCACATGCGGTGCTTGGCTTATCCCATTGGCATGCGAGCCGGTGTCTTCGCTCGCAATCTGGCCCCGCGTCGGCTCGCATTGCTGAACCCGTGCGGTCCCACCATCGCGTTCAAGGCCGCCTTTGATAGTGCGGTGCCCCTCGCCGCCGATGATCTCTGCTGCCCCCGCCATCCATGTCGCTTCGAATCGATATCCTGACGCTCTTTCCGGAGATGTTTCCCGCAGTGCTGGAGGCAAGCATTGTCGGCCGCGCGCGGCAGGCCGGCGCCGTCGACGTGCATCTGCACAACATTCGTGATTACGCGGGGAACAAGCACAACAAGGTCGATGATCGTCCCTTCGGCGGCGGGCCGGGGATGGTCCTGATGTGCCAGCCGCTCTACGACGCCGTCATGGATGTCGAAGCGCAGGATGAACGAACCGCCCTGCGGATCCTACTCTCGCCGCAGGGGGAGCCGCTCCGCCAGCCGCGGGTGGAATCGCTCGCCGCGCCGGAGACCGGGCGTCTGCTTCTGATTGCCGGCCACTACGAAGGCATCGACGAGCGGGTGATCGAAGCGATCGCCCCGTTCGAGATCAGCTTGGGCGACTACGTTCTCAGCGGGGGTGAACTCGCCGCGATGGTCCTGATCGATGCGATTGCGCGACTGCAACCGGGCGTGCTCGGCCATGCTGATTCCGCGGCGGAGGACTCATTCAGCCCGCGTGGCGAAGGTCAGCGACGGCTGCTGGACTGTCCGCATTACACCCGCCCGCAGGTCTGGACCGGCCGGGAAGTCCCGCCGATCCTGGTCTCGGGTGACCACGGCGCGGTCGCCCGCTGGCGGGAAGAGCAGATGATGGAGCGGACCCGCGCCCGCCGGCCGGACCTTCTGAGCCCGCAGCCGGATCTCGCTTCGGAGACCGCACCGAACCCATCCCACCAGGGCCGGAGCGAACGGCCTTCCCAGCCGTGATTGAATCTGCTATCATGCGTGATTCGCTGATCGTCTCGGTCAGCGGTTTTTTCTGATCGAAGTTGTCCCCCCATTGACGTAACACTGCCATGAATGCCACTGAAATCATCGAATCCGTCGTTGGCTCGCAACTCAAACCCGAGAGCGATTATCCCAGCTTCTCCATCGGCGACACGCTGAACATCCACGTCCGAATCGTCGAAGGCGACAAGGAACGCATTCAGGTGTATCAGGGCGTGCTGATCAGCCAGCGTGGTCGCGGCATCAACCGCTCGATCACCGTTCGCCGCATTGTCGCGAACGAAGGCGTGGAGCGCGTCTTCCCGCTGCATTCACCGCGCATCGCCAAGATCGAAATCGTCCGTCGCGGCGATGCCCGGCGTGCGAAGCTGTACTTCCTGCGTGATCGCGTCGGCAAGAGCCGCCGTTTGCGCGATCAGCGACGCGGACTGCAGCACGTCTCCGAAACGTCCGCCAAGGCATCCGTCGCGGAAGCTCAGGACGACTGATTCGACCGGCCGCCATCTGACGCTCAACCGACAACGCTCCACACGGAGCGTTGTTTCTTTGGCGCATGCGACATCAACGTAATCAACACCCACGCCGCCCCCGCATAGCCGCAGGGGCGCAGCCCCGCGTATGCCCGGGCACGGCAAAGATCTCGCAGGAATCGCCCGCCATCGAAAGGAGATGCGAAGAAAGACCGACGCGGGCCGCCCGCAAAAAGCGAACGACCGTCTGCCTCGAAAGGAAGACGGTCGATCATCAGCGGACAGGGCGGGATTCGAACCCGCGGTAGCCCTAGAGGACTACGCCGGTTTAGCAAACCGGTGCCTTCAGCCGCTCGGCCACCTGTCCGGTCAA
>RECV01000028.1 GCA_007693845.1 Phycisphaerales bacterium
CCAGGCGGCCGGTCTTGCCGTAGGCCTTGTTGAAGTCGCGGCTCATCTTCGCCAGCACGCGATCGCACCACTGCTTGATCGGGCGAAGGGGATGATCTTCGGGGACGCGTTCTTCGATGTTGAACGCGACGAACATGGGCTGCTGACGATCGACGTTGCCACGCATGCTGGCCTCCATGCCTTCAATGGACGGGAACGAACAACATCCCTTCTATCGACACGTCCCGAGTGAGTTGCTTAGTGGCCTGTTAGGGCACGTGGCTGAACGCGGCCGATTGATACGGGGTGGCGACCTGCTGAATCGGCGGGTGCGAGAGGACGACCATGCAATGCCCATGCAACAGCCGCCAACACGCGAGGGCATTCAGCCCGGCCGGTCAGTCAATGGCGGCTGTCGATCGGGTGATGCCGCCGCATCAGAACGCCCGCCAATGGACTTGGAGCGCAACGAGGCCGGGACAACAGGCCAAGCGGTCGGGGGCAACCCCGGCAGGCTCACTTCATGCCCGGGATTGGACATCGGATTCCCGGGTTTTGACACCGCATTCCCAAGTTTGGACACCGGAGTCCCAGGCATTGAGCTCGCATTCCCGGGAGTGCGCGCTCTACTCCCAGGTATTGGATGTGCATTCCCGGGTTTCTCGTGTTCATTCCCAAGTTTTTGATCGCGGTTTCGCGGATTCGCTGATGTGCCGGGCGTGTCGTGCCGAAAAACTCAAATCGCCATGAGCAGGCGGTCGCCGGCGAGGCGGGCTCCGATGATGTTGCGCGCGACCGGCCCGATTTCAAGTTCCGCCAGCGCGCCGGTCACAAACAGCCGCGGATGCCAGCGGAGACAACGATCGACGATCGGGTAGCCGCACGGCCCGGTCGGCAGACCGTGAGCTTGGATGAGCTCATCAAGCATCGTTCCGCCCGGCCGCGCGGGCGAAAAACCCGTCGCCAGCACGATGCGGTCCGCTTCGATGCGCCTGGTTGATTGAGCCGCCTCGTTCTTCAGGGTGACCACCACCGAATCGCCGGTCGATCGTGCGGCATCGATCCCGCTGACGATGTGTTGCATCCGGCCGGATTGAATCGCGCGGCGAAGCGGGCGGGCAACATCATCCGGCATCGAGCCGCGATTGCGCGCCTCCGCGATCATCCGCCTTCGCTGTCCGTAATCCGTCTCACGGTCAAACGCGCGGAGACACTTCGGCCCGATCCAGCACTGGTGGCTGTCGAACTGGTGCGTGCGCAGTTCGTGCCGCGTGATCAATGTGACTTCACGGGGCGAAGGGCGCGATGAGGTGTCGGCCGCCTCCACCATCGACAGCGCGAACTGCGCTGCAGAGATCCCGCCGCCGACGATGATGACGCGGTCATCATCGCGAATGCGACCGGGATGAAAGTCCGGATCGAGCACGTGGTCATACGCCGAAGCCGGCAGCGCGCTGCACCAGTCCGGAACGTGCGGCTGCTCGGTCGCGCCGAACGCGAGCAAAACGTTCTTCGCGCGAAGCGTGCCGGCATCGCTGTCGACTTCAACCTGCGTGGGCGAGAGGCGAATGCGTTCGGCCCGGCCGCGCACGCGCAGGTGCTGAAGCCCCTCCTGCTCCAGCACCCGATCGCAGTGCGCGTTGAAGAGATCGAGTCCCGGCCGGTGGTACGGCGGGCGGTACTGCGCGAACGGCTTGCCCTCCCGGCTTCGCGCGAAGTGCTGCAATGACATTGCATCGGCGTGCAGTTGATGCACCGATGCCGAACGCAGAAACCGCATGCCGACGTTGGCGGTTTGCCGCTTCCACAGCGCGAGCGGTTCATCGTGCGGATCGAGCACGCGCAGCCGATCGGCCGGAACCCGACCGCGCAGCCGCAGGGTGTGCGCCAGATGCATGCCGTGCACCCCGCCGCCGAGAATGAGCCAGTCGAGCGCGGTCATGGCGAGGTCAACCCCCCGGGGCCGGGGACCGGCATGTGGAAATATCTTTCATGAGGAATCATCGGGATGGCCAGAACAGCGGTTATTGAAGGCCTCGGCAGTTTCGGGGAGTCTATTCAGTTGAAAATGATTGTCAAATACCCCGGGGTCCGTTTCTGCGGATCGGCGGGCGGTCATTGACCGAACGGGGTGGCGGGGCTAGAACCATCCCCATGCCGCAAACCCGTTCCTACGAACCCCCGCCGCGCGAGATGTTGCGCGATGTCTGCCGCGAGTCCGGGGTGCGGCTGACGAATCAACGCGAACAGATCTGGGACAGTTTTCGTCGCAAGCGGCGCGGCATGTCGATCACCGAGGCGGTTGAGGCCCACGAAAAGCGCGGCATCGGCCTTTCCACCGTCTACCGCACGGTCGCACTGCTGGAAGAGCTCGGCCTGCTTCGGCGCATCCACGACCACGCCGGCGAACACCGCTACATCGCCAGCCGGCCGGGACACTTTCACCCGCTCGTCTGCCGAAGCTGCGGCGTGGTGGTCGAGTTTGAATCCTGCGGCATGGGGCCGGTCGAGCGCATGCTCGCGGCGGAAACCGGGTTCGCGATCGAAGGTCATGATCTTGAAGTCCACGGCCGATGCCCGAAGTGTCAGTGAGGGAGGGAGGGGTGAAGGGGCAGAGCGACGAAGCGACGAAGGGGGGAGCGCGCGGTACACTCGCGCTATGACTGAATCATCCACGCACCAATGGTCCTGGCGGCTTCTGCGCGCGGGCGCGTTCCGACTCGACGGCGGCAGTATGTTCGGCGTGGTGCCCAAGCCGCTCTGGTCGAAGCTCGCGCCGCCCGATGAACAGAACCGTATTCCGCTGCAGACCAACTGTCTGCTGCTCGATGACGGCACGACGAAGGTTCTGATCGAAACCGGCTACGGCGACAAGTGGGCGGAGAAAGAACGCGGCTTCTTCGCGCTCGAAGAACGGACCGTCGTCGATGCCCTGCGGGAGGTCAACATCGAGCCCGCTGAGATCGACCACGTGATCGTCTCGCATCTGCACTTCGATCACGCGGGCGGGCTGACGGAGTTGGGGTTGGACGATGAGATTGTGCCGGTGTTTGTGAACGCCACGATCCACACGCAACAGCGCGAGTGGGAGGATGCGCTGGCCAACAAGAGCACGATGACGAAAACGTACCTGCGCAGTCACCTTGATCCGATCGCGGATCAGGTGCGGTGCGCCGATGGCGCGGGGGAGATTCTGCCGGGCATTTCGGTTGAGCCGATGCCGGGGCATACGTGGGGTCAGCACGCGATCCGGTTTCAGGATGAGCGCGGCGTGGTGTGCTTCCCCGGCGATGTGATGCCGACCGTCAACCACGCCGGACTCGCCTTCAGCATGGGCTACGACATGGAACCGTACACGAACATGCTCAGCAAGCGCGATCTCCTCGAACGCGCTGCGGCGGAGGGTTGGCGTCTTGCGCTCGATCATGAACCGGGCGATGCGGTCGTCACGGTGCACGCGCATCCGGAGAAGGCGGGGAAGTACGAGTTACGCGCAAGCGAGACCTGATGCACATGCCGCGTATAGAGAGAGGCTCAAGCTCAATCGGCGGCAACCGAACGTGGCAAGTTGATGGGTTTCTAGAGCGGTTTCGTTGATCATGTAGCGCTGTATCCTGCTTGGCGACAGCAGTTGATGGCGTCCGTCGGCGTCACCGCATCCAGAACATCCTGCATCACATTCCACAGTGCA
>RECV01000216.1 GCA_007693845.1 Phycisphaerales bacterium
CTCAGGCCCCGTTCGCGCCGAGCAGTCGTCCGAGTTTTTCCACTTCGTTCGGCGAGACCCAGATGAAGCAGCCGAAACGTTCTTCCGCGGAGACGCACTCGATCGCATCGATATTGATGCCGGCCTGGGCGATTCGGTGAAGCGTATCCGTCAGCACGCCCGGGGTGTCCGGCCCTTCACGGTAGAACGTTGTCCCCTCATCGATCTTCAGTCCCGAGTCACGGAAGAACCGCCGAAACGCGGCGGGCGACTGCGGCACGCACGAAATCACCGGCTGTTCAAGCCCCGGCGCATACGCCCACATGCCGAGCAGGTTGACGCCCGCTTTGTGGAGTTGCGTGGCGAAACCAGCCAGTTCACCCGGACGGTCGGGGAGCGTCAGTGAAAAAAACGTCATGCTGCGCCATTGGGCTGGCAAGGTGGGATCTCCGATTCGAACTTCGGTGGGGCGGTAGTGTATCACGACGCTCTGTGCCCGTCCGACGGACGTAACTTGCGTTCAGCGGGCTTTTCGATCGTCTCAGGCGATGGCTTCCGTCGCCTCACGCCTTGCCTCACAGAGCGCGATGGCGATTGCATCGGCCACATCCGGCGGAGTCGGCAGTTCGCTCAGATTGCACTGGCTCATCACGGCCAGTTGCATTTGCCGTTTCGTGGCGTGGCCGTGTCCGGTGACTGCTTTCTTGACTTCGGTGGACGCCAGTTCCGAAATCTCGATATTCTGCAACTGACCCGCGAGCAGGACCACGCCGCGCGCGTGCCCCATCAGGATCGACGTGCGGGCATGCCGGTAGTGCGAATACAACTGCTCGACCACCATGCGCTGCGGCTTGAGATCGCGAAGGACGGCTGACAGGTCTTCGTGCAATTGCGCGAGACGGAACGCCATGTTGCGTTTGACGTTCAATCGGAAAACGCCGGCTTCGACCAGCGTCGGGTCGATCGTGCCTTCGGCCAGATCGACGCAACCGTAGCCGGTGATCTGCAGGCCGGGATCGATACCAAGAATGCGCATGGTGTGACTCGTCAAATGAAGATTCGCGATCCGATCGGGTCAATCCGCCACGTCGGCGGTCTGCGCCAGCGGCTTCCGCTTGATCATGGTATCGCTTTCGATCTCGCCGTCACGCAGACGCACAACGCGCTCGCAGAGCTCCGCCACGGAATCATCGTGCGTCACCATGATGATGGTCATGCCCGCCGCGTGAAGGTCATCGAAAAGTTTGAGAATGGCGGTACCGGTTTTTGTATCCAGGTTGCCCGTCGGCTCGTCCGCCATGATGATCGACGGGTCGTTGATCAATGCCCGGGCGATGGCGACGCGCTGCTGCTGCCCGCCGGAGAGTTCCTTCGGCCGGTGCGAAAGCCGATCGCCCAGTCCGACCAGGTCGAGTTTCTCGATGGCGCGGCGGTTCCGTTCGGCCTTGGCAATGCCCTGGTAGAAGAGCGGCACCTGAACGTTGTCCACGATCGTGAGTTCACTGATCAGGTTGAACGCCTGGAAGACGAAACCGATCTTCTTGCCGCGAACCTTGCTGAGCTCATCATCCGGCATGTTGGCGACGTCCCGGCCGTCGAGCAGATAGGTGCCACGCGTCGGGCGATCGAGACAGCCGAGCAGGTTCATGATCGTGCTCTTGCCCGAGCCGGAGGCCCCCATGATCGCGATGTACTGACCCTGCGGAATATCGAGGTCGATTCCCTTGAGGGCTTCGACCAGCACGGACCCGTCGGGTTTGTAGTACACCTTGCTGATACCGCGCAACTTCGCCACGATCGATGGATCGTGCTTGGTGCCGTTGGCACTCGCGGTGTCGAACGACGATGATGGCGGTGAAGGCGTTGGGGAAGAGCTCGACATGGGTCAATTCATGATAGGACCCTCGGGCGAATCCGTTGCAAAAAGCAAGCAACGCCCTCGGCGGCTGCCGAATCGGCCCATATCGGTGAATCTGCTCGGCATGGCTGACCCGGATCGCGTCTTCTGCCGATTCGATACACTCCCCGCCATGATTGCCCCGGATCGTGAGACATTTCGTTCACTCGCCCGAGAGGGCAACCTCATCGCGCTCACCCGGCGACTGATGAGCGATCAGCTCACACCCGTACTGGCCTATCGCCGTCTGGTTCTGCCCGATGAGCGCACCGCGCCGAGTTTTCTTTTCGAGTCCGTTGAAGGCGGCACATTCATCGGACGGTATTCTTTTCTCGGCGCCCAGCCGATCGTCGAGGTCATCGCGGAGGGGCACGAAGTCACCATTGAAGATCATCGTGACGACTCTCGAACGAAGTCGCACGAGGCGAATCCGCTCAGTGTGCCCGCGCGATTGACGCAGCAATGGAAGCCGGTCGATCCGGCTCATCGCCGGCGCGGCGGATCTCTGCCGGGGTTCACCGGCGGATGGGTCGGCTACGCCGGTTACGACACGGTCCGCTACCTTGAGCCGGAGAAGCTCGCCTTTGAAGACGCGCCGCGCGATGACCGCAGCCTGCCGGATATGCATTTCGGCCTGTACCGCGATGTCGTCGTGTTTGACCACGTCAGCAAGACCCTGTCCGTGGTGCACCATGTGCACGTTGACGAGCACATATCCGTTGATGCGGCGTACGAAGCCGGCTGCGCATCACTCGATGCATTCGTCGCGCGAGTGGAAAGCGATGCCATTCCGCTGCGGGCGGGGGATGTCGATCTCGATCTGGCCGGGCGATCCCGGGCCGAGATCAGCAGCAACTTCAAGCGCGCGGACTTTGAGCAGGCCGTCCGGACCGCGAAGGAGTACATCGCGGCGGGGGATGCCTTCCAGATCGTCATCAGCCAGCGGTTTGAGCGGCAGACTTCAGCCGATCCGTTCGACATCTATCGCGCGCTGCGGATCGTCAACCCGAGTCCGTACATGATCTATCTGCAGGCGCGCGGATCGATTCTGGTGGCGTCCAGCCCCGAAATTCTCTGCCGCGTCGAAGACGATCTCGTCACCAGCCGCCCGCTTGCGGGCACGCGCCATCGCGGACGGAGCGAGGAAGAGGATGCGGTACTGGAAGAGGACCTGCGCGGCAGCGAGAAGGACGTGGCGGAGCACGTCATGCTTGTCGACCTCGGTCGTAACGACCTCGGCCGTGTGTGTGAGATCGGCTCGATCAATCTGGAACGCGTGATGGATGTCGAACGCTACAGCCACGTCATGCATCTCAGTTCAACCGTGACGGGGCATCTGCGCCAGGGGTTGACCGCATGGGATGCGCTCGCCAACACCCTGCCGGTCGGCACGGTCAGCGGCGCGCCGAAGGTGCGCGCCATGCAGATCATCGACGAGTTGGAGCCGACCCGGCGCGGACCGTACGCCGGCGGTATCGGCTGCGTGGGATTCACCGGTGACATGGATATCGCGCTCGCGCTCCGGACGATGGTCATTCCGACCTCCGCGTCCAGCTCTCCCGCGCAGGGATGGGCCGTTCATCTGCAGGCGGGCGCGGGGATCGTCGCGGATTCCGATCCCGCGGCGGAGTATGAGGAAACCGTCAACAAGGCGGCGGCCCTGGCGCGGGCGATCGACCTAGCGGAACATACCATGGGTGAAAGCAGTGCCAAGTCGGCGCAGTGAATGCGCCCTGCGCCACCGTGGTGATTCAATCAGCATGAGTCGATCGCG
>RECV01000187.1 GCA_007693845.1 Phycisphaerales bacterium
TCATCTGAGAATCCATTCCGCAAGGTGCGAGCCGATCACGCCCAGGAGACGGCTGAGGACTACGTAGAGGCGGTCTCCGACATGGTGCACCGGATCGGTGAGTGTCGCGTGCGCGATCTCGCAGCGCACATGGGTGTCTCGCACGTCACCGTCAGCCGGATCGTCAGCCGGCTTCAGGAGGAAGGCTTGGTCGAAACCGAACCCTATCGACCGGTGCGGTTGACACCGACGGGCGAGAAGCTTGCGGCAATGAGCCGGCGGCGTCACGAAATCGTCGAACAGTTCCTGCTCGCGATCGGCGTGCCGGCGGAAGATGCGGCCCGCGACACCGAAGGCATTGAGCACCACGTCGGCGAGTCCACGCTCGCGGCGATGGAGAACTTCCTGAAAGCAACGCATCCACAACCACCACCAACCCCGGAGGTATCCAAATGAATCACTCGCGACCAACCACAATCGTGCGATCTGTCACCATCAGTTGTGCGCTTTTTCTCCTCACGTTCCTGCACGTCGGTTGTGACGGCGCGAAAGCTGCTGCCGAAGATCACGAGCCGATCAACATTGTGGCGACGACCGGCATGATCGGCGATATCGCCCGGCACGTCGCGGGCGAGCGCGCGGAAGTTACCGTCATCATGGGCAGCGGCACCGATCCGCATCTGTACCGGCCGACCCGGCGCGATATGAGCACGTTGCTCGGCGCGGATGTGGTCTTCTACCACGGGCTCAATCTCGAAGGCCGCATGGGCGAAGCACTCGATCGGGTGCGCGGCGCCGGACGGCCGGTCTACGCCATCGCCGAACGCATCAGTTCGGAGTACCTGCTCGATGAAGAAGAAGAGGTCGGCGAAGGAGAACTGCCGATCCCTGACCCGCACCTGTGGATGGACCCGATTCGCTGGGCGATGGTCGTTGATATCGTTGCGGAACATCTCGCTTCACTTGATCCGTCCGGTGAAGAGGACTTTCGCGCGAATGCCGCAACGTATCGTGAATCGCTCGATGCGCTGCACGCATATGCCCGTGAAGCGGTGGCGTCGATTCCCGATGATCGCCGCGTTCTCGTGACCGCGCACGATGCGTTTGCGTACTTTGCTGAGCGGTACGACATCGAGGTGCTCGCCATTCAGGGAATCAGCACCGAATCCGAAGCGGGCTTGCGCCGCATCGAGGAAATCGTCCGCACCGTCGTCGAGCGACAGATCCCGGCGGTCTTTACCGAGACCAGCGTGCCCGACCGTAATGTCCTTGCCCTCGTTGAAGGCGCCAAAGCGCGCGGCCACGAGGTGCGCATCGGCGGTGAACTCTTCTCCGATGCGATGGGTGAAGCTGGCACCTACGAAGGGACCTACATCGGCATGATCGATCACAACGTCACCACCATCGTCCGCGCCCTCGGCGGGGAAGCGCCGGAACGCGGCTTCCAGAACAAACTCAAGGAGTAGGGCGGAACCGATACGAGAAGTTGTGGATTGGCATCAGCCATCGCATTCTCCTGATCTCCTCATGACCCGACAGTCCTTCAACTCGACCCTTGGCCCGGAGCACTCTGCTGCTTCGCCGTTGTCGGTGCATGATGTCACGGTCGCGTATCGTCGCGCGCCGGTCTTGTGGGATATTGATTACGACGCTCCGCCGAACGGCCTGATCGGCATGGTCGGGCCGAATGGCGCGGGCAAAAGCACGCTGCTCAAGGCGGTGCTCGGCCTCGTGCCGATGACGTCGGGTCGGATCGAAGTCTTCGGCCAGCCGATTGCGCAGCAACGTGCCCGTATCGCCTACGTCCCGCAGCGCGAATCGGTGGACTGGGACTTTCCGGTGACCGCCCTCGATGTGGTGGCGATGGGGCGGTACCGCAAGATCGGATGGTTCCGCCGCGTCAGCCGCGCGCATCGTGAGGCGGCGCGGGCGTGTCTCGATCAGGTCGGCATGGCGGACTTCGCCGATCGGCAGATCGGACAACTCTCCGGCGGGCAGCAGCAGCGCGTCTTCCTCGCGCGCGCCCTAGCGCAGGAAGCGGACCTTTACCTGATGGATGAACCGTTTGCCGGTGTGGATGCCGCGACTGAGCGCACGATTATCGATATTCTGCGCCGCCTTCAACGTGAAGGGAAAACCTGCCTGGTGGTGCATCACGATCTGCACACCGTGGGGGAGTACTTCGACCATCTCCTCCTGCTCAACGTGCGCATCGTTGCGGCCGGCCCGACCGAAGAGGTGTTGACGGAAGAGAATCTGCGCAAGACGTACGGCGGGCGGCTGACCCTGCTTGACCGCGCCGGTGCCGCGCTCGAGCAGAAGGGCGGTTTGACGACAGCGGCAGCGGAAAGTGCGCGCATGTGATGGGGTGGTTGCCGTACAACACGACCGTCGTGCTGTTCGGCGCGGTGATACTGGGAATTGCCGCCGGGGCGGTCGGCGTTTTGCTGTTGTTTCGCGGTCGAGCGCTGCTGGCCGATGCGTTGAGCCACGCAGCACTGCCCGGCGTGGGGGTCGGATTTCTCCTCGGGCTCGCGCTGGGGGTGGAAGGCCGCCCCCTCTGGCCGCTCCTGCTCGGCGCCTTGGGCGCGGGATTACTCGGTGTCGGCGCGGTGGCCGCACTGGTGCGATTGCCGCGCGTGAAGGCGGACGCCGCGATCGGCGTGGTCCTGAGCGTGTTCTTCGCCGTCGGCATCGTGCTGATCGTCTACATTCAACAAACGCCCGGTGGGCAGAAGGCGGGGCTCGCGCAGTTCATCTTCGGTCAGGCGGCCACCATGCGCTTGGCCGATGCGCAGCTCATCGCGATCATCGCCTTCGCCACCCTTGTCCTGACCGCGATAACGTTCAAGGAACTGCGATTGTTCTGTTTCGATCCCGAATACGCGCGCGGGCTGGGGTATTCGCGCACGGGACTCGATCTGCTCTTGATGATGCAGGTCGCGCTGCTGACGGTGGTCGGTCTCCACACGGTCGGCGCGTTGTTGATGGTCGCGCTGCTCATCATTCCTGCGGTGGCGGCACGATTCTGGACCGAACGCATGGGGCGGATGGCTTTACTCGCGGCAGTCTTCGGCGGTTTGGGCAGCGGGCTCGGCACGGCCGGCTCGGCGATCGCCTTTAACCTGCCCACCGGCCCCGCGATCGTGATCGCCTGCGGCGGCGTCTTTCTCATCAGTCTGATGTTCGCCCCGCAGCGCGGCGTGGCGGCGGAACTCGTCCGCCGCGTTTGCCTGCGACGTCAGACGACGCGATCACACCTGCTCCGCGCGCTCTACGAGATTGCGGAGTTGCGCGATGATTTCGCCTCGCCGATCGATCTTGCAACGATTCGCACGCGGCGGAGCTGGAGCCACAGGCAGTTCGGGCGTGCCCTGCGCACCCTCGAATCGCGCGGCGAGGTCTCCGTGGATGACCGCGGTGTACTCTTGACCGAGCGCGGCCTTGCAGCAGCGCGTCGCTCCGTGCGCACTCATCGGTTGTGGGAACATTTCCTGACCACCCATGCTGATATCGCGCCGAGTCACGTTGATCGCGCGGCCGATGACATCGAGCACGTCATCGGTGAGGACCTCATGCACGATCTCGAACGGGCACTGCTCGCGCGAGGCGTGATCAGCAAGTCGGGCGATGTGCCCGCCTCGCCGCATCAACT
>RECV01000027.1 GCA_007693845.1 Phycisphaerales bacterium
CTTGGGCTCGAATAGCCAGCCCGGCCACTTCATCAACACCTCACTGGGTGAGTTCGAAATCACCAGCAGCGGCAATGTCAATGTCGACTTTGCCCACCCCGATCAGACGTTCGAGAACCACGGCCTGTTCATCAAGACGGGAACGGGTACATCAAACGTCGATGAGGAAATCGACTTCGATAATGCTGGGACTGTCACCGCAAGCGCGGGCATACTGGAGATTCGCAATCCTGTAAACCTCTCCGGCGGGGCGCTCTCGGGTGGAGCATGGACCGTAAATTCGCCGGGCACTCTGAGATTCGCATCTGGTAACAACGCCAGTTCGCTTGCTGGCGGTGCAAACGTGCTGCTCAACGGACCAAGTGCAAGCTTCACATCGCTCAACAACCTCGCAACGATTGAGAACGGCGCATCGCTGTCTCTCTCTGAGAGTCACAGCTACACCAGCGGAGCGTCATCATTCACGCTAGGCGGATCGCTCACGGTCAATGCCGGCAGTTCGTTTAGTGCATCGGGTGACTACCTTCAACAGTCCGAAGGCTCACTCACCATGATGCTTCAGTCGGCGAGCGAGACCCCGGCGGCCATCTCAGGGATGGCAATGCTCAGCGGACAAGTGACCATTGTGGCCCAGGGCTTCGACCCGATGAAGAGCACTGGTGTGACCATTCTGGCTGCCAGCGGCGGTGTAAGTGGTCAATTCACGAGTGCCACGCTGCCCACGACGGACAATCCTCTCAAGCAGATCGTCCTCGGCTACTTACCCACCACCGTCGTTCTAGACGAAGGATTCCTGCCCGGCGCGTTCATTGGAGAGGATGGCTCCACGTGGTTCGATCCTGAGAACTGGGGAGCAGGAGAACTGCCCTCAGTGGATACGGACGTCCGGCTTCCGGTGCTGGTGCTGGTCGATGGCGACGGCGCGGTCGCGCGTGATGTGACCATCATGGCTGATGGTGGCGGATTGCTGATCGACAACGGGAACCTGACGAGTCAGAATGTTATCGCCGAAGCTGCCAGCACACTGACGATCGGTGACGGCTGGCTGAGCGCAATGGAAAGCGTGCTGATGGAATCGGGCGCGTCGTTGATGCTCAATCATGCCGATGCACTGTTGAGCACACATACGCTGACGCTGGAGGATGGCGCGATGCTGGACTGGCTCGGCGGGACGATCGAGATCGACGGCGGCATGTTCAACCAGCCGTGGGATGATCTCATCGTGGGTGAGACATCGACACTCAGTACGCTGCGCCTGCTCAATGGCGCATCGACCAGCCCGATCGTCAACACGTTCATTGGTGTGGATGAGGGGACTCGCGGCATGATCGAGGTGAGCGGCTCCGGTTCGACGCTCGCGATGAGCGAGACACTGTTCGTGGGATTTGACGGCGAGGGAACGCTGGAGGTCACCGGAGGCGGCGAAGCTGTCAGCTCGACCACCATCATTGGTGACAGTGAGACGGCCGACGGGTCGGTTCTTGTGGCCGACGATGAGTCAAGTCTGTCCGCGACGACGTTGATCGAGGTCGGCGGGTTCGGGATAGGCGCGCTTGGTGTGACCAGCGGTGCAGAGGTGACTGCCGAGGAAGAACTGTTCATCGGCGAGGACGGCTTCGTGTGGGGTGACAGTGTCATAACAGCGGACGTGATGAACACCGGCGAGGTTGCACCCGGTACGTCGGCGGGTGTGCTGTTCATCGACGGTACGTACGAACAGAGTGAGACCGGCGTGCTGTCGGTGTTCCTGGCGGGCTTCGAGCCGGGCGTTGAGTTCAGCGTGCTTGATGTCTTGGAAGAGGCGACGCTCGATGGCACGGTTTTCGTGGAAGTCGATGAGGCGTTCCTACCGGAGTTTGGCGATGTGTTCGAGATACTCGTTGCGGAAGCCATTGTCGGTGAGTTTGTGGAGCTCGACACTGAAGCGTTGTTGTTCTGCAATGAGGAGTTCGGTCTCGATCAATCTGAAGAATCTGTGATGCTGGAGGTTGTGGAGACGGTGAACGAGCCGGATCTCACGGGCGATGGTGTGGTGAACGTCTTTGATCTGTTGCTGCTGCTTGAGAACTGGGGCGAGTGTGACGAGTTCGGCCCCTGTCCGGCGGATCTCAACGGTGATTGCACCGTCAACATCTTCGACCTGCTGCTTCTGCTGGAAAATTGGGGCTGAACCTTGGGCTGAATATGGGATTGAACTTGGGGGGGTAGAAAAACTGGGGAGGGGTGTCCTCCCCAGTTTTCTTCATTAATCTCTTGAGGAGGATAGTCATGTTCCGCACTTCACTTCCGTTTCTTCCGCCGCGCCGCGCAAGTCTCGCACTCGGGATCTTGTTCGCCTTCGGCGCCGCGTCGCTGGGGGGAATGCCCGGCACCGCCGCCGCGCAGGTAACGCTGAACGTCCCTGCTGAGTACCCCACGATCCAGCAGGCGATCGATGCGGCCGGCGCCGGCGATACGGTCCTCGTCGCACCTGGCACCTACCTGGAAACCATTGACATGGGTCCCGGTGGCTTTACGTTGCGCAGTTCACACGGCGCCGAGGTGACCATCATCGACGCGCAGCAGGCGGACCAGTCGCCTGTCGTGAGGGTGAGTGGCGCCCCGGCCGGCACGGTCCTGGAGGGTTTCACAATCACAGGCGGCACGGGCGCGTTCTGGAAGCCCGGCGGACATCTCCGTGGCGGCGGAGTGAGCGTCGTCCAAGGATCGTTGGATATGATTGACTGCAGGATCACGGGGAACACAGCAGACTGGGGAGGCGGAGTCGATGTACGCGGCGCAGCCGTCACCGTGACCGGGACGGAGTTCATCGCAAACGAGGCGACCATTGGTGGGGGCGGTGTAGTCGTCGGATTCTCCGGAAGTAGTCTCACCCTTGAGAACTGTCTCTTTGAGGACAACAGTGCCTCATCAGGCGGCGGCCTCAATGTCAACTCCGGCCCCGCTCAGGTCAATGACTGTGTGTTCATCGGCAACCACGCAGATTCAGCCGGCGGCGGCGCAATCGTGTTCAACTCCGGCGAGTTTACAAACTGCCACTTTGAGAACAACACGGCAACTTTATCAGGTGGCGGCGTAAGGATATCGGGCGATGCATCGTTTGACGACTGTCAGTTCATCGGCAATCAGGCGAGCCGTGGCGGCGGTGGAGCCATCGCGTTCAACGACTCTGCCGTATTCCACAACTGCCGTTTCGAGAACAACATTGCTACCGGGGAGGCAACGTCTTCGGGCGGTGGGCTCCACGTCGCCAACGATGCCGTCGCTGTGATCACGGCATGCGAGTTCGTAGATAATGTCGCAAGCGGCCAGTTGTTTTCCCACGGCGGCGGGCTGAACGTGATACAGCAAGGCGATGCGACGGTGACATTGACCCTGTTCCAGAACAATGAGGCCACTTTTGGCGGTGGTGCAGGGATTCAATCGAATGCTTCGGCCATGTTCTCCGAGTGCAGTTTCGTGGGCAACACCGCGGACCAGACTGGCGGAGGCGCCAATGTAGTTAAGGGTCATCCGGAAATCGTGTGGGTCGCATTGTAATACTCCCCAAAATCTGGGCGCGCGGTTAAGGTGGATTCGCATCCCTGACAGGAGGCGAATCGATGCGG
>RECV01000026.1 GCA_007693845.1 Phycisphaerales bacterium
AGCGTGCTCCCGCGCGGCGCGCGGACGGTACGGTGCATGGTCGATGTCATGACCATGCATGATAGTGACCCAGGCCCATCCACTCACGCCGCGATCTTCAGCTCACCATCAGCCGGCCCCGACTTCTTGGGTTCCGACTTCTTCGGCCTCGACTCACCGGCCATCACATCCATCGGCCCGCCGAACGAGACCGTCATCGTCACCGGCAAGGACCACGGCCCCGGCTCGCCCTTCGTGTTGATCCACCGGCCGAAGTAGGTCGCGGTGTCGCCTGTATGCGCCTGATCCAGCGCAACCCTGATCGGTTGACGGCCGAACGAGCCGACCGGCTTCGCGGCGGAGACATCCGGGTTCGGCCCCTTGGCGATGTTGCACCAGATCTCAATGAACTTTGCCCCGTGCGGCTTCCGCCGCGAAGTCGGCGTCGTCTCATCGGCGTACCGCATCACATGCTCGCCGGAATACGCACAAACAATCGACAGCATCGGCACCGTTGAAGGCACCGAAATCGGCGTCGGCGTCGTGTCATTGATTCGCAACCCCAGCGCTGTTTTACTCTCTTCATCCACGCCGGGAATGCCCTTGATGATCTTCGCATACACCCGGCATGAAGCCATCGCTGACGCCTTCACCGCATCCTTCCGCGCAATCAGCGTCGTCGTGCGCAGCGATGGCTGCTTGCACTGCCTCCACAGCGGCGTATACGCATCAAAATGATCCATCACGATCTGCGCGTCCGCCGCCGTCAGGGCGAACCGTTGCGGATTCTCATGCAAAAGTGAGCTGAAGTTCTGAAGCCAGTGCCAGAACCCATCATCCGTGCGCGGCATGTAGTCGCCGGTCTGTTCATACACCTGACTCATGATCGTGATCTCCGGAAATCTGCCAGAGGGGAGCGGGCCCCGTGCCCGCGATCGGTTCCGAAATCGGCAACTGTGCGGGCACGCTTGATAACAAGGCGGAAATCTGGCTGAAATTGAGCCGAAAGTTGTGCGAACCGGTCCGTTGCTTCTGTCTCCGGCTCCGGAGCTTCTTTCTCCGGCGCCGGAAACTGAGTCCCCGCCTCCGGAACTGCCGACTCCAATTCCGGGGGTGCCGTCTCCGATTCCGGGGGTGCCATCTCCAATTCCGGGAGTGCCCCCTCCGATTCCGGGGACGCGGCCACCGCCTCCGGAAGCTGAATCTCCGGCTCCGGAGACAGCGGCAACGAACGGTGAGGCGGCGCAGCGGCCCGAAGCGAAGATGCAGGCGGTCGCTGAAGTAAAGGGGGAGGGCGGCAAACCAACTGGAGTACACTCAGAAGATCAGCATCTCATGCTCCAGCGCCGGAGATGCGTCAACGGCATCTCACTGGTGGCCAACCTAGCGGATCCTCTGCAACACGAGTCTTACAGTTCTACGTACGTCGGGATCATCGTGGCTGAGAAACGACTGCAGCAGTTCTGCGTGTTCCCTGAGCACATCTGCGTCAATGAAGTCCAGCATCAAAGCAGCATCCCGACGAACTGTCGCATCCGGATCGCCGAGGCACTCGATCATGCGTAAACAGACGTGAGGTGGTCGCGGCTGCCGCTCTGCTGCCGCTACCAATCCTCCGCGTCGTACATGCGGGTCGTCGTGATGCAAGGCTGCATCAATGGTCTTCCACGCCTCATCGTCAGATTGCAGATCGGCAAGGGTCACAATGCGCTGATATCTGACCCGGCCGTTTTCATCATGCTCCAGTGCGTATACCGCGTCGAATGCCTCAGGAAATGGTCCGTGACGCTTCGCCGTTGCGCCAATGGCCCAGATCGCAAGCATGCGCACCCTAGCATCCTCACATTGGAGCGCATCGATCAGGGCCGGGACGCCTTGTCCGGTGAGGCGAGAGATTTGCCCCAAGATCGTAATGCCTGCGAACCGAGTTCGATCGTCCTCATGATCGAGCAATCCAATCGCTAGTTTGATCGAGCCCTCGATATTGTCGTAGTCGACCGAAAGAAACGCAGCGGAGTCTCGTACAGTCCAATTCGGGTGCGACAGTTCACGGATCAGCGCGTCCATGCACTCCTGTCGCAACGCAGCGTCACCTCCAGCATCCGCACACACCGACAGCCAACGGTGATAACTTTCGCGTTGGGCAATGCGTTCTTCATCCTCCATCCTCATCAGGATGGATCGGGCGAGCATTCGCCATTGCCACCTCCAGAGCTGTTCTTCGTTGGGGTTTGACCAATAAGCACCAAATTCTGAGTTGATGTGATACTCGATCCCATCGATCACCCACTGCCGATCATCAACGCGCAGCAGCAGAATCATCACCGTGGCGGGCACGATGGAGCCCCAGCCGTCCTGCTGCACCTTCGGCTGAACCGCAAGGAACGCAGCAAGCAGCAGCGGCAGAAGACTGGCCGCGGCCCACTTCCAGCGCCGGCGTGTGCGGTAGAGCCCGCGGTCATTCTTCGCCTCATGGCCGCACTCGGGGCACCGCAATGACGCAGCGTGGTCCATCGGGTACCAGCACCTGCCGCACCGTCGCCGGCCGCGCGCACGATCAGCAAACAGCGCCCACGCAAGCAGCGCAACGCCACAGAGGCCGGCGACCAACGCGCCACTCCAGATGAACGGATGAGCAAACATGACCATCATCGCAAGAGATCATACCCCATTCGCGTAGCGGCTTACGACCCCATCCAGACTGGGTGTGGGTGCCATGCTTCGTCCCGAAGGGCGAAGCATGCGGTCGCGCGAAAGCTGGAACTCTCATGCTTCACGCTGCGCGATGAAGCATGGCACCCCGGCCCACCGTGCCGCAGTACAATCGTGCCATGCAGAAAGAGATCGCCCAACCGCGCAGCTGGCGAAGGAAGCGAACGATCGTGATCGCGCTGCTGCTGCTCATCGGTGGCGCGATCGTGAACGTCGCGGTGGCGTGGGCGGCGCATCTTTACGCACCCTTGGAGATAGGCGAGCGACCTGAACACAGGTACTGGCAATCGTTCGCCGAGCGCAACCACTCGTTTCACGATGACATTGCCCGGCCAATGCTGCTGCCGACATACACCCGATCGGGAATCGGGGTTGAAATCAATCTCATAGATGCTCATGTCGTTGGTTCGGGAATTCCCCTACTCGGAACAGGCAGCTTCATCATCCACACCCAATGCGGCTGGCCCGCATTATCGATGGTCGGCTGGATTGAGCACCAAGAGAAGTACCGGTTCTGTCGGCCGCTTGAAGGGTATCCTGTCCGCGCGGCGCATATCTTTCGCCCAGACTGCGTTGATTGCCTCCCGCTTCGTCCGATCTTTCCCGGTTTCGCCATCAACACACTCTTCTACGCACTGCTGCTATGGCTGCTGTTGTTCGCACCGTTTGCAGCACGCCGCATGATCCGCTGCAGACGCGGCCTGTGCGCGAAGTGCGCGTATCCCGTCGGTGTAAGCCCCGTCTGCACCGAATGCGGTGCGGCGGTTCCGAGAAAGTTCGCGAGAAAGGCGGACGCATGAAAAGTCGCATGATGTTCATTCTGTTGATGCTCCTTCTTGGCGCGATCGTGAACGTCGCGGTGGCGTGGGGATGTGGATTGCGTTCACCAATGACTATTCGCAATCAGCC
>RECV01000122.1 GCA_007693845.1 Phycisphaerales bacterium
GATCGGTGACGGCTTTGGCCCACAGCTCGCTGAAGTCCGCCTTGGCCGTGAACAGGATCAGGCCGATGAGCGGGATGATCAGGATGAGCGTCATGTAGATGAGCGTGAAGCCCATCGTGAGGCCGAAACCGGGCAGAACGCTTGGTTGTTTGAAGCGGAAGGCGCTCATTGAGCACCGCCCTTCGCGATTGAGCACGCGCGCCCGACATCGCGGCCTTCATAACCGTGATGTTTCAGTTTGGTTAGCGACGTAGTCGGCATTTTCTTTCTCCCGCGCACGGACGCGGATTTTCCTATTGATCACATCGGGTCTGTCACTCGTACCTCAGGCGATAGCCGACACCTCGAACAGTCTGGACATACTTCCCGGCGTTCCCGAGTTGCTTGCGAATGTTCACGATGTGCACATCAATCGCGCGGCTGCATAGAACATGGTTTGGTCCGCAAATCGCCTGCACAATTCGATCACGCGAGTAGACCCAGCCGGCCCGACTGGCAAGCAACATGAGTATGTCAAACTGCATGCGCGTCAGATCGATCAGGAGGCCATCCACTCGGACCTCGCGCATGCGCGGGGAGATCTTGATGGGGCCGATCGTGCGCTCGTCCGGGTCCGGGTAGTGAACCTCGTGTGGCCCTGGTTTCTGAACGGAAAGCGTCATGAGAGTATCTCGCTGTTGTTTGGAGAGATCGCCAGGGGGTCGGGCCGGTGGAGGAGAAGCCGGCCCGACGCCGCTCGGCGAACCAAGTTGCGATTGCACTCATCAGGGCTTGTAAATCTCGTCGAACGTGCCGCCATCGCGGAAATGGATGCGGTTCGCGCTTTCCCAGCCGCCGAAGACATCGTTGATCGTGAACAGCTTCACGTCAGGAAACTGCTCACGATACTTCTGCTGGGCTTTTTCGGAGACAGGCCGGTAGTAGAAGCGGCCCGCAAGGTCCTGGCCGATGTCGGAGTACAGAAACTCCAGATAGGCAGTTGCCACTTCGGTTGTGCCGTTTCGCTTTGCGGTCTCTGTCACGACAGCGACGACCGGCTCAGCAAGAATGCTCACCGGTGGGACAACCATTTCGAGACCGGCTTCGTCCAGTTCACGACTACCAAGCAGAATCTCGTTCTCCCAGTTGATGAGCACATCACCCATCCTCCGCTGAATGAACGTGTTGGTCGCACCTCGTGCTGCGGTGTCGAGTACAGGAACATTGCCGTAAATCTTCGCAACGAAGTCTTGCGCCTTCCTTTGCGCAGCGGCCACCTCGGACGCGTGCTCGGGATCATTGAGTTTCGACACAAAGTCCGCGCCAAGTTCCTGCTGGAGGGCATATCCCCACATGGCGAGATAGTTCCACCGCGCCACGCCGGAGGTTTTCGGATTCGGCGTGATCACGGAGACATCATCTCTGGCAAGATCAGACCACGTCTTGATGTTCTTCGGATTCCCTTTGCGAACAAGGAATGCCAACGTCGATGTGTACGGCGCATTGTTATGCGGAAGTGTTCCCTGCCAGTCCTTGGGCAGAAGCTGGGCTCGCTCTGCGATGGCGTCGATGTCCGCCGCAAGCGCGAGGGTCACCACATCGCCCGCAAGGCCGTCAATCACCGCGCGGGCCTGGCCACCTGAGCCGCCGTGTGACATGCGAATCGTGACCTGTTGGCCGGTCTTCTCCCGCCAATACTTCGCAAACTCGGCATTGAACGCGCGGTAGAGCTCTCGCGTCGGGTCGTACGAGACATTGAGCATCGTGATCCGGGCCGGGCGACGATCCTGTTCGAACGTCTCCGCAACGGCTTTGGCATCCAGACCGGGACCGATCAGCATCGATGCCGCCAGCGTACCGGTGAACACGGACAGGATTGCGATCATTCGTCTCATGGCAAAATCTCCTCTTGCATGGGGTTCAATAGGTGGGTCGCGGAGGCAGGATCACCCCGCGAACCGCTCAAGAGGAGCCTTTCAAGACGTGTGCCAACGGCTCGAGGCCGCGAAAATGAGCAAAATACGCAACTACCCCCGTTCTTGAGACGATATCCCAGAACATGTCACGGATTGACCCAGTACATACCACAGCCCATCCGTGATATTCAAAGGAGATCGCATGCGCGGAGCTCAAGAACTGTTATTGGACATCTGGCGAGAAGCGTGTCGGCACATCGAACTCGACGAGTCGATCGTCTCGCTTGCCGAAATTCTTGTCCGCCATGTGCCGCTTGATCGTGTGTGGATCGGGCAGATCACAGACGAGCCACCGGCCATTGATATCGTGGCATCGGGCCTGTCGTCGAAACTCCATTCGAACCGGTCGCTGCCTCGTGTAGATGTGGCACCCGGCCGTGCTCGTCGATTGAAGTCGTGGCTGCGCGCGGGCGAACTGGTTCACCTCACGCGGCAGGAATCCGCCCCGCGCGAATTCACCGAGTTGGCCTCCATTCTGCCAGACGGCGAACATCTCCTTCTGCCGCTGCGCAACCGCGAGGGATTTCCAGCTCTGCTCATTCTCAGTATCAGGCCGCGTGAGACATTCACCGATGCGCACAAGTCGCTTGCCGAACTGCTGATCGAACCGTTCACCGCTGCGTTTGAGAATGACCATCGACTGCGCGAAGTCAACGAACTCCGCGAGGCCGCGGAAGCCGAAAAACGCGCGCTGCTCTCACGGCTCGGCCGGGAGTCTTTAGATGACGAGATTGTCGGTGCGCAGCGCGGCCTCAAGCATGTCATGGAGCGAATCGCACTCGTTGCGCACTCGGACGCCCAGGTGCTCATTCTTGGCGAAACCGGCTCCGGCAAGGAAGTGGTAGCGCGTGCAATCCACCATCAATCCAAACGAGACAAAGGCCCATTCATTCGCGTCAACTGCGGCGCCATCCCATCGGAACTCATTGACTCGGAGCTTTTCGGCCATGAGAAAGGTGCGTTCACCGGCGCGGCATCAACCCGCGAGGGGTGGTTCGAGCGCGCCGATGGCGGCACGCTGTTTCTCGACGAGATCGGTGAACTGCCGGCTGCGGCTCAGGTACGCCTTTTACGCGTGCTTCAGGACGGCATTGTCGAGCGCGTCGGCGCGCGCCAGCCCATCAAGGTTGATGTACGCATCGTCTCTGCGACGCATCGTGATCTGGCCGCTATGGTGGCGGAAGGCGACTTCCGTGAGGATCTCTGGTATCGCATTGCGGTGTTTCCAATCATTCTTCCGCCCTTGCGAGAGCGCGGTGAAGACATCCCCGATCTCGCAAGGCACTTCGCCCACCGTGCCGCAACACGCTTCGGGTTGCCCTTTCGCGACCCCGCTGCGGATGACATCGCGCTTCTGCAGGCGTACTCATGGCCAGGAAATGTTCGCGAATTAGCTGCAGTCATCGACCGCGCTGCGATTCTCGGCGACGGCCAACGACTCGAAATCCGACGTGCGCTCGGCGATACATCCACCGTAGGCGACTCCAAGAGTCATTCGTACGGGCTGGCGAACGGAGTCAACGGCGGTGTGCCATCAACGCGTGGCGGATCGACCATCCAGCCGCTCGATGATGCCATGCGCAATCATATTCAACGCGCTTTAGAAGCGACCGACGGTCGCATCGAAGGACCACACGGCGC
>RECV01000172.1 GCA_007693845.1 Phycisphaerales bacterium
CTCCAGCCAATCCCTGCCGAGCAGCAGATAGGCATTCATCACCAGTTGCGGCAGTGACTCCGTTGCCTCGGCCTTGCGGTTCAGGTCATCACGAATCCGGTTGCCGTGTTCATCCTTTGCCCCATAGATGTGATACAGCTTCGATTTGAACGTGCGCGAGTCCACGCCGGCGTCATCGCGCACCACCACGCGAGGCGTCTTCACCAGCCCCGCTTCGATCGAGTCGTTCAATCCGAAATCGCTCACGATCCAGCCGAATAGTGCCTCTTCCACATTCCGTTTGCCGGACGGCACATACGGCGTCGCGGACAGGTCGAAGCACGTCAGTATCTCCCTCGCCTTGTGGATACGGTCCAGCCCACCGATCCACTTCGTCGCCTCTTCCTTCTCTTCGCGGGAAACGCCCTTGATCGTCTCGCCGGCCGGGATGCGCCACGCATGATGCGCCTCATCGTTGATGACGATCAGGTTCCGCGCTTTGGCCATGTCTTCCAACACATCCCGCAACCATGCTTCATCGCTCTTTGCCCCGCGTTTATCAACGCCCTTTTTCTTGGCGATCTTCTCTTCCGTCTCCCAGCCGAGTTTGTGCCAGTTGATGAGGTGGACGCGGCCGTGCGCCCGCAGCGTCTGCATCATGTCCGGCGGCACGATGTCGAACTGCTCGTAGTAGTTCTCATGCCCTTCCGGCTTGAGTACCGCCAACCGCTTGCGCACTGTCAGTCCCGGCGCAATCACCAGCGCGTTCTTCGAGAACCGGGCATCCTGTTTGTTCGCCGCCTTGTTCAGCACCTGCCACGCGATCAGCATCGCCATCACGATCGTCTTGCCCGTGCCGGTTGCCATCTTGTTGCACAGCCGACGAAACGCTCCGCCGTCGCCAGGTATCTCGATACCGACGCGCTCGGCCGCCGACGCTTCGGTCAGCCAGATCAGCGTTTCGATCGCTTCCAACTGGCAGAAGAAGAACTTCTGCGGCGGCACGCGCTCCGGGTCGTGCCAATGTTCCAGCAGTGCCCGCGTGGCCGCCGTCACTCCGGCGTAGCCGCCTTCGCGCCAGGCATCGACGCGCGGCCGAATCTCGTTGACCAGTTCAATCGGCACGAACACGCCGGGGTCTTCGGTCCCGCCGCCCTTCGCGCCGGGCGACGCCACCATGTACCCCGCCGGCCGGCGTCCTTCGGCCAGATCAAACGACTGCCGCTGCCGGTCATACCGCCAGTGCCGGCGCGGCATGACGTAGGGGTTGTTGATGATGAGGTGGGAGGGCTTTTTCACGGTTTCACGCCCCGATCAGGTTTTCCTGAAAGATGCAACACGACCCCTCTAGACGAGTTACAGGGGGGTTAGAGGGAGCCAAGACCCAAAAATCACCCAAAAATCTTCTACAAAATGTTGACAATCTGTCAATTGATGTCGATACTAATAGTGTTCTCTGCCAGTGGCAGCAGAATCTGCAAAGGCCTACCGCTGAGCCCGCCTGGCGAATCAGCGGTATTTTTTTGCGCTCGGTCATCGCCATCGGGGGCTACTCCGAATCCTGTCAATTGTCCGCTGCGAGTCCGCCACATACGCCGTGACGAACTGTGCAGTCATTCGCTTCGAGAGTCGTATGACTACCACATAGTCCTCTACGATGACGGTCACGCGGTGCGTGTGATCGTGTCGCTTTCGCTTGTTGTCCCAGCCGACATACAACTCAGCATCTGGGTCTTGAAGCGCCGCTTTGATCCAGTCGATCCGCTTGGCTCGCTGCCACGAGAACTGATCCTTGACCTTGTTGCGCCTTGTACTCTCATAGAAGCAATGCTCGAAGCGATCCTTGCGAAAACGGACTTGATAGCCATCGAACGTCGGCACTGGCGATTGGCAATACATTCGCTCGTAGTGAGCACGATACTCGTCGGTCGTCTCATACTGCACAAAAGGCGGAACCGACACGTCACCACCCCCCAGACAGATGAATCTTGAACACGTTGAACTTCTGCTCGCCCTTCGGCGTGTGCGCGATAGATTTGCCAAGCGACTTCTCAAGATGATCCAGTACAGCGTACTTCGCACTGCCTTCTCGAATCTGATTGTTGAGCCGGTAACTCGCCGCCCCTGTCAATACATCTGCCATTTGAATCAAAACAGACTCTTCTGACCGGATGGCCTGCACAGTGCGCACTTGAGAAGACAGGTTCGCGTAGTCCAAACACCGACACAAGACTGCAAGGCGATCTCGCTTTCGGTTGAGTTTGAAATCGACAAACACCGTGTACTCATTGCAATCCAGAATCCAATGGTGCAGCAATTGGTAGTAGAACTTGTAGAATCCAAGTTCCTGATCGCCATCGTGGTAGAGCTGAAGATTGACCTGATTTCGATCGACGGCAATACAACGAAAGCGCACGAGTTCCCCAAGCGAAACGAACCATGTAATCAGCTCTTTGTAGAAATCGACCCTTGAAGGGGAAACTTTCTGCCACTTGAATTCTCCGCCAATCTTGAATTGATCGCGCAGATTGTGCAGCTGCTGCTTGAACTTCTCCCGATTCTGTGACGGAATCCACAAACTGCCGATCACAAGGTGCTGCGCAGTTGGCTTCGTCGAACCAAAGAGGTCCGGCCGGCTCTCATCGCAATAGACATCGAACTTCATCGTGAGTTCAACTCCACAACCCGCAGCGACTCAATCCCGCGATCATCGACGATCTTCACCGCCACGCGACCATGCTTCCCCGGCTCGAACGGCAGCGAAACCGTGCCGCGATACTGCTCGATCAGGTCCGGGTCGATCTCGGCCTTGAGGTTCTTCGCCAGCCGTGACCAGCCATCCTTCGCCCCGCTCATCGGGAAGAACACTTGATGCGCGTACACGCTCCGGCCGTCGTAGTCCGTGTCCAGCATCCACAGGGCGATATTGCCCGTCCCGCCGGATTCCACCTTGCCCGTCTTCGGGTTGTAGTAGTCGAAGCCGTGGACCTCGACCACATACTTCGCTTGCTCCGGCTCCGACTTCCGCGATCCAGACGGCGGAATGGGCTGGCCGCGCTTTGATCCGGCCACCGGTTTTGGTGGTCGCGCCTTCCGCACTTCCACATCCGGCTGGCCGATCAGCCAGAAACTCTCGTTGCTCGATCGCTTCTTCTTCAGATCGTCCGTCACCAGATCGCCGTTCATCTGCGCTTTGAGCAGCGTCACGCCCGGCCAGTTCGTTTCGTCGATGTCCTTCGACGCCTCCGGGTCGAACTGGAGCGATGCGAAAATCACCAGCGCCGGCTTCGGCACGAGCGTGTACGCCTCTTCCAGCGCCGCCGCCACTTGCCGTTGCTCCAATGGCGCGAACTCCGGCCCGAAAGAAATCACGGTACGACGCGGCTTGTCCTCTTTCGTCTCAGCATCCGCGCTCAGCCAGCGCGTCCCGCCCAGCGGCTCGACGCGCACGAACTCGATCTTCTCACCCGCTTTTGCACGGATGCCCGTCTTGAGCAGTTCCTGCCGCCACTCGGCTTGTCGCAGCGTCTCGCCTTCGCGCGCGATTGAGGCATCCGGCTGCAAACGATCGTCATCCGCCACGCCCGGGAGCGTCTGTTGATCTTCCCACTCGA
>RECV01000115.1 GCA_007693845.1 Phycisphaerales bacterium
AACGATATGGGCATGTGGGTGCGCGAAGCCGATGGCGAGTGGCACTACGTCATCCGTCGCGGTCAGTACATGGCCCTCGAAGACGGCGTCTTTCGCGTCGTTGACACCTTCGCCGTTCTGCCCGGCTACGGGCTGCACACGGGCTATCGCCCCGGCATCAATAACCGTGGCGACATCGCCATGCGAATCAATTTCACCGACGGCACCAGCGCCATTGTGGTTGCGGAGCTGCCCGCCTGCATTGGCGATCTCAACAACGACGACATGGTCAACGTCTTTGATCTGCTGATGCTGCTCGAAAGCTGGGGGGTGTGCAACAACTGTCCCGCGGATCTCAACGATGATGGCAGCGTCAATGTCTTCGACCTGCTCGCGCTACTGGAGAACTGGGGTGCCTGTTCGTAGGCCGATCGCCAATGATCCAGACGTCCCTTCATGCTCACCGCCTTCACGGTGAGCATTTTTTTTATCCATCCGGAATCAGCGCGGGTGGTCATGACGGCGGTGCGATCAAGGCCGCCGCGATGGGCTCGAAATGCCAAAAGTAAAGCCCGCTTCCGAGTGGAAGCGGGCTCTTTGAAACGCGGATGGCAGGACTCGAACCTGCAACCTTCGGTTTCGTAGACCGACGCTCTATCCAGTTGAGCTACACCCGCTGAAACGGGAGCGGATTGTAGCACGCTCCGGGCAAAATTGGCAAACGGCGAGAGAAGCTGGTTTGAAGGTCGAGGGACATGCCGAGGGACATGAAGATTCGTTGGGTGATCCGCCGCGTGTGTACCCCTGTGTTGCGGCGGAACTCATCCCTCGGTCCGCGGTTCAGATGCGGAGAGCGAGTCTCGACAAACAGAAATGTGGCGGGCGTGAGGGCCCCACTCGCCCTCAGCCCGCCTGTTCCTGCTGCACCACCAGCGTGGTGTTGATCTCCTCCACGCGAACGTCCTGCTGCTGCCCGCCGGGCCAGATGATGCGCAGCGACTCGATCGCATCATCATCATGCTCGCCGAGGCCGAAGGTGATGGGCAGTTCGACCTGTGAGAGGTAACTGCGTGTCGGCATGACGGTCCGCCGCTGCGTCATCCCGTCAACGGTCAACTCCACCTGGGCGCCGATCGCATCACGGTTGGCCGTGGTGCCGATGAGTCGAACGCGGAGCCAGTTGTGATCGTTGTCGAGATCGTTCCGCAACAGCAGAGCGGGCCCATCAATCTGGGTCAGGACGATGTCGAGATCGCCATCCCCTTCGATGTCCGCGTACGCGGCGCCGCGGCCGACAATCGGCGTCGCGAGATCACCGATGCGATCGCGGGCGATTTCCACGTAGGTCGAGGCGTGTTCCGGCCCGGCGTTCCAGAAGAGTTGGGCCGGCTGCCGGTAATGTTGCGAGGATTGAATCTGGTTGATCGTATCTTCAATGTGGCCGTTGGTCTGAAAGAGATCCAGCCGCCCGTTGAGATCGAAGTCGAAGAAGAACAGCCCGAAGGTCAGCGCGATGCGCGTGGGTGATCCGATACCTTCAATCGTGGCATCGTCCGTGAAACGTGTGCTCGCGCCGGAGGACACGTAGAACGAAGTCATCTCATTGGAAAAGTTGCCGATACCCACTGCGATGTTGTCATCGTTGCGGAAGTGGGCTGCATCGATCCCCATCGCGCCCGTGACGCTTCCGTCACCCGCAAACGCCACGCCGGACCGCAGGCCGATCTCATCGAAGGTGCCGTCCCCGTTGTTTCTGAGCAGGAAGTTCTGCGTGGTGTCGTTGGCAACGAAGATGTCGAGGTAGCCATTCTGCTCGATGTCAGCGAAGGCCAGGGCCAGCGCTTTGCTCAGCGGGAGACCGGTCGCGGGGTTGACCGGTTGCACGCCCGCTTCCTCGGAGATGTCCCGGAAGGTGCCATCGCCCAGGTTGCGGTAAAGTTGGCTGTGCTGCCCCTGGTAATTGGTCGGCGGGCCGTAGGCGCGATCGCGACCGTTCAAGGTGAAGTTGAGATCCATATCAATCTCGCGCGACCATTGCACGTAGTTGCAGACGAAGAGATCGAGATCGCCGTTGTTGTCCATGTCGAAGAAGCCGGCACTCGTGCTCCAGACATCCGCCCCGCCGGCCAGCCCGGCTTCTTCAGTGGCGTCCTCGAACCGGCCGCCAAGGTTGCGGAAGAAATGATTCGGCCCGACAGCGGTCATGAAGAGATCGACGTTCCCGTCATTGTTGTGATCGCCGACCGCGACACCCATGCCGTAGAAGCTCACATCCAGCCCGGCGGCTGCGGTGACGTCGGTGAACATGCCCGTACCGTCGTTTTCGTAAAGCTTCATCGTCGGCGGCGTGCCGGCAAGATCATCATGCGGCCACGGTGCGCCGTTGATGAAAAGCAGATCCTGATGGCCGTTGTTGTTGTAATCGAAAAACGCCACTCCGCCGCCCATCGTTTCGGGGAGCAGTTTCTCGCCCGTCGCGCCGCTGAAATGGATGTAGTCGATGCCGGCCTCTTCGGCGATGTTGGTGAACGGTGCCTCGGGAACGATGACATCGCTGCGATCAAGACCGCTGATTTGCCCGGGATCCTTGGCAAGAATCTCCTCGACCTCTTCGATCTCGCGCGTCAGCCAAAAGATCAGTCCGACCGCGACGATGACAATGACCAGCAGGATGGCGAGCGACCAGCGGAACGCGCGGCCGATGATCGCGTCATCCGCGGGAACAAACTCCTCAGTATCCATATCCGTCCCCGTCGGCTGGTCCGGCGCCTGATCGGACTCGGTCGGCGGGCGGTTCTTCGGGTTCCTGGACGGCGACGGGGGCGTCGGGTGGCTCATGGGTTTCGAAATCCTCTGCCTGCGCGGCCTCGGGCAATTCATAGGCACCCGGACGCTGGAGGTCGTAGATCACCACCGGCTCGGCGGCATGGTTGGCCCAGGGATACTTGCGCCTTGCCGCGGCGGTGGCGATATCACGGGCATTGTCATCCGGTCGATAACGATCGTATTCCCGGCGGTGGACCTCTGAGCGGTCTTCATTGCCGAGTTCAGAGTAAATCAGCGACAGGTTGTAGTGGGCGGCGGTGTTTTCGGGATCGTAGTACAGCGCTTCGTGCAGAACGCCTTCCGCCTCACGCAACATCTCGACCCGCGCCTCGCGGCGCTCTGCGCCGCGCTCCTGCCGGGCGCGCTCATAAAGTGTGCGGCCGAGCTCGACGAGGACACGGTAATCCCGGGCAAAATCAAAGCCGCGCCCGGATGCCTGCTCAAACCCGCCGGCAACGACCTGCCGGTAATTCTCGATCGCCTGATCCAGATCGCCATTCTCCTTGGCCACCCGGCCGGCAAACCAGAGCAGAGTCCAGGCATTGGCAGGCGGGTCCGCATCGCGCGCCCGCCGCAGCGCGTCCGGCGCTTCTTGGGTGACCCGGCCTTCACGCAGGTACACCCGCGCGAGGTTCATCGGGCCATCCGGCCGGCCGAGCTCTTCAACCCGCGCGAAAGCCTCTTCCGCCTGGCGCAACTGGCCTCGGCCCTCTTTGAGCAGAAGCCCGATGCCGTAATCGTTCCACCGCTGCCATTCGGGAATGATCGATGCATTGTTGCGCGGTGCCGGCGTTCCCCCGGCCACAGGAAACGTGACCCGATCTTCCGCCATCAGCGTGATCGGAAGATCGTTGTAGTAGTGAGGATCGTCCATCACCAGAGCCATGTACTCGGTATCGAACTTCCGGTACTTCAGCCGCACTTCAACGGTGATGGGTTCACGTGCCTCGTCCGGAATGCGCAGCAGATAGTGAACCGTGTCAGCCGCGCCCGGCGGAATCTGGTTGTTGTAGAGGGGAACAAAGATGTCCTGCGGATTGCGCCGATTGATGCGATTGCCATGGCGGTCGATGACGAAGGCATTGACGTAATGCGACCAAAGATCGACCGCATTGTTCTCCGGATTGCGCCCTCCGCTGCGGCCGATGACTTCATCGCCGTGATAGACGGTGATGTCCATCCAGACTTCGTTGGAGTCCATCGTACCTTGCGTGAAATGGTGGCCGATGTTCAAAGTACGGATGACCGTTTCGATAAGATACTCATCACCGGGTACGAGTTTGGGCACTTCCGGCCGGAGCGGCGCGATGAGTTCCCCATCCACCGTTCCGCCCTTGCGCACGCCGAAGATGTCCAGCCGCAGGACGCCCTCGCTGAATGCCTTGTGCTTCTCAATCATGCGGTCCGCATCGGGCATGTCGACCATGTGCGGGATGGCGGTGTTCGCCGACGGGAAACTGTGATCGAGCGTCTTCCGCACGCCGGAATCATCCCGCACCCGTGCGCCGAAGTCGCTCGAGGGCATCGTGGGCATATGGCAGGCATTGCAGTTCTGTTCGGCCTGCTGCGGATAGTAGAAGCTCTCGACGTTGTGGCCGGACACACCGCTCAGCCAGAACGAATCGTAGTGGTTCTGCCCGCGCAGCCACTTGTAGTCATTGAGCTCTGGCGGAAGATGGACTTTATGACAGGTACCGCAGAACTCCGGAGATTGGTGCAGCGGTTTCATGAACGTGTGCCGGTGGAAGGCCGGTTTCGCCTTGACCAGTTGCTGGTTCACCCACTGCAGGAAGCTGTTCTCGCTGAAGGTGAACGGATAATGAACCGGCTCGTCGATGGTGTAGTCCGCATTGCCGCGCGGTGAGTTGATATGTGTGATCGCGTGGCAGGAGGTGCAGGTAATCCCCGCATGGGCGGACGGATCATGAATCATGTCGAACTCGGGATCATCGAACTTGCCGGAAAAGAAAGGCACGGGATCGTGACACCCGGCGCACCAGCGAGCCGCGGTCACATCGCCATCACGATCCATCGAGAACTCGCGCGTTTCCTTGACAGAAAAGAGATACGCCGGGTTGTTGAACGAAGCGAACTTGTGCACACTCTGCGACCAGCTCTCGTGGACATCTGCGTGACACTCCATGCAGTACTGGTCATTGTGCAGGACATGCTCAGGAATGAAGTCTCCCGTGGTGGTGCGGGCAAGTGACGGGAAGAAGTACCGTTCGCCATCGGGGTTGCCTTCGACATTCCACTGCCGCGGATCGAGCGAGTGCATAAAAAGCATGAGACCGGCAAAGCCGACGGCGACGGCCGCCCAGGAAACACCGACTTTCCATTTGATGCGGCGACCGGCGAGCCGGTGCAGCACAAACAGCCAGATCGCGACGATCGGCAGCAACACATGCAGCCAGTAGGCAAGTGAACGGACGGCCGGCGCATGCTGCGCAAGAGCCCCATCAGCACGGCTGAGCAGCACGAACCCGGTGAGAAGCACGAGCAGTGCGGTGATGAAGAGCGCGTAGCCGGCGCGAATCGCCCGCTTGTTCGGGCGGTTCCGCGCGTTGCGAATATGGATGATGCCGAAGATGACGATCGGCGCAACGATCATGAACCCCAGCACCAGGTGCAGGAGGAACATGAGCAGGTAGAAGTAGTTCTGGTAGGTCTCGCCGGCAACCGTGATGGAGAGCAGATAGACCGAATTGACGACCAGCAGCGCAAAGAGCGCGAAGACCACCGTGAGAAGCCGCTTCAGCTTCGGTCCGATGACCGGAACATAGCGTTTGCGTGCTGCGGGTCCGCCAGCGTTCACGCCGTGTCTTGCGCCTCCATTCCCCCCGGCCCGGCCGCTGCTCGTCTGGCTGACTTCACTCATGCTTCGTATCCGCTTAGATGCAAAATCGCAACACGCTACTCTTTGATGCGGCCAATGGGTGAACTCCCGAGACGCAACAGCAGGAGTACTATGCGTCCATTCAAGTGACTATGTCAACCTGAATCCGGAGATTCTTAGTATATTCCGACCAAATTCACTACTTTGATAGCATATTCTTTATTTATGCATCACATCAAGTTTCCTTTCGGTCAAAAACCAGCGGTCTGTCGTCGGAGAGTCTGCCGTCGAGAGATGACCATCACCGCATGCGCAGAGAACACCCGGCTTGCGCTTGGCCCAACGAAATGTTCAGCTCAAGCTGGTATCCGCGCGGCGCAATACAGATTGCACGCTTGTCTGGTTCAGCACTCAAGCATTCGGCATCGACAATCCACGACGCAACACTTCCTCCTCGCGTCCGAACGCGTCTGGACGATCAACCGGACGGAGTCAGATGCCCGGTCCACGAACGCTCCCCACTTCCCGGCCCCACTGGTCGTATTACATTGATCAGCATGTGGTTCTGTGATGGCCATCTACCGAACGACCAAATGGCCCCACTGACTCTCACCGGCCGGAGCGGTAGCGCGTATTGAAGCGTTCGTGCAAACGGTCGCGTTCCGTGGTGTCTTCCTGTCGGCTCGGCAGTGGGGCCAGGGTTTCTCCATCCCGCGTGAAGAGGTCCATGTCCTTGCACCAACCGTGCACTTCGAAGACGTAGCGACGCGACCAGCCCGCTTCGAGGCGAGGCGTCGTGATCTCGAACTCCATGTGAATCTCTTCTCCCGGGCCGAAGATCGCCAGCGCATCGTTCGGCTCGCGGATCATCTTCTCGACCGGACCGTAGGCGGTGTAGAACCCGGCCTGATGACGCGTATCCCAGAGCGGCAGCCGATTTCGGTAGTCGTAGTACGGGAGCTTCTGCGGCAGTTCGACGCGCTGCGCAAAACCTGAACGCGACAGGATCGCGGTGCGCAGCGGCATGGTGGTGCGCCGCACCTGCTCAAGCGGTTCGATGTACGCGATCATGAGCCGATCCCAATAGATTTCCTGATTGGTGCGAATGCGCAGCCGCGTTGTGTTCTCAGGCAGATCGGGCAACTCGACCGACATCTCACGCGGCATGCCGGCGGGGTAACCAAACTCCTTCAATATCACCGACCACTCGCCGCTCTCCCCCTGCGCTTCGATCGTCGGCGCGTGGTACTGCTCCCCCGCCTGCCAGGCGGCAAAATTCGTTTGCGAGTAGGGATACTCCACCCAGCCGTCCGCGACGAGCGTGGGTTTCCCCGGCCCCGAGTCAATCGGCCGGTCGAACTCAAGTGTCAGTACATGTTCATTCTTCAGCATGCCGATGAAGCGCGGCTCTCGCGGCCCGATCGGCGCGGCGCGATGATTTGCCTGCCGCACGATCTCTGTCACATCCTCGCCGCGATCGTTCTTCACGCGCGCAGGATGCAGGGTCTCGCGGTAGAAACGCGCTTCGCCGGTCGGTTCCGGGCCGTGGATGTTCATGCGGTCATCAACGGTCATGTGCCATCCCGGCGGCAGGTCGTACGCATGCAATTTTGCCGAATCGAGATAGCACGCCTCTTCCATGGGTTCGGCCAGTTTGAGTGCATAGCGACCATTGCGCGGCTGCATCACACCCTCGGGCATGAGAAAACGCTCCCACGGCCGGGACGGAATGAACTCTCCGGGCGGCCCCGCACTGAAGCCGATTCCCCCCACCCCGAGGACATCACTGACGAAATCATACTTTTCGCCGTCCCAGACAAAGAGCACCGGACAACTGGAAAGCTGTCGCTGCGTTTCGGTGATCGTGTGGGATTCGCCCGCGGCCAGTTCGACTTCGCTCTGAAAGATGCCGTCCGACCAGTCGATGTGGACGAAGTCGATTTGCGCTGCGCCGCCGAGCCCGACGGCAAAGGGCTGCAGTGACTGCCCCGGGCCGGCATCGTGTCGCAGGATGCTGCCGGCGGTCCACTGGGAACCGACACGTACCGCGAAGTACGTTCCGATGCCGGAGGCGTTCGATCTCATCGATTGCCCGGCATCCTCTCGGCCGGTGAAACTCAGCGCAGCGAATTCATATCGGCCCGGGCCGGCGTTCCAGACCTTCGGCGTGAGCGAACCTGCTTCATCAACGCGCAGACCGACGACCGCGGGGCCGAGTTCCGGCTCCAATAGCGCGAGCGTCCAACCGATCAGGCCGCCTTCCTGTTCACGCGCGACGACTTGGGCACGATCGTTTTCATCGATGTGCAGCGCGAGCCAGCCACGCTCCGTTGCCACGATCAGTTCCAGTTCGCCGTCGCCGGTGATGTCCGCAACGGCCAGTTGCGTCCGCGTCGGGCCGGGGGGCGCTTCATCGTGTTCCGTCAGCCAGAAGATGCGCTCACCGCGCCAGATGCGCTCATCATCGGGCTGCCAGCGGTGGATATGCCCCGCCGGCGAGAGGGTGTAAATCTCCTTCTGGCCGTCGGCATTTCGGTCTGCGGAGGCGGCCGCAACGACGGCTGTCTGTCTCATCTCGCGAAACGGATCGCCCGCCTCGTTGTAACGCCACAATCGATCATTCAGATAGACCTCGTGGGGCGGGCTCCGCTTCCAGACGATGAGATCCAGATCACGATCCTGCTCCAGATCGAGCGCCATCACCTGCCGTGACGGGCGTGCATGATCGCCGGCGAGCCCCTGCTCCAGCGCCAGCGGCCGGAACGTGCCGTCGTAATTGTTGTTCAACAGTTCGTTCGGCCCGTCGGCGTTAGCGATCCAGAGATCAAGCGTGCCGGTGTGATCCGCGTCGATGAACATACCGTCCACCGAGTTGTGCGCGCCGCCGGCGGTGCCCGTTACTTCCGTCACATCACGCCACGTGTTTCCCTCCGTCTGTCGCCAGAGTTGGTTGGGGCCGTCACGCAACAGATACGCATCGGTGAGCCCGTCGTTGTCGTAGTCCCCCCACGCCACGGCGTTGACACGATCGATGCGAGCCAGCGGATGTTCGATGTCGAGCGAGAACGTGCCGTCACCTTCGTTGATCAGTACCGCGTTGTGAAGGTCACGATGCACCTCCGACCGCAACACGCTGGGGATCATCAGGTCGATGCGGTCGTTGCCGGTCAGGTCGACCGCCGTGATGCTGATTCTCTGTTCACGCGTCGGGGCGATCCACATCACCACCTCGTGCAGTTCCTCGGCGTTGGCCAGAACAAACGGCTGCGCATCGGCAAACGGCGGCCCGTCGGGCCGGGGCGGCTGTTCCTCACGCGGCAGGTCAACTGCCTTCGCTTCGCCGAAACGGCCCATGCGCGTGTAGATGAAGTCCACGCTCACCGCACGGGGGTTGGCATCCAGCCGCTCGAACATCTCCAACTTACGCTCGGCCTCGTCCATTCGATCGAGCTGGCGGTTGGCGAGAAAGAGTCCGTAGTACGCGCTCCGCAGATAAGGATCATGCTCGATCGCGCGCTCAAACCATTTTCGGGCCTCACCAAGCTGTCGCGCCTGCAGGAAAGTCTGGCCGACGTAGTAGGCGGCGTGCGGATCTTCCGGCACACGCAGCGCCACGAGTTTGAACGCCTCACGCGCTTCGTCCGGCCGATCCAGATACAGCATCAGCAGACCGGTGCAGTATCGAGCCCGCAGGTGTTCCGGATCGCGTTCAAGCACCGATTCAAGAATCTCCATCGCGCGCCGTTCATCGCCCTCGTTCTGCCGATTCAGGGTGGCGATGGCAAGATTCACCTGGACATCGAGCCACTCGGGGTGCGCTTCGGCCAGTTCAAGGAAGATCTCCCGGGCCTGATCGTATTGGTACCGCCCCATCAGACCGACACCGCGGTTGTTGCGACGGATGGTTTCTTCCGTCAGCTCGAACTCAATGGCAACTTCAATTTCAACCTCATCTGCCTCGTCCGTATCTGCTTCCGTCGGCTCGGTCGGACGGCCGCACGCGGTCAGCGAAATGAGCAAGGCGATGAGCGTGAGGGCAGCGAAATTCTTCATCCAACGTGAATCCAACTTCATTGGGATGCTCCGATTCTGTCTTTCGCATCGGCAATGCGTTCGTTGTTCGTTTCAATGGTGATCGCGCCAGGTTCACCGCCCGCCGAACGAAAGATCGGCTGCTGCAGGTACGGATGCACTTCGGTCCTCAGGTGGGACCGCATGTCGTGCCCTCGTCTGCGTTGACGTTCGTGGCGGAGAGCCGCGATGTCGATCGGCGCGACGACGACCTTCTCCCCTTCCCCGGGATCGGCCTGCGCGAGAATGCGCCCGTCGTAGTCCACGACCATGCTGCCGCCGGGCCAACTGAACGGCGGATAGCCCTCAAGCGTCGCGCCCTGATTGGATGCCACCACAAAGCTGGTGTTTTCCGCCGCCCGGGCACGGTTGAAGAGGGTCCACCAGTCCATCGGCGGGGTCGCGCCCCACGGATCCATGTAGGCGGAAACGCGGATCAGAATCTCGGCTCCGTTGAAGGCGAGTTGTCGAATCGATTCGGGAAAGAGCCAGTCGTAGCAGATCGCCACGCCGATGTTGCCCAGTTCGGTCTTCGCCACCGGAAACGGCTCTTCCGCGTAGTCGGGCAGATCATGCGGGCTTGCGTGCACTTCCCACGGAATCCACGGATTGACCTTGCGGTACTTGAGCAGAATGCCCTCCGGTCCGATCAGCAGCGTCGTGTTGAAGACGACATCGGGGTAGGTCGGATCGTGTTCGATGAACGATCCGGTCTGAATGAAGCAGCCGTACTTCTTCGCCAGGGCCTGGTACCGGTCGGTGTGCTCGTTGGGCAACTCGACCGCCAGCCGGTCCCGAAGTTTTTCCACGGTGTCGTAGATCGGCGCTGCGTGCGCGAACTCAGGGAACGCGAGCAGTCGCACATCGAAGAACGGCTCGTAGCCGACAATCGTGTGCTCGACGATCTCGCACATGCGCTTGACGCGCGATCCGATCTCCTCGCGACGGGCGGGGCAGGGAAAAGAGGTCTGACACGCAGCAGCGTAGTACGGTCGGGACATCAAACAAGCGGCTCCATAATCAAGAGACGGGTGGCGAACTCATGGCATCTCGACCGACAACTGTGTTCATCATCGGCCGAAGCGATCAGATGAGGATAGCGATCCCGACAAACGTTGGCCTGCCAAATGAACGCTGCATCCGGCGAAATCACCGGATGCAGCGTCAAATCGTGAATGGCCGACCACGGTCGCGTCTGGTCGCCGAGCGAAAAACTCCATTCCGCTGCCAGCCGACATTCAAGGGGAGTGCATCAGCCCCAGTTTTCCAACAGGAGCAGAAGATCGAAGACGTTCACCATGCCATCCCCATTCAGGTCAGCATCGCAGCCGGCGCAACTGCCCCAGTTCTCGAGCAGCAGCAGCAGGTCGAAAACGTTGACGACTCCGTCGCCGTTGAGATCGCCCAGGACTTCAACGACCGGATCGCCATTGATGGTGAACGGCCCCAGGGTGTCGGCAAAGCCGGAGTTGCCATCGTCATCGAAAACCACGACGCGGATGACGGCTTGTTCGGTGAAGAGGTCCGGCGCGGTCCAACTGAACGAACCGTCATCAGCAATATCTTCCGCAATCACCGTGTCAAACGTGCCGCCGCCATCGGTCGAAAGCAGCAGATCGACCGAGACCACACCCTGATCGTCATCGGAGTTCCAGAGGATCTGCACGAAGTCACCGGGATCGAAAACTTCCCCGCCGGCGGGCAGTCGCACAAAGGCGGACGGGATCTCGCCGTTCTTGGGCGCGGGAATGTGCTTGGTGATGCAGTGCAGAATGCCGTCCGCGGTCACCACGGCCTGGGCGTTGATGGGAATGATCGTCTTCTCCGGCAGCGCCTGTTCCCAGACGGCCAGGGCGGCACTGTTGTACTGCGCCGCGGTGGCGTTGGTGAACTGCGGCACGAGCACGATGTCGTTGACCATGACCACATTCGTGAAGTTGTAGTGTGTGCCGAATGAATTGAGCGCGGGCACCCGATAGACCGTGAATCCGCGCGATTCAAAATCCGCCGCCGCAAAGTTACAGATGCCCGCCTGCGTGGAGTTGGGGGCGAGCGGCCATTCGCTGATGACGACCTTGTCATCCGCAATGACCTGCATCCACATATCGAGGTGTTGCGTCGCATCGACGAAAGTCGGAAACGGGTCGTAGAAGATCGTGGCCAGATTCTGGAAGGTCTGCCAGATGTCGAAGATCTCGGATTCACTCAGATCCGGATTCTCGTTGTTGATGAGCCGCGTTGTATAGCCACCACCCACTGCGTCAAGGTGGTAGTTACCCCCGCCGTGCACGAGGGGCAGTTTGTAGTACGGCTGATTCTGCACGTTGGCGATGTAACTCGGCAGGGCATCATCGAGCGGGCGCGGACGGTTGTAGGTGTGATCGATCACCGCGCGGACATCACCCTCGAACACGTATCGGGGACCGAAGTCCCGCACCCAGATCGTGTCCGTCGGCTGCACGAAAATCTGCACCCGCTCCGGATCAGCACCGGCAATGTTGATCATGAACTGATTGACCTCGTTCACACCCGCCTGATTCGGAACCACGACGTGAACATCCGCATCACCCTGCGTGGTGATGTAGAAGGCCATCTCGTCCAGAATATCCTTCCAACTGCCCGGCCCACGGTAGCTCATCAGGATCGCTTCAACCGGCTCGTATTCCGCAACGGTGCGAACCGGCCCGATCGGCGGCGGCGTCGCGGAACGCAGCAGGGTCAACGGCTGCTCTTCGATGTACTCCCGTTCCGTCCTCGTCAACGAACGCGGAATCGCGCCATCTTCCGGGAAGACCAGCCGGCCGTCCCGCACCGACGGCTCATCGAGTTCAACCTGATCTGAGACGCCGATCTCGATCGATTGGCCGGCGGCGACGGCCGTCACAGTCGCCAGAACGATGCCGGCAGTCCAGCGGCCGATCCTGCCGCTCCGAACTCTTGATTGAAACATACGTTTCGATTCTCCGATTTGAGTGATGAACAATCCATTTTGACTGCTGGCCCCACCCAAACGGGTCAGACAACGGCAGGCATTTTGAGCCAATGCTCAGACAGATCTCGCCATAAGTGTTCGCGACGAAACGCCCCAGAGTTGCGATCACCGCGCGTCATCCGCGTGCATCGTGCGGGCAGGCGAGAAATTTTTTCGGACGTTCCTTGGCTCGTCTCCGGATACAAGATGCAGTATGGATTTCGATCGAGCCCCCCGCTGATGGTGGAAGGCGGTGCCTACTTGGCCGTAAACGCTTATGTCCGCGAGAGTTATCGGTTGCGCTCCGATCGCCGGAGGTTCCGATGGACCTTGTACCGCCAGGGATTTGGCTCACTTAGACGCAAGGAAAGCGGAGTTCCAGAACCGATGCTCACCAAGAACCAGATCATCGAAATGATTCAGCAGTTCAACCAGTCCGCCCGCCTCGAATGGCTCCAGCTCTTCGACACGACGGCCCTTCGACGGTATCTGGACCATCTGCAGTGGACCATGGAACCGCGGGGTGGACAGAGCACCTGGATTCGCGAGGGAGACACGCCCGCGGTGGTCAGCCGGCTGCCGCAGGACTGAGGTCCCCCGACGTCGTCGCACGTCACACATCATCCCCGAGGTTCATCATCGACACCATGATGATGTCGTACAGGGCGTGAACACCGACGACGATGCCGAACCCCCGCGCCACGTAAACAATCCCAAAGTAGAGACCGGCCAGGAAGAAGAACGCCACGCGCTGAGGTGAGAGCGTGCCGGCTTCTCCCTCCAGGGGGTGGTACCACGTAAACGCAGCCGCGGAGACGACGATCGCGATCCCCGCGCCGAGATTGAACGACAGCTTGCCGAGGTCCACCATCAGCGTGTGGAGCATCGCAATCAGCAGCATCCGGAACATCAGCTCTTCGTAGAGCCCGGCTCCGATGCTGACGGTGAGCTGCGCCAGGAAGGTCATCTCCGCCAGGTGCTGCTCGGTCGGTCCGATCGAAGCGATCACGCTAGCGCTGATCGCGGTTTTGCTGATCAGTTGTCCCAGCACGATCAGGGGCAGGGTCAGGGCAATGGTTTCAAGCGTCATGATGGCGATGGTGCGACCATCCACCCGCCAGGAGTCACGGTTCAGCAGATGCCAAAGCAGAAGAATGACGACGATCAGCACCCCGCCGAGATAGAAACCGCTCGTGGCGGGAATGCCGAAGGCGTCGAAGAGCTCGATGAGCGTGACGTGGGCCTTGTTGGTGATCAGCCCTTCTTCGGAGCGCAGTACAAAAAACAGCCCCAGCTCATACGCGATGACCAGGGGCATCAGGAAAATCAGGATGTGCAGGGGTCGCTTGGACTGCGCCCAGTAGCCCGAGGTGAGCATGGGCCGATGTGCTGAAGCGTTGGTCGCGGGTTGGGGGCGGGCCATGCAGCGCGAAGTCCGGCGACGAAGCGAGTCGAGAAACGCAGCACGGAACGATTCCTGCGCTGCGAAATCTCACTGAAGTCAGGGCCGACTTCAGGAACCGCTGCCGACCTTTTTCTTGAGTTCGTTCAGATATCGGGCCAGTCGGCTCTTTCGCCGCGATGCCGTATTTTTGTGCAGCGTCGGCGTGCTGGACACCTTGTCGAGCAGACCGCAGGTCTTGCGGTACGCCTGCTCAGCCGCATCGACATCCTGATGCTGCAAAGCATGAAGGAAGACCTTCGTCTGATCCTTGATCCGACGCTTCCGCCAGAGGTTCAAAGAACGTCGTTTGGCGTTCTGACGCACACGCTTCTTGGCCGATTCGCTATTAGGCACGAGACAACTTCCTTAGAGCAGACTTGAGACAAACGCTGGGTGAACGATCCGACGGCCGGGCCGACCCGGAGGCCGCGAACGGCGGGTCTGCGACCGAATCCAGCATTATCACAGGATCGCCGGCAAAATCAAGCTCAAGCGTCCGGCTCTATCGAATTGACCTCGCCCCGCCCCCATCCAGGCCGGGCATCACTCCGCAATCCACCCCGAGAATGCCATTGGACACCGACGTCAGGATCGGTATGATATTCAATTCGCGCGTCCACCGGATGCGTTTGACCCCTGTTCGCCCACTTTGAGTCAGGTTGAGATAGAGCCATGCATTACCCGCGTCGAGTCAGCAACGTCAAACGAGTCAGGAAGTTCGGCTTCCGCGCCCGCATGAAGACCAGTCTCGGCCGGAAGATGATCAGCCGCAAGCGTCGCCTCGGCCGGCGCCTGACGCCGAAGAAGTAATCCGGCGTCTTCAACTCGTATCGCCCCGACTTCCCCAGATCCAGATTTCAACGCTTCGCCCCCGGTCCACTCCGTCGTGATGAGAGGACCTTGGTGATCTGCGCTGCCAATTCATCCGGCGACTCGCGATCTGCCGCAATCTCGTAATCGGCGAGTTCCCGGTAGACCGGCTCGCGTTGGGCGAGGACGCCCGCGATCTCCTGTGCCGGATGTTCGCCGGTCAACGAGGGACGATCGCCGGGATCTTTGAGGCGTTCGGCGAGGACCGCCGGATCGCAGCGGAGATAGACCAGAAACACCCGAGCGAGATTACGTTGCGTGCCGAGCAACCTTCTGGCGGCCTCGATCATCGGCGTGCCGCCGCCGAGGGCGATCACAGCCTCATGCAGATCAAGCGATTCTGACAATGCTGCCGTCTCCGCCTCGCGCCAGGCGGATTCGCCGCGTAACTGCCAGACGCGGCGGACCGATGACTCCGGAAATCGGCTGATCGCCACGTCGTCAAGATCGACGAACGGCACGGCGAGGCGGCGCGCCAGTGCGCGTCCGACCGTGGTCTTGCCGCTGCCACGAGCGCCCATGAGTCCGATCAACATGTCAATTGTTGTACCGCGCCGGCGCGAACTCGTGAACCCGCCCGGCGTGTCCAGACGGTTACGCGGCCCGAGGGAGCAGTCCCGATCCGAACGCGGAAGCCAGTCGCGATTTCTCCGACGAATCACGAAAGCGTTCAAACTGAACCGCCATTCGGCGCGGCCCGGGGTCATCAGCCGCATCGAAGATGCGAACGATCCGACCCGCCACGTTCACGGTTCCGAGACCGCCCGGCAGGTCGATTTCCAGATCAACCAATGCCCCGATGTCGAGCGGTTCGTCAAGTTCCAGCCGAACGCCCCCTTCACTGATGTCGTAGACATGCCCTTCCTGCACGACGATCGACATGCCGCGGCCGGCTCGGGCACGAACCGGGGTGTACATCGGCGGACAGGTGAATCGAGCGAACTGCCGACGGTCAACGGACGCAGCGGGTTCCGACCACATCTTGATTCCTTTCGCAGGAGGCACAAACGACGGTCTCTCCCGTCTCTCCGGCGTCAGAATCGTCGTGATCAATCCCCCACTTGAACGAAGTATCGGACGGAACACAATTTGTGGCCGGTCTCAAGTCTCGTTCGCGGCCTGTTGAATCGATTCGGTCCAGCAGCCGAAGATGCGGAACGGTCAGTGGGTTCCGTTCTGCGGCTTGGAATCCGATGTGCGCGGTCGGGCGATCAATTGAATGTTGACCCCTTCGATCTTGACGCCCAATGCGCGCTCAATGGATTGAAGCACCTCGGCCGGCTGGTGTTGAAGCAGCCGCTGCCCCAATTCATCCGGAACATCCTGGATTTCATCGGTTCCCGTCATCCGAACATGCAGGTGCTCACGAACGTCCGCGTCGTAGCGGCAGCAGCCATTCGTCGTGGGCATCTTCTGGACCAGGCCCGCCCGGCAGAGCACTTCCAGCGTGTTGTAAACCGTGGCGAGACTGAGCGAATCCATGCTGGGCTTGACCTGCCGAAAGAGGGCTTCCGCGGTCGGATGCCCCTCCGATGCCCGCAGTGCGTTGTAGATCGCCTCGCGCTGTTTCGTACAGCGGAGGTGATGCCGGGCAAAAATTTCACGAACACATTCCAAAGTGACGGCTCCTGTCACGTTCTTCGACCGATTCTCGGCGGCCTATTCAATCCTCCCTCTGAGAGGATTATTGCGCTGTGACCACCGGAAAGCGAGCCGGTCGATTATCCTCGTGCATTCGCACTCTCGATCCGACGTTCAATGGAGGGCCGCAGTTTGAGTATCCCCGTCCTGCGAGGCAACGCAC
>RECV01000167.1 GCA_007693845.1 Phycisphaerales bacterium
GCGCGTTCTTCAATGCCCGCAAAGTTTTGAGACCGCATCAGCTCCGGATCGAAGAGCGGCGCGACGAAGCCGATCGCGTGCGCTCCGGCCTTGAGATGCGAGGCCGCGTTGGACGCGTGCACGCCGTGTGTCGGCACGATGTTGAGAAACGGCATCGGTCCGAGGCAGGCCTTGATGTACTTCGCGCCGATGCCCGCGGCGGGAAACAGTTTCTGCAGGCGCGCCCCCGCGCGATAGGCGCGCAGCATTTCCGTCGGCGTGTGCGTGCCGGGCATCGCCGCCACCCCCAGCCGGCCGGCCGCCTCAATCATCGCTTCATCCACCACGGGCGAGACGAGATACTTCGCCCCGGCTTCGACCGCGCGTTCCGCATCGTCCACCGTCAGGACAGTGCCCGCCCCGACCACGAGATCATCCCGTTTGGAGAACTCGCGGATCAGGTCCAGCGCGTTCGGGATCGTCAGCGTGAACTCACCGATCCGAAAACCGCCGCGAACTGCGGCGTCCATGGCGGGCCCTGCGGCCTCGGCATCATCGGTCCGCAGAATGGCTGAAGCGCGGCAGGTCTTGAAATACGTCACAAACTCATCGGGATGCATCGGAAAGATCGCTCCTCGTGCGGGGGATTCGTTGGTTCATTCGCGCCGCCACTGACGGCGCTGCTTCTTCTCGCCGCGCTCTTTCTTCTCTTTGAGACGTTTCTCTTTCGCCGCCCGGCTCGGCCGGGTCTTCTTGCGGCGTTTCGGGGGCGTCGCGGCCCGGGTCACCAGATCCCGCAACCGCTCGAAGCACGCCTCGCGGTTGTCCCGCTGCGAGCGGTGCGTTTCGGCTTGGATAAGTATCTCACCGTCCTGCGTCAGCTTCTGACCGGCCAGCCGCTTCAGCCGCCGGACCGCCGCGTCGGTGATGTTCTGCAGCGCTTCCACCGACACCCGTAGATCCGCCTTGGTGTTCACCTTGTTGACCGACTGCCCGCCGGGCCCGCTGGAGCGAGAATAGCGCACCTCCACGTCGCCGGGCATGACCCAAATGCCCCGGCCGAGTTCGATCGCGCTGTCCGGACGGACCAGCTTCGGCGCATCTTCCGAGGATGCTCCGTTCTCATTTGAATGGTCCGGCGATTCGCCCATCGTGATCCTGCCCATCAAGCAGCCCACCCCAAAAGCCGATACGCTGCTGCCTTCGAAGTGATTGAGGAAACCCCACTGTATCCTGAAGCGAACCTTCATGACCATGATCCGCCTGACGATTTTGCTGGTCCTCTCTCTCAGCGTTACCGCGTCGAACGTACACGGGCTGTCACTGAAACTTGACAAGATCGCGCACACGCCCGAACCGGCTGCCGAATTGAGCCGCGATGCCTTCCAACTGGTTGAGTCGCTTGAGTTTCGATTTGTACCCGGTGTGTGGTTGCCCCGCCTGAAGGGTGATGTGCGGCTGAATCCCGGCGGTGATCAGATCTCGTACGAAGATGCCCTGCGACTCGATGATCAGGAAGCCACCTTCCTGCCGGAACTCACCGTGCGCAAGGACCGGATGTGGGAGCTGCGCTTTCACGGGTTTGACTTCTCAAGCGCCTCTTCCGGATCGTTTCCCGTCGCGCGTTCATTCGGATCGCTCTCCCTCGCGCCGGGCGATGAGGTTCGCGCGGACATCGAGTTCCTTTCGATCATGGCGGAGTTCCGCTTCGGCGCGTTTGAGCTGCTCGATGCGGTCGGCGCGGATCGAAACGTCACTTCCGATGACCGGCAGAAAACGGACCTGCGCCTCTGGCCGACCTTCGGCGTGCGAACAGCCCACGTGCGGCAGACGATCGAACAGGTCGGTGTCGGCCGCGAACGCGTGCGGGGCGACTGGGTGTTTCCCTACGCCGGGCTCCACTTTCAGTTCGATCACCGCCCGGACGGCGCGGTGCCGCTGATGGAACTGATGACCCTCGAAGCTGGAGTGGCGGTCGGGCCGTCGATCAACGGCCGCGGCTACATGTGGCAGATCCACGCCGGTCTCACCTGGCACGTCACCGACAATCTCGGCGTCATGTTCGGCTACCGGCTCGTGGAACTGGAGAACGCGCGCGACGGCGACTTTCTCTTCGACGCCGGACTGCAGGGTGTTTTCGCCGCCGGCTCGTTGCGATTCTGATTCTCAACGTCGTAGATACGACGACACCCGCGCCCGGCACACATCTCGATCAAGATTGCTGATCAGGTACCGCAACGCATCGGCCGCATGATCCGTGCCGTCCTTCATCGGCACCGTCGCTTCGGGGTCGTTCGGCGGGTAGCGGTACTTGTGCATGGATTCGATCATCGTGCGGCAGCGCGGATGAATGCGCAAGGTCACGACGCCGTCCGCCCGGCGCAGCCGGCGGCGTACCGCGAGGATGCCCACTTCAATCGGCAGCGGCCGCGTGCGAATCCTGAATCCCGCCCGCTTCCACAGCGCGATCGTGCTCACGCCGGTCTGTTCGCTCCGCTGGTGACCGGCCGGATCCGCCCCGATCCAGCGAAGGCGCGGCCAGGAACGCCCGCGCACCACCGCGATGTGTTCATCGGTCGTCAACTCACGCTCCGCGTGTTCATCCACGATGAGCAGCTCATCTTCCGCCGTCAGACAGGCCCACAACAGCACGGTCGGCGCGCGGTAGCCGAAGTCCATGCCCCCGATCCAGAGCGCACCGGACGGCGGCTCAAATGCCCGCACGTGGACCGCTTCATCGAACTCGGGAAAGACGTTTTCATCACGACGCGGCCGATCGCAAAGCATCTCCGATGCCCACGTGGATTCATCGACGCGCCGTTTCTGCTGAATGGCGTCATCGATGGCGATGAACCCGCTCGCGCGCTTGGCGCGGCCGCCGCACTCGTGCCAAAGAAGGCACGATTCACACGGCCGTTGCGGCGGACAGCGCTCGAGCGTGTCCAGGACGCTCCACCGAAAGACGCGCCGATTCTGCGCCCGCGCACGGTCGAGCAGAGACTGCATCAAGCCGAACGGCCGGTGCATCGTGCTCAGGGTTTCGATCGCGCCGGCGACGAACGTTTCGCCGCACGTTCCGCTACGGGTGACGAGCTGCGCAGCATCCCAGATCTCCGGCTCAAACAGCTCAACCTCATCACAGCGGAGTTTATGAACCCGCTGGCCACGCACCGCCCGTTCGGACTGCGCGAGCACCTCCACGCGGGACCCGTTGAGCAGTTCCACGCCGCGTTCGGTCAGGTTGCCCGCGATCAGGTCGTGAAACAATTCGCTTTCCAGCAACCGCTTCAAATACCGGTACATCTTCGAGGACTGTTCGAGTGAACCGCCGAGGATGCGAATCTGAATGCCGGGTTTGAAGAGCAGATCGAGCAGCGTGGCGATCGCGCCGAGTTGCGTCTTCCCCCCGCCGCGGTTCGCCCAGACGAGACAGTCGCGCGGCGTGCAACGCTCGAAATACGCATGTTCAAGGTACGCAAACGGCGCGGTGTGTCCGCGCACGATGGGATGCCGCGGCATGCTGAACCCCAGCACCGAGCGCACATAGCCGTGCAATTGATTTGCGGAGCGGGGCTTGACCAGACGCATCGCATGCCGCACCTCAAAGGGCGGAAGCGCTATCGGTTCCCCGCTCATCTCACTCGCGAGGATTGCCGTCATGTTTCAGCTCCGTCCGGCGAATGATCCGAAGCTTCATCGCGGCGTCCCAGCTCTTCGAGCGCGGCCCGAATCGCCTGTTCGCTCGGCGCGCGTGGACCGGAACGGTGCTCTTCTCGATCCGCCGGTTCAATCGGCAGGATGTTCAGGTTCGTGCGCAACAGATCAACGCACGCCTTACGCGCCACTTCGCCGCCGTCATCTCGGGTAGCAATCTCGATGAGTTTCGCGGCGGCGTTGGCGCGGTATTCACTGACGATCATCTGCGCGCGGGTATCCGCCAGACGCACCAGGCCGGCGAGCGTTTCGTACTGCTCCGGACGGGCGGCCCACTGCGCGATCGCTTCGAGCGCAATGCGATTCTGCCGCGCCAGTTCGATCGGGGTCAGTCGGCCTTCGGCAAGCTGTTCGATCAGTTCGCGGCGAAGTCGCGCTGAGACTTTGCGTCGCGATCCCCGTTCCTTCTTCTTCGGGCGGGCATCGGAACCATCAGCCATCGGTCTCACCGCCTTCCTGCGCTGCGATCTCCGCAGCGTCCCGGTCAAGATCGAGCGCGTGAACCAGCGCGACACTGCGATCGCGATCGATTTTCTTGAGTTTGCTCAGAAGCCGGTTTCGCTGCGCACCGGTGAGAAAGAACGTGATCGCGTGCGGCATCGCCTCCAGCCGGGGCGGCTTCCGGACCGCCGGTGCGCCGGCGTGCAGATCCAGCAGCTTCTCCACGCGTGCCGGCGGATCGGGCAGTCGATCGAGCAGGTCACGAACATCCTGCTTCTGCGCCAACCGCTGAATCAGTGCGCCGCGTTTCTCCGGATCATCCTCACCCCGCAGCCGATTGAGCGTCAGCAGAAGAAGGGTCGCCTGGTCATCCGTCACGTCCCAGACTTCGCAGTTGGCGCGTTCATATCCAAGCTCACGCAAGACTTCGAGCCGGTGGTGACCGTCGAGCACCTGGTAGTCGCCGTCACGGTTCGGATCGGGATGAGGCCGCACGATGATCGCGGGATACCGGCCGGTCTCTCGCACATGTGCCATCAGCTTCGCGCGATCTCCGGAGGTCATGCGGTTGGCGTTGTCGGGATGGGGAACGAGTCTGTCGAGTGGAATGATCAGCATCAGAGGTTTCCGGAAGAGGTCGAATGACGCCGGCCAACGAAGCCGGGCGCGCCGGTCTTGCTGTCTTCTCTCGACTCCCTCTTCTTCCTGAGACTTCCGCTACGTGTGTTTTCTGACGTAGTACACCGGCAGGGTCAACAGTTGATCGCGCGCTGTGGCGAGCATGCGTTCCATCGAAGGCAACTCGCCGGTTCGGCGTTTTGCTTTGCGCGCACCGGTGCGATACCAGCGCAGCAGTTCGTGCTCAAACCAGATCTGCGTCAGTTCATCCAACCTGCCGATGCGTTCGAGCATCGCTCGGGGTGAAGCCAGCCAGGTCGGTTCGAGATCAAGCCGGGCCAGCACGTCGAGCAGACGCATGTGCTGCGGCCGCGGGGGGCGATCGAACCGCGTCATGCCCGCCCGCTCGAGAAAGGGGTGCACCTGCCCCATCGCGGCGAGCGCTTCGGTGTAGCGCGTGCCCTCTTCGGGATGCGCCAGAGCGTGCCGCACCAGCCGGGAGGCCAGCCCGAGTCCGCGCCACTGTGGATGGACGACCGCGCGCACGAGCGTGCGCACTTCCCGGTTGAGCAGCAGCGCCTTTTCACGCGGGGCGAGTTCGCGGTACCGGCCGACGGTGGCCACATCGCGCAGTGAACACGCCAGGTGTGGCAAGGCGCGGAGCAGCACCGCCACGGTCTGCGTTTCATCCTTCCGCTGGGTGAACCGGCCGACCACGCTCGGCGCGCGGTGGACCAGACGAAACACCGTCGTGACCGCGCTCGGCCGGCCAGGTCGATAGTGAAACGACGCCAGCGCGCGGTAGTCCGCGAGTGTTCCCGGCTCGAGGCAGAGATCATCCGCCGGTGAGCCGCCGACGATCCGTTGAAATCGCTGAACGACATGGTTCATGCGGCATCCCCTTCCGAGCGCGAGCAGATCTGCAGCGATTCGCCGAAGTCCTTGTAGATCAGCAGGTCGGGATCGAGCGGTTCGAGAAGGTCATCGTGGGTCGTCGCCGCCACGAACGTGACCGGCACCGTCCGAGCCCAGCGTCGCACGTTTCGGGCGATGATCCGGGCCGTGAGCCGATCGAGCGTTGCGCTGAATTCATCCGCGAGAATGACCGTGGGTTCGCGGCCGTGCAGTTCCACCAGATGCATCGCCTGTGCGAGATGCAATCGATACCGCTGGCCGTCGCTGAGTTCGCACGGCCTGCGAAGCATGACGAATGCATCACCCAGCCCGGCCCGCGCGAGCAGATCCGTCGCGCGTTCAAGCGGCACGTCGAAAACATCGACCAACGGCTTCTCGGGCAACTCCGGCATGGTGTCGAAGCACAGGACGTTCAGGCCGGCATCGTGCGCCTGGTCGTCGATCAGCGCGAGGATTGTGGACTTCCCGCCGCCGGACGGACCGGTGATGAAAACCACGCCGGGATGGGGCAGCATGAACTGCGTCCGCGGCACGACGGGGTGCGGCCGCGACTCATCAACCCCGAGACCGAACATGCACGCCGCACGAAGCACGCGCGGCGACGGTGTGACGGCCGTCGGAAACGATCGCTCAATCGTCATGGAAAACATCGGAACCTCCCGGAAGTAACAGAACGTGAAGCAGGGCGTGAAAAGCCGGGCCGCAGGTGCTCATCCGGCAGCACGTTGGGCGCGTTCGAACTCCACGGCAAGGCGAACCCGGTCAATCTCCTGCCGGACACGGTGGACGGTCACGCCGCAGGTCGCCGCCGTCGGTCGTTGCCCCTCGCCACGCAGAAACACGGCTTCGACAATTTTGCGGCGCTGGTCGGGCCAGGTTCGCCGGTGACGCAGGACGTAGCGGAACTCCGGCGAGGTCATGCGCTGAACGATGCGGCGGAGGCGCCGCTGCAGTGCGTAGGGTTTCGCGCCGACGGCTCGCGCCAGTTGCGTTGCGGACATGCCGTGGTCGTACACACTTCGCAGAAGGGCCGCATCGGAAGGATCGAGGTAGCGTGCATCCTCCACCAGTCGTGCTGCCCATCCCCGCCGCTCCTGCAGCAGTTGTTGAAGTTCCCGCGTGGGCTCACGTGCGATGCTGGTCATCTTGGAATTCTCCGGAACAAATCACCGTCAATTGGCCAAATCGCGTCAACGGCCGTCACAAACTCCGCAGATCTCAGATCTGAAATTTCAAATCTCAAATCTCAAATCACCGTCCACCGTCCACCTCGCCCCCTCCCGCAAACTCCCCCAAAATTCTGTTTGCAATCCGTACGGGTAATGTTACACTGGAGACGAGAAAGTCAAGACAGAGTTCACAATTTTGTGAACATTTTGTTCGGGTAGCCAGATCTCACCCCCTATCGGGCGGCGGCCCCGCCGAATCGGGTGAGTTCCGCAGGTGAGCCCGATGAGCGTCGGGAGAGAAAATCCAGGAGTGAAAACGCCAGGAGAAAAAACGATGGTCTGGTCCGAACCTCTGGGTGCATCTCACACGGGCGGTGATGAAGGCGAGATCGCGTCCGTCAGGCCGGCCGGGATGACCTGCGGCCGCCTGTTGCGCGAGCGCCGCCGCGCGGCCGGAGTCACGCTCGATCAACTGGCTTCCCGACTCGGGTGCAGCAAATCTCTGCTGTCGCAGATGGAGAACGGCCGGCGAACGCTGTCCGCCGAATGGGCGGCCCGCCTCGAGCGCGCGCTGCGAATCACCGACGGCTGCCTGCGCCGGGCCGCAATGTGGGACGCCACTCCGGCAGCGATGAAACAATCGCTGCAGGAACGACGGCAAACCGACCCGGCTTCGCAACGAGCGCTGACCGCACGACTTCAGCGCGCGCTCAGTTCCGACATGCCGCTCGATGCTCTGCGCGATCTGATTGAAGATGGTGAAGCCAACATCGGATCGCCCCAGCCGCTGGCGCACAACATCCCGGTCATCAATCAGGTGGCGGCGGGCTATCCGACAGAATTCACCGACCTGGACTATCCCGCATCGGTGGCGGATGAGTACATCGCCTGCCCGGATGTGGATGATCCGGACGCGTTTGCAGCCCGGGTCGTGGGCGATTCGATGTTGCCGGAATACCGGGAGGGCGAGATCGTGGTCTTCTCCCCCGCCCTGCCGACGCCGAACGGCTGCGACTGTTTCGTGCGCCTTGAGCGGGACAACGAAACGACGTTCAAGCGCGTTTTCTTTGAAGATGATGAGCGCGTGATCCGACTTCAGCCGCTCAACGAAAAGTTTGCCGCCCGCACCCTGCCGCGGGAAGACGTCGCCGCTCTCTACGCCGCGGCTTACGTCATGCGCCGCGTGGGCTGATGGCCCCGGCGACACAGCGCAGACGGGCAGGCCCCACCGATTGGGCCGATGACCCGTCGCGAAGTGCAGAATCGCCCACCGCTCGCTACGCTAGGCGGCCATGAAACGAGGCAATCTGCTGACGGCGTTGATCCTCTTCGGTCTTGTCGCAGGCGTCGGCTACGGCGAGTGGCTTTACCATGCCACCGGCGCGGCGGAGCCCGAAGCGCTCGACTGGCTGTACAACGTCGGCAACCTCATCCTCATCCGCCCACTCATGCTGATGATCATTCCGCTGATCTTCGTCAGCGTGGTCGTCGCCGTCACCAGTCTGGGGGATCCGACCAAACTCGGCCTCGTCGGCGGGTCGACGATTCTCTATTACCTCTCAACGATGCTGCTGGCCGTCGTTCTCGGCGCGGTTCTCGTCACAACCTTTGAGCCGGGCGTCGGACTCGATCCCGATGTTGTCGAGCAGTTACGAGAACGCGGCGAGCAGGATTACCGCGAACGCGCGGATCTTTTCGAGGAAGCGGAGGAGATGGGCCTCGGCGGGGTGTGGATGAACATTCTCGAGCAGTTGATCCCCACCAATCTCGTTCACGAAATGAGCCAGACCCGTCCTCTCGGCGTGATCGTCTTCGCGCTGTTGTTCGGCCTCGCGCTGGCGGCGACAGGTGAGAAAGGCAAACCCGCCATCGCATTCTTCGATGCCGCCTTCGCCGGTCTCATGAAACTCATCCTCTGGATCATCTGGCTGACGCCGATCGGCGTGTTCCTGCTGGTGGCGTGGACCGTCGGTACGATCGGGCTGGTCGCGCTCGTCGGACCGCTGGGCAAGTACATGATTCTGGTCATCGTCGGCCTGGCGATTCACGGCGGGATCGTCCTTCCCGCCGTGCTGTACCTGCTCACGCGCAAGAATCCCTACCGGTTCATGTGGCAGATGCGCAAAGCGCTCATGACCGCCTTCGGCACGGACTCCAGCGCGGCGACGCTGCCCGTCACCATCCAGACCGCCGAGATGGAAGGCGGCTGCTCCAAGAAGTCCGCCAACTTCGTCCTGCCGCTCGGCGCGACGATCAACATGGACGGCACCGCGCTGTATGAAGCCGTCGCGGTCGTGTTCCTGTTCCAGCTTTTCGGGATCGAACTCAGCTTCGCTGAACTCGTGGTGGTGGTCATCACCGCCACGCTCGCCGCGGTCGGGGCAGCGGGGATTCCCTCCGCCGGACTGGTCACCATGGTGATCGTAGTCACTGCGGTGAACACATCACTGGCCGGCCAACCCGATGCGCCGCAGTTGCCGCTCGCCGCGATCGGCATCATCATCGGCGTCGACCGGATTCTGGATATGTGCCGCACCACGGTGAATGTCTGGGGCGATGCCGCCGGGGCGAAGATCATGACCCGACTCGCGCCGGATACCGAAGAAGAACTTGAGGAAGCGCTCGGCTGACCGCGGCCTCATTCAACAAGGGACGGCCATCACATGTCGAGTCTGGTCGCGCGAATCCCTCTCACCACGCTCATGCTTCCGGCGGCAGCGTTGGTGTATACGCTTTTCGTCGTGCTTGGTTTTGAATTGATTGGCTGGCAGAACGAAGTGTTGATCTTTCTGCTGGGAGGAAGCGGCACATTTCTGTTCGTGCTCATCTACTGGCTCGGGCTGTGGGGACGGCACGTCAATTGGGCGGGCGGGCGTCGATGGAAGACCATTCTCCTCGGCGGGGCTGCAATCGGCTTCACCATTCCCATTGCCGCTGTCTTCGGATTCATCATCGAGCTTTCCTTCGGCATCTTTATCGGATCACTGGTCGCCATACTCGTCTGGCTGATCGGCACCACCTTGATCTGGAAGGAAACATCCGTCGAACGCGCTGATCGCCTTCGCAGCCGAATCGGAACGAATGCGATCGTCTGTCCGAGTTGCGGCTACAACCTGACCGGTCTGCGCGAATCGTCTTGCCCGGAATGCGGGGCGAAGTTCACGCTCGACCAACTTTTCGCCGGCCAGCCGCACCAGGAAGCAGCGCAGCTTGCAGCCCCTGAAATGCCGCCGGGCTCGACGGTCAGCCCCGAGGCGCAATGCCCATCCACGCCGTCCGGATAACGCTCTTGCGCGATTACTGGACCGGCGCAAACCGCACGATCGCGCGGAGCGGAACGCTGCGGGCGCGATCGGTGGTCGGTTGATGAGCACACGGTTGGCTCAGCAAGAAATCGTGGCATTCTCCCAACAACCATCTGAAGAGGAGACATGCTATGAAGTTCAACACGCCCATGACGAATGCTTCCCTTTGCCCCACAAGTCGGTCGGGTTTCCTGCAGCAGTTCATCCGTCGACTCTGGACCGGCGGCCGCTCCAATCGCCCGGCGGTCTTCGTCAAAGTCTGGGACGAGCGGAGCGCGTGTTATCGGCAGGTCAATCTGAGCAATCATAACGATCCGTTGTGGGATACGGCTTACACCGTCGCCGGTCTGCACCGGCGCGAACGCCGGGAACAGCGCAAGCGAGCCGCAGCATGATTCGGTTTCTGAACACTCCCGGTCAAGAACCGTCGATCGGCGCACAGTGAGCTTGTTTTGATTCAACGAAGCACGCCCACGAAACGCGCGGTGCACCGCCCCGCGCGTTTCGATTCGATTTGATCACAACGGCATCGATTCAGTGCGCCGACGCGAGACCAACCGCCGAAATGTGGCCTGGCCGTTGACCCATCACAGATCATCCAAGTAAACACATGGCTCACTGGCTCCACAGGGCTGCGACCACGCGGCCCGGCCAACGGTTGCCCTGAGAAATCACAACGGTCCGCTGAACACGCCAACCGCAAGACGAAATTGCAACGGCATCCGCAGCGGCTTTGCAATGTCCCAACCCGATCAGCCGAGAACCAACCGGAGCCGCAACCGCCACGGGGCGGCAGCCGCGAAGTGAACCGGCTCGAGAGCCGCGCCAGAACAGGAACGAGCGCCGGTGCCGGAACGAAGCATCGCAGCAACCCAGGCCGGGAGCACCGGGAGCACCGGGAGCACCGTCGAAATGAAATCGCTAGGCATTGAGATCGGGTTGACTTATCTCGTATTTTTGCAAAAATACGAACTATGGCGAGACCGGTCATTGGCGATGATCCGTTTCGGGCGATTGCCCATCCCGTAAGGCGACGCATGTTGGACCTGCTGCGCGAGCGGCCGCGCAGCGTCGCGGAACTGTCCCAGTCCTTCAAACTCAGTTCCCCTTCCATTTCGCAGCACCTCGCCATCTTGCGAGATGCGCGCCTCGTCACCGCGCGACAGCGTGGCCGCTCTCTGATCTACAACCTTGAGCCCGGCCCGCTGACCACGCTGCAAATGTGGCTCGCCCGCTATCCCCGGCGCTCCCCCCAGCGCTCCCGATCAAACCGGAAATCCTCGTCCAAACCCTGACCACCATGTCGGGCAGAACAAAAGTTCCCGGCATCACCTGATCACAACGATCACTTGTGTGCGGTTTGCCAATGCACGGCTCGCCGATACACAGAATGCCTCTACGCGGATTTCCTGCTCACGGCTCTGGCACCACCACTCCCCGTGACCGCCAGCGATCGCCGTTTATCCGCTTGCCGCAAAACCGATTCGGCTTCCGTTCATCAGCCGTGCATTGAGAAGTTCGCCGACGCAGTCAATCGACACAACGCAGAAGATCACTGCGGCGGAACGGTGAAATGAACGAAGTCGTTCGTTGAGTTGCGGAACACCGCCCCGCCGGCGCGCCGCCTCGGCAAGCAGCTCCGGTGATTCGATTGCTCGACACGATGGCCCGTGATCAACCGCGCGCAGAATGACTGCCGCGCTGTCGATGCCGATCGGTTCTGTTTGAATCCGATGCAAACTGCTTCGCGCGATCCACTTCAGGATCGAGCGCAATGCATCATGCCTTTCCATTCGCACAACGAACGCACCGGGCGCACGGCATGCCAAGGCGCTCGCGCCTCACCTCGCATGGCAGATGGAAACACCACCGGCCCGCTACATCTTGAAATGGCGTTCCACTTCAGTTCAGATTCTCAGAAACCCTGCTCGCCGAGCCAGCGTTCTGCATCGATCGCGGCCTGGCAGCCCATCCCGGCTGCCGTGACGGCCTGGCGGTACTCCGCGTCGGCGACATCACCCGCCGCGAAGACGCCGTCGATGTTCGTGCGGCTGCTTCGTGTCGGCAGGATCAGATAGCCGGCCTCATCCATGTCGAGCCCGGCGTCCTTGATGAACTTCGTCGCCGGGGTGTGACCGATCGCAATGAACAGTCCCTTCACGTCAAGGTCCGACTCTTCATCGGTCTGAGTGTCCTTGAGGCGCACGCCGGTCACCTTCTCTTCGCCGTGCACGTCGATGAGGACCTTGTTCCAGAGCACTTCGACGTTGTCCTGCTTGAGCACCCGTTCCTGCATGGTCTTGGACGCACGGAACTCATCACGACGGTGAACGATGTAAACCGTTGAGGCAAACTTGGCGAGGTAGTGCGCTTCTTCCATCGCGGTATCTCCGCCGCCGACGACGGCGAGCGGCTGATCGCGGAACATGGGCAGCGCACCATCGCAAACTGCGCAGGCGCTCACCCCGCCACCGATCTGAGCGAGGCGCAGTTCGTTTTCGAGGCCGATCCAGTTCGCGGTGGCGCCGGTCGCGATGATGACGGCGTGGGCGGTGATCTCATCGCCGCCGGAGGTCTTCATGCGGAACGGCCGTTGGGAGAAGTCGCACGACTCGATGTCCTGCGTGACGACCTTCGTACCGAAGCGCTCTGCCTGTTTCTGAAAGTCCTGCATCATCTCCGGCCCGCCGACGCCATCCGGGTAGCCGGGGTAGTTTTCCACATCCGTGGTAAGCATGAGTTGCCCGCCGGGCAGAACCGGCGCTGGGTTCTGCTTCGGCACACCGACGTACACGACCGGTTCGAGATTGGCGCGAGCGGCATAGATGGCCGCGGTCCACCCGGCCGGCCCGCTTCCGATGATGACGACTTTGTGGTCCGCGTCCTGACGACTGCTGTTTTGACTCATGCTGCTTTCAACCCTGACTGGTCTGAGGTCATTCCCGCAGGAAAGAAAAAGATCATGGATGGACAGAGGCCGTCTGCATGCGGCCGGGATGCCTTCAGCGTCCCGTCGATTGATCCTGAAAAAGAAGATTCGCCGTTGGGCGGACCGTTTTAGTTCAACAACCCCTGTTCACGCGCCATGGCCCGCACGGGCGGCCAGAAGACGATGTCGCCTTCCACACCGTCGGAGGTGTGCTGCGAGGCGCGACCGTCACCACCCTCCTCGCCACGAGAATAGAGAATCGACATTTGCGCAGGGATGCGCAGCCGGCCGTAGGGCGTATCCAGAGTGTGCGACGAACTCGGATAGATAAACAGAAAGGTTCTCATATTGCGGTCATACGGATCGATGTCCGAAGACTTTCGACAGTGGGCGGCGTAGAGACGTCGCTGATCCCGCGGCCAGGTGTTGTAGGTCTTGTAGTAACCGCAGATCCCCGCCGCCATACCGGTCGCGTTGACCTCTGCGATCAACTGACGACGGAGCATGAAGAGATTCTGAATGTCCTTGAGGGCAAAGAGAACCGCAGCGGATCGCACGGGATTCGTGCGTTCAAATTCTGTGGGCACGCTTTCGATCACCGGGTCATACTCCTGAACGCGCCAGCGTCGCCACCAGTCGTCGTAGACCAACCGAAGCCGCTGCAGGGAGGCATCCAGCGAATCATGTACGTGCGCGACTCGATCCCACTGACGGACCGCACCGAACCGGGTCAGCGGCTGGTCGCGTGATTGGATCGACGCAAAGATGCGCTTGAACTCCTCGACAATCGGCTGGCCGCGGTCATCAAACACCTGATCGAAAATGGCCCGGGCCACGATTCGGTCTGCCTCCGGCATGAAGAGCGCGTTGCGATCGGGGCGAAGAAACGGGATTTCCGTAACGGCCAAATGACGATACTGATTCGCCGAGATTCGTTCGCGGTACGTGAAGAAGACATCGCGCGTCGTTTCGAGCATGTCGAGCAGTTCGCTGATGCCGAACTCCTTCTCCTCGATGAACTCGCGATCGCAGATCTGACGGAGGAAGAACAGATTGGCGACGATCAGGTCAAAGGCCTCGTCGACCTGGTTCGCTTCCATCCGCCGGTACACCTCGGTGACCGCGTAGATGTGCGCTCGCCGCAGCGTCTTGAGGTAGGGAAAGTGAATGCGATCCAGTTCGACGTCGCCCCCCACGGCTGCGTAGAAGTTGTTGTTCCGATACGTCGAGGGAACATTGTTCGCGCCGTAGGGAAGCCCGAACACGGGGCGTTCACTGGCTTCCTTGATTGCCGAGGCCATGTGGACGTTGGCTTCAGCCCAGTTACTGAGTTCCGACCAGCCGGACATGCGCGGGTTGATCATGCCCGGTTGGATGCCGCCTTCGAATCGGCTGGGGAGCGGGGTCAAATTCGCCGCGCCGTCGAAAAACAACCGGTAGCTCTTCGTCCGATCGCTGACGGCGATGGTTGGCAGGGCATTCAGCTCCCTCAACAACTCGACGTCGTCGGCCCGGACCTCAGTCGCGGGCAGAAGAAGCATGGCCATCAGGATTGAACAGATCGATATCGAGAGATAAGCACGCATGGAAACAGAATCCTCGCAAGGTCCCTGCGACCGACGGAAGACGCTCACGCCGTCGATCGGAATCATCTATCGTAACACATCCCCCTGCCCGGGGGTACGCTGCAGACGAAGCGACCCGCGCTCCGCTATCATTTCATACTTTCGCATTCTGCCAGGAGTTCAGATCATGATTGTCGGCGTCCCCACCGAAGTGAAACTCGACGAATACCGTGTCGGATTGCGGCCCGTCGGGGCGGAAATGCTTGTCCAGCGCGGCCATGCCGTCATCATCCAGTCCGGGGCCGGTGAGGGCAGCGGGTTTCCCAACGAGATGTACGAGGCCGCCGGCGCGAAGATCGTTGATTCCGCGGAGGAGGTCTGGGATCAGGCGGAGATGGTCGTCAAGGTCAAGGAGCCCCAGCCCAAGGAGATCCGGCTGATCCGCGAGGAGCAGACGGTCTTCACCTATTTCCACTTCGCCGCCGACAAGGACCTCACCGTCGGCTGCCTCGAAAGCAAGTGCATCGCCGCGGCCTACGAAACCCTCACTGACCGCCACGGCCGGCTGCCCCTGCTCACCCCCATGAGCGAAATCGCGGGCAAGCTCTCCGTGCAGGAAGGCGCAAAGTACCTCGAACGGCCGCAGGGCGGGCGCGGCGTCCTGCTCGGCGGGGTGCCCGGCGTTGAGCCCGGACACGTGCTGATCCTCGGCGGCGGGGTCGTCGGCACCTGCGCCGCCACCGTTGCGGCCGGTATGGGCGCGAACGTCGTCATCCTTGAAGTCAACATCGACCGCATGCGTGAGCTCGGCGAGTTCATGCCGCCCAACGTCCGCACGATCTATTCCGACCCCCAATCGATCCGCGAGCATCTTTCCTGGGCGGACCTCGTCGTCGGCGCGGTTCTGATCCCCGGCGCGAAAGCCCCGCACCTGATCAGCCGGGCGGATCTCGTGCACATGAAACCCGGCGCGGTGATCGTGGATGTCGCCATCGACCAGGGCGGGTGCGTCGAGACCGCCCGGGTCACCACCCACTCCGACCCGATCTACACCGTGGACGGCGTGATGCATTACTGCGTCGGCAACATGCCCGGCTCGGTCGCGCGCACCTCGACCCAGGCGCTGACCAACGCCACCCTGCCGTGGGTCCTCAAGCTCGCTGAGCACGGCCCGGACGCGCTGGCGAAGAAGGACCCCCACTTCGCCGCCGCCATCAACACCAACCGCGGCGTGCTGACCAATCAACCCGTCGCCCAGGCGCACAATCTCGACTTCGAGCCACTCTCGGTGTAGACGTGTCCAAGTTGCGACAGGGGTGACTTGCCCCCATTTTCACCTCCGCGTTATCGGCCGCATCGGCCAAAAAACTGCCCCATACTGCCGCATCACGCGCTCAGCCGGCTGACGCTGCCGCTCAGGCGCGCGCCTGAGCGGTGCAGGCGCGAGGATGCACGCCCCATGCCCGCATCCGGGGGCCGCGCGCTCGCAGCCCGATGATCCATTCGCGCGCCGCCCCGCCGCAGTCACCAGTCGCCGGCCCGGAGCCGCCAGCCACCGCCGCAAATGCTCGCGCACGCGTGACGGCTGCGCGTGCGCGCTCGTGCGCAGATGACGAATTCATGTGTGGACAAAGCGGCGCAGGATGCGCACCGCACGGCCCGATGTGCGACCGGTTCGGTCGCCGATACCAAGCGATCGACAGTGAACGCGCACGGGGAGGATCACAGCACGCACCGCGCCGATCAAGATTTCTTCGGCACGGATCAAGTTTTCGCGCAAGAGGGAGAAGAGCATGTGCGCGGCAATCGCGCCGCCGAAGTAGCCGGTAATCAGGATTGAACCGACACCGAGAGACAGCTCCCAACCCATGAAGTTCAGCTTCAGGAAGCCACACAGATCGCATCGACCTACGTCGATGACCACAGGTGTTCTGTTTGATCAGTAGGTCGGCGTCGGTCACGCCCCAAGCGCCATCTGAACAGAAAGAGTCGCACTCCAGAAAATTTCGCGTTGTGACGGGAACATTCGAGGATCCAAGCGAGTTCTTTTGTCGTACAAGGAGGAGCGCGGAGATAAGAGAGATT
>RECV01000043.1 GCA_007693845.1 Phycisphaerales bacterium
GCGAACCCGCGATGCGTTGTGGGATGTGATGCAGAGTGTGCTCGATCAGGTCACGTCGAGCGACGCGGCCAACTGCTTTCGACACTGCGGATACTCGCTATGAATGAAGGGAAGATGCTCTATGCATACGGTGGAATCGCGTCAGAGACAGTGCAATGGCTCGCATCAGAACCCCGCCTTGCACTATCAAGAATGCCGATGATATAGCGTTAACGTGCGCTGAAAATGTCGGTGTCCCCGGTTCAAGTCCGGGGCTCGCCATTCTTCGAATTGACACGGCCCCGAATGATCCCGGGGCCGTGTTTGCATTTGGTTTGGGCTGATTCCCGCTCAGATGACCGAATCGTGTTTCGGAATGTTCAGTGCCGGCCGCACATCGAGCTGGACCAGTTCGCCGATCTCTTCTTCCTGCAGCTTCTTCGCCGTTTCCGGATCGACGAAATCGGAGTGGCAGGATGGCTTGGGCACTCCTTCCGCGTCGTCGGTCGCCGGCTCGCGGCCGGGCTCGGGGGCGCCACTCTCCTGCATGGTCTTCTTCGTCTTGCTGGCGAGTTTGTGGATTTCCTCGGGCTTGAGGTAGCCGCGCTGTTCGAGAATGCGCTGCTGCTCGGGCGTGAGCGCAGCGCTCTTGACCGGCTTGCCGCGCTGGAAGGCGTCTTCCTTGCCCGAGGCGAACTCCTGAATCTCCTTGCTGATGCGCACGCTGCACCAGTCGTGGCCGCACATCGCGCAGAAGTCGGTATCGACATCGAGGTCTTCATCGTGATATGCCCGCGCGGTGTCGGGGTCGAAGGACAGCTCGAAGTGTTTTTCCCAATTGAGCGCGGCCCGCGCTTTGGTGAGCTCATCGTCCCGATCGCGCGTGCCGGGAATGCCGAGGGCCACATCAGCCGCGTGGGCGGCGATCTTGTACGCGATGCAACCCTGTTTCACATCTTCACGCTTCGGCAGGCCGAGGTGTTCCTTCGGCGTCACGTAGCAGAGCATGCTCGCGCCGTGATACGCGATCGCGGTTGCGCCGATACAGCTCGTGATGTGGTCATAGCCGGGGAAGATGTCGGTCACCAGCGGGCCGAGCACGTAGAACGGCGCGCCGTGACAAAGACGACGCTGCAACTTGGCGTTGTATTCGATCTGATCGAACGGCACGTGGCCGGGGCCTTCGATCATGACCTGCACGCCATGTCGCCAGGCGCGTTCGGTCAGTTCACCAAGCGTTTCCAGTTCCGCGAGCTGCGCGCGATCGGTCGCATCAGCCAGGCCGCCGGGGCGGAGTCCATCGCCGATCGAGAACGAAACATCGTGCTCGCGCATGATCTCGCAGATCTCATCCCACATCGTGTACATGATGTTGTCGCGGTTGTGGGTCAGCATCCACTTGGCGAGCAGCGACCCGCCGCGTGAGACGATGCCGATCAGTCGATCCTTGACGAACTTCAAATGTCCGTAGCGCACGCCGGCGTGGATGGTGAAGTAGTCCACCCCCTGTTTCGCCTGGTGGATCAGCGTTTCACGGATCGTCTCTTCATCGAGGTCTTCGAGCTTGCGGCCGATGATCATCGAGTAGATCGGCACGGTGCCGATGGGAACCGTCGAGTTTCGGATGATTGCTTCGCGTGTGGCGTCGAGATCACCGCCGGTTGAGAGGTCCATCACGGTGTCGCCGCCCCACCGTTCGGCCCACTTGAGTTTCTCAACTTCCTCATCGGTGGATGAGGACACCGGCGACGCGCCCATGTTGGCGTTGATCTTGGTCTTGCTGGCGCGCCCGATCGCCATCGGATCGAGTTTGTGTTTCAGGTGCGTGGTGTTCGCGGGAATGATCATTCGTCCCGCCGCGATCTCATCGCGCACCTGCTCGGCGGTGAGATGCGATTCGCGTTCAGCGACTCGTCTCATTTGCGGCGTGATTTTGCCGAGCCGGGCGTGTTCGAGCTGGGTGATCGGCGTGAAGGATTCGGGGTGGTCCACGATGCGCACACGGCCGTCCGCCTGGGTGATCGTCGCGCGAGCCATCGGCGCGGCGGCGGGCGACGGCTGATCTTCCGGGTTCGTGACGAGTTCGGTGCGCCAGCCATCGGGCAGGAAGTCCCACGCGGTTTTGTCGGACGGCTTGGGCATGCCGGGCGTGTCGGGTGATGAATAGGCGTAAGGCCCGCCGACATCGGGTTTGTTCGCAAACGAACCGGGCGTGGTCACGCCGGGCGTCGTGCCCGGATTGCCGCCGATGGGCGGTAAGGGGAAGGCCGGTGCGTGGCCGTTGTTGGTTGATGGGTTAGATGCCGTCTCAGATGTCGTTGTCGTCATGGTCGCATTCCCTCCGCCGGTACGAGCCGGTTCAGGTTCCACGGGTGCATCTCAGCGAACCGCCCGTCTGCGGTCGCGCCCCGAGCGAGTGTTCTCACCACATTGTAGCGGTGCCCCCGTCCACGCAGCAACCAACGAAAAAACCCCGGCCGATTGGCCGGGGCTGCCGGAATGGAGCTCTCTCTTCTCAACTGATCCCGGCAGAAATCGAGGGTCACGCCGTCCGCTGGGCGGCGTGGAAGCCCTCGTGAATCTCTTCGATCGTCTTGTCGATGAACGCCGGCAGGTCCTTCGGCGTGCGGGCGGTGACCAGTCCCTGATCGCAGACGCATTCCGCATCGACCCATTTCGCGCCGGCATTCTTCAGGTCGTTCCTGATCGCGATGTAACTCGTTACTTCACGCCCCTGCAGAACATCAGCATCGATCAGAATCTGCGGACCGTGACAGATGGCTGCGACGGGCTTGCCGTCCCGGAAGAAGTCGCGGACGAATTGCACTGCGTTTTCATCAACGCGCAATCGGTCCGGATTCAACGTTCCGCCGGGCAGCACCAGTGCGTCGTAATCATCCGCCTTCACATCATTGAGCGTGCGATCGACCTTGACTTCACCTGACCAGTTGCCGGACTTCCACCCCTTGATCGTGCCGGATTTCAGCGACACGATTTCGACGGTTGCGCCCGCATCTTTCAGCGCTTTGACCGGGTCATCAAGCTCGCTCTGTTCGTAGCCGTCGGTTGCGAGCACCGCAACGCGACGATCGGAAATGTCATGGCGTGTCATACTCAACCTCCATTGCTTCCGGTGGAAAATTGCTGGATGCACATATGAATCGCGCTCAAGCGCGTTTTATTCCATCATCCGTTTATTGTGGTTACGAACTTCACCGGAAGGACGATTCGAATTCTCGAGAAAAGGTTCTGCTCACTCCGGATTGACGCCCGTCAACACGAACCGGTGCCACCGCACATCTCGGTACTGAATTTCTTCCCACCCGACACGTTGTGCCAGTTCGATGGCCTCCCGGCGAGTGAACCCCGCTTCTACGCTGACGACGGCGTCGTGCCGCGCCATCCGTGGCAGGCCGGGTGTCAATGCGACCATCGCACGAACACCGATGCGCGCCAACGTGCGGCGAGCCAGATCGTTCCAGATCATGCCGTGTTGCGCCAGCCGCTGCATGATTCGCAGCACCGTCATTACTTCGAGATCAGGAAGATGATGAAGAAACATGCCGGCATGCACGACATCAAACG
>RECV01000245.1 GCA_007693845.1 Phycisphaerales bacterium
CATTTGACGGGGAGCCCTGCATACTGGAGCCGGCATGGACGAATCGAGAGCTGGTGATGACCCGGCGGCCGGAAGGGACCCCAGCCGTGAGGCGGGCGAGGTGACGCTGTTACTCGACGCCGCGTCGAAGGGTTCAACCACCGATCGAGACCGACTACTTCAGATCGTCTATGACGAGTTGCGGGTGATCGCACGATCACACATGCGCAACGAGCGGAATGACCACACGCTCGGGGCGACCGAACTGGTCAACGAGTCGTATCTTCGGCTGTTCCGCGTTGCCGGCGAAACATCGCCGATTGCGTATCAACACCGCCACGCCTTCTATAAGGCCGCCGCGACCGCCATGAGACGAATACTCATTGATCACGCCCGCGCCCGGGCGGCCGGCAAGAGGGGCAACCCACTGCACCGCGGTCGAATCAGTCTCGATCTGATGCAGGCATCGTCTGAGGCCGATCCTCACGATTTGCTGTCCCTCGACGATGCTCTTTCACGCCTTGAAGAGGAGGACGAGCGCGCGGCATCGGTCGTGCGGCTTCGATTCTTCGGTGGACGCCAGATCGAGGAGATTGCTGACATGCTTGGTGTGACCGGCCGAACCATCAAACGTGACTGGGAATTCGCCCGGGCACGACTGCAGCAGATCATCGAGGGCGAAACCGCCGACCCGTCGGAGACACTTCTGTGAACCGCGAGGAAACTGGCGGCTCATCCGGGCGGCTGGGCGACTCGCGTGCACATGCAGACCGCACGGTCGTGAAGGAACTCTTCGGCCTGATGCTGGACGCCGTCGAGGGCGAAGCGCCGATCAATGAGGCCCGGGCGGCGATGGCGCAAGCCGACGCCGAGGTTCGGCTCGCAGTCGAGCAATTGCTGGAAGCCCATCAACGAGCCGAGGGGGTTCTGTTTGAACCTAATCCCGAGGACGCTTCGAACTCCAACCATCCGGATGAATGCACGCCAAACGTGGCGATGACGGTGCCTCGGATTTCCGGCTACGAGATTGGCGAGGAAATCGGCCGCGGCGGATTCGGAATGGTGTACCGCGCAAGACAACTGTCGCCGGTTGAGCGGCCGGTTGCGGTCAAGGTCCTGCGAACCGAACTCGCAACACAGGAAGTGATCGCCAGATTCCGGGCGGAATCACGCACCCTGGCGCGGATGAACCACGCGGGCATCGCACGGGTGCTTGATGCGGGGCTTGATGATCAAAATCGGCCGTTTGTCGCAATGGAACTGGTGAGCGGTGAACCATTGACGACGTATTGTGAAACGAACGCATTGACGGTGCGAGAGCGTCTGCAACTGATGGTCGAGGTGTGCGATGCCGTGCATCACGCCCACCAGCGGGCGGTGATTCATCGTGATCTCAAGCCGGCCAATATTCTGGTGGAGCGGGTCGATCATCGACATCAGCCGCGGGTCATCGATTTCGGTATCGCCAAAATACTGGAAGAGAACGTGGATGAAAGCCGGACCCAACTCGGCACGCGTCTGGGCACGCCGCGGTACATGAGCCCCGAACAGGCCAGAGGCAGCGACAGCGCGGATGTCCGCTCGGATGTTTACGCGCTGGGCGTTCTGCTGTGTGAAGTGTTGACGGGTCAGGTGCCGCGCGATCCGGCCGGAACGGATGATGCCCGCGGATCAAACTCCAAGTTGCGCGCTACCCGGCCGAGCCAACTCGCCGCGTCCTCCGATGACCAGATCGCGCTGCGTAGTCGGGAGCTGCGCGGCGATCTGGATCGCATCGTCCTGAAGGCGGTGGCACTGGAGCCGGATGAACGATACGACTCCGCCGCCGCATTGGAAGACGATCTGCGACGTTATCTTGATGGCCAACCCGTGGTCGCCACCACGCCGAGTGTGTTCTATCTCACCCGGAAGTTCATCACCCGTCGCAAGTTGACCAGCGCGGCCACACTGCTGGCGGTGCTGTCGCTCATCGTCGGCGCGACCGCCGCGATGTACGGGATGAATCATGCCAATGCGAGCCGCGTTGAAGCGGAACTACAGACGCTTCGTGCTGAGTACGAAGCGACCATCGCCAGTGAAATCAATGAGTTCTGGATCGACATCATTCAGCGCAGCAGCCCTCAGGAAGCGCGCCGGCCGGACCTCCAGGTACGCGAAGCGCTTGATCTGGCCTCGCCTCAACTTTCGACACGCATCAGTGATCCGGGCGTGCGCCGGCGTCTGCACGAGACGTTCTCCGATGCCTATCAGGCGTTGGGACTGAGCGAATCGCAACTTCATCACGCGCGAATGGCTCAGACGCTGCTGGATGAAGCACCCGCGGATGATCCGATTGAGACGATTCGCGTATACCAAGCGCTTGCATCCGCGCTGATGGACGCGCACGAGCTAGAGGAAGCGCGAGCCGCGCTGGATGTAGCGCTGGGCCTGTGCGAAGCGAATCCCGGCTCGGCCTCACGACAGATTCCGTTTCTGCTTCAGACGCAAGCGCGAATTGCCGACCGAGCCGGTGAGTTCGCCGAGGCTGAGCGGCTCTTTGCGAATGCGGTCGAGCAATCACATCTGATTCTCGGACCGCAGCATGTCACGACGTTCGCGAGCGAAGGAGGCCACGCGCAGTCGCTGATCAAGCTCGGCCGATCACAAGAGGCCATCGACATGTTGGTCATGGCCCTCGACCGACTGCGCGATGAGTTGGGAGACAATCACACCGAGTTCATCGGCATGTTGACCACGCTGGCCAATGCACGGCAGAGTCTGGGGCAGTTTGATCAGGCCGAGCGAGACTACGCCATGCTGCTGGATACTGCGATTCCGGTTATTGGCGAGGACCACCCGTACATTCTCGTGGTACGGAACAACCTGGCGAGTCTTCTGCGAGAAATGCGACGATTTGAGGAGGCCGAAGTGATCTTTCGCGATATCCGCGAATCGCATCTGCAGCGAAGCGGGATCGATCACCCGGCCACGTTGCGCGCGACCGCGAATCTGGCGATGACGCTTGTCAGCCAGAAGAAGTATGAAGAAAGCGAACCGCTGCTGATCGAAGCCGTTCACGGCCGCAGCCGCGTGCTCGGCGATGAGCATCCCGACACGATCAACGTCAAGCATGTTCTCGCCAGTGTGTACTCCAATACCGGCCGCGTCACCGAGGCAGCGGAGTTGTACGCGATTTTGCTCCAGCAGTTGCGGGATGCCGTTCCGGAGGGCAACATTCGCCTTGCGCCACTGCTTCGCACCTACGGCATCGTCATGGAGCAAAGCGATCGGACCGAAGACGCACTGTCGCTGTATATCGAGAGCTACGAGATTCTCCTCAACGTCGCCGGGCCGGAGCATCCTCATACCGTCCGCGGCATGATGTTTATCTGCGATGCGCTGGTGAACCTCGGAGATTCTGGCGGATTAGAGCCGTGGCATGAGCGATGTGGGGCACTGGACGCCCCGACCGACGCCGTGCCGTAATCGGACACGGGCGGCCTTGGCCAGGGGGCTCCGGGCAAATCACACATTTTTCAGATTCTGCGTGTCACCTGTCTGGATGAACTTCCGCCTGTGAGTATG
>RECV01000025.1 GCA_007693845.1 Phycisphaerales bacterium
ACATGACTTCGTCGACAAGCGGCACGTTCGCGCCGGGACCGGTCCAGCCGGTGGTGCGTGCGAAGACATACACGACGGCGATGAGGAGGACGGCGATCAAGACGCGTTGGGGGCTGATGGGTTTCATGGTCGTGTTGTCGCAAGCGTGAGCATGGTCAACCAAAGTGAAATCGATAGGTCGGGGAGCGAGTCGCCGCGGCGAACCTGATCACGTGTCTGTGGTCGGCATGCGGACCAGGTGATGCGCTTGCCGTTTGAATTCGATCTGCAATGACTGTGAGTCGGCAATGAAGCAATACATCGGCTGTCCGGTGCGCGGATGGATCGAGGCAATGCGTTTGAGATCCGCTTCGTTGACGTCACTCGGATCTCCGCCGATGCCGATGGTCGCAATGACGACGCCCGACTGTTTGAGTCGATCCGCGATCTCGAACAGCTCTTGCTGTGAACCGACGTTGTGACCGCCATCGGTGAGCAGAATGATGCGTCGCTGTCGGCCGGAGTGAGCAGCACGAGCCGATGCATTCGGTTTGAGGACTGCGGCTAGGTGCGCCTTGGCGACATCCATGAGCGATTGGTTGTCTTGACCGTTCAGTACGACTTCAGCGGCTTGCAGGCCGGCCGACATGTTGGTGGTGCCTCGCAACTCAATGTCGTCGATTGCTTTGTTGATATCGCCGGCGTGACTGCCCACCGTGGTCAGTGGCAGGTGAATCTCGGCCTCGTCGGCGTAGCTGACCACTCCGATACGATCGAGGGGGTATTGAGCGAATTTGACCTGTGTCAGACCCTTCGCAGCGTCTTTGGCCCCATCGATGCGTGTCGGCCGATAGTCACCGAGGGCCATGCTGCCGGATGCATCCGGTAAGATGACCGTGTCTTCCAGAGTGACTTGCGGCTGATCATGTCGGGCAAAGCCGAGATAGATTTGTTCAGGCATCGGTTTTTCTCCTTTGTGGTGAATCACGCAGCACCATTGGCCTGCTGATTGCGGTAATCGATGGTCATTTCTGCCGTCGCGCCATTGATTGGATCGCGTGCGCTCGCGGTGAGCATGGCGTTCTTGTCGAGGCGGAACTCGACCTCAATGATGTGATCGCGGTCGTGCACTGCTTCAGCGCCGTCCAGATCGAAGTGGCCCAGGGGTTGGCAATCACCTCGGGGGGCGCCGTCAGTACCTTCGAGAAGCTGGACATGCGCGCCGGTCTGGCCCGGCTCGGCCAGCTTGAAGCGTTCCACTCGCTTGGATGGGATGGCTGTGCCCTTAGGAATGATGACCGACTGCACGAGTCGCTTGTCTTCGTCGAGTGCGGCCACGCCGATCGGATGCGTGGTGATGTCCCGCGCACTCATTTCGAGGGGCGGGAGTACGCGTGTGCCGCTTCGAACCTGGTAGCCATCTTTTTCCAGCTCCAACTGTCCCAGCAGGACGTTGCCTTTGGCGGCTGCGAAGATGGGGTCTGATTTCGCCCAGGGTTTTCGGTCAAAGTGTTTCTCAAGGGCTTCCGAGAATGCCGGATCGAGCGTCTGGGCGCCGATGAGGAAGAATGCGCGAACATCCGCCGTGTTGATACCGGCATCATCGAGCGTCTTCTTCGTGCAATCCATGACACGCTCGACGAGTGGCGCCGTCATGGCCTGGTATTGATCGCGCGACGCGGTGACGTCAAACAGCGCATTCTCGTAGGGCAGTACGATCCGGGTCTCGTTCTTCTTCGAGAGCATGCGTTTGCCATGTTCAATCTTCTGGACAAGGTCCTGAATGAAGACGGCGTCCTGATTCGCGTCCGGTTGGCGGCCGAACTGCTGCTCGAATCGCTCCATCGCCCACTCCAGCAAGACGGCATTGAAGTCACGCCCGCCCAGCTCAGCGATGCCATTGGTCATGCGGATGGCAACACTGTTGCCGTCGACCTCCGCGATCGAAACATCGGTCGTGCCGCCGCCGACATCGATGGCCACGACAATCCCGTCGCCCTGTTTTTGAACCCCCATGCCGAAGAGCGCTGCCGTTGGTTCCGGTGGCAGCAAAATGGCATTCAATCCCGCAGCCCGGGCCGCCTGGAGCAGTTCCTCCTTCTGCGCGGCCGTCCAGTTCGCGGGCCGCGAGATGACGACATCGTCAACAGTGTCGCCCAGACTGGACTCGGTCGATCGTTTGATCTCCTGAAGGACGAGGCTCATGACGTCTTCGGCCGTAAACGACTTCTGATCTACGGTGAGGACGGGAGCGTCGCTGCCCACAGAACGCTTGGCATCTTGCACGTAGCGTGCCGGATCAGCAATGCCCAGATGGAATGCCTCGGACCCGAAAAGAGGCGAACCGTCCCGATCGATGTACACGTTGCTGAGCGTTGCCTGTTCGCCGTTCTGATTGCTGATGACCACCGGCGTACCGGCGTCATCATGCTTGGCGGCGATGGTGGTGTGGGTGCCGTAATCGATTCCGATGATGTTTTTCATGGCGGCGTTCCTTTGTGCGTGAAGTGTGTTGGTGTTCAACCGTCGTATCGATACAGGCGAACCGTCACCGGCCGCAGGAGCATCTGGCCGAATGAAGCGCCACGGCGCACGGTGCTGTGGACACACTGATCCTCATCCGGTGTACAGGTGGGAACGCTGGCGACTGGCTTCATGACGTTGGGATCGAATCGGCTGTGTTCGTCAGCAACGAAGGTCTGGACGTCGTACACATCAAGTAGATCGAAGATGCTTGAGACCAGGGCGTCACGATGTTCGCTCGTGCCCCGATCGACAAAGGCGTCGGCCAGGTCAACAACGTCCAGCAAGTGTCGCACGAGGGGCCGCAAGATTTGGTTGCGGTAGTGCTCGTCCGTAAGCTTTGAGTTCTGCACGCTGGCCTGTTCGAGCAGGCCATGCTTATCCGCCAGGACGCGAATCGCCTGGGTCTGTTCGCGCTGCGCTTGTTCATGGCGCTCAAGACGGCGGGCAAGGCCTTCGATCAGGTGGTGCGTTCCACTGAGTTGGTCGCCCACATCGCCAAGCTGCTGCACGACATCGTTCCGGCCGTATCGCTCATCGAGTGCTCGTAGCACCAGATGCAGCGAGCGGCCGAGTTCGGTATCGCGGCTTTCCGTCGAGGTTCCATTGCGGTGTTCGTCGATCATGTCGTGGCTCCGGTGGTGTGATGAAGAACGGCTCTCTCGGTGGGGGCATGTCGCAGATGCGTTGTCTGATGTAGAAATGCGCGAGGCGGCAACTGAGAGGGAAAAAACGAAAAAAATCTTCAGTCGCGCATGGGCGGATCTCATTGTCTGCACTTATGAATACCCAGGTCGTTTGGGAATCCTCGTGGGACGCTCGTTGGGAGCGAAAAAAATTGTGATGTGCCATGGCGCGTTGACGGCGCGGCTGCTCGGATGGCCTGGTGTGACGTGTGCATCACGCACAAGTAGAGCACCGAGGTTTGGGAATCCTGCCTACGACACGGCGAACCCGCGAAAAAAATGTGCGTGCTTCCCAAACCCCGCCACCGAAACCTTTATAAATCAGGACTGCTACCCCTACGCAG
>RECV01000145.1 GCA_007693845.1 Phycisphaerales bacterium
TCCCAAGTCTGGCCAGACACGATCGGCAGATCGCCGGGGGGCACTGACTCGCTCTGGAAAATACCCGCCGTCGTATTGATATCCGAGATATCAACGGTCACGTTTCCAACAATGTTGACGCCGAACTGTTCGGCATCGATGCCCGACGTGTTCGTCGCTTGCACTTGGGCTCCGACCGAAGCGGTCATCTGCACTTCGACACTCTGAAGGATAAAAAGGCCTCCGTTATCATCGAACTGGTCGAATGCAAGCGTCTGACTTCCCGGCGACAGATCAAAGCTGAAGCTTTGTGCCTGCACAATCTGGTCTGTTGACGGTGTCGCTAAAGCGGTTCCGGTTAGACCAGTGACAGCCAGTGCAGCCATGGCGCCGCCGGCAATCAAGGTCTTGTTCATCATCTCTTTCAAAGTCTTTCTCCTTTTATGGGAGGACGCAGTTTGCTGCGCCCTATGACGAACTGACTGACGATACTCGAAAAAGTACGCCAATCAGGACACGAAGTATATTCAACCAAACCAGTATGATTCTAAATCCGATCCCTGTCAAGCGGGAAGTCATATGCATATTCCCGCATGCGGCGTAGATTTGTTGGGATCATGAACGGGTCACGGGAAGACCCCGCGCAGTTCGTAGACCTTCTTGATCTGCTCCAGAGCGGCACAGTAGCTGGCCGTGCGGCTGTCGCACTCGTACTTGACGCGGGCGACTTTGACGCGACGGGCGGCGAGGACCATATGCCGGTTCAGTTCCTCATCGACCTTCTCCGCGCTCCACGTGGTGGAGCTCTTGTTCTGGACCCACTCGAAGTAGGACACGGTCACACCGCCGGCATTGCAGAGAATGGCGGGGAGAATCTCGACCCCGCGCTGCATCAGCACCGCATCGCCTTCGGGCGTGGTCGGCGCGTTCGCGCCTTCCGCAACGACTTTGGCGTTGATCAGGCCGGCTTCTTTCGGTGTGATCATCTGCTCGAGCGCTGCCGGGACCAGCAGATCGACGTGGAGGCCGTAGAAATCGTCGGTGCTGATCGATTCGGCTTCGTCGTACCCCCCGACGCCGCCGGTTTGGGCGACGTGTTCGGTCAGCGCTTCGGCATCGATGCCGCGATCATTGTGAATCGCGCCGGTGTGATCGAGCACGCCGACGAGCGTTGCGCCGAGTTCGGTCAGCAATCGTCCGGTCCAGCCGCCGACGTTCCCGAAGCCGATCAGCGTGAACTTGCATTTGTGGATGTCGATGCCGAGTTCCGGGAGCATTTCCTGAAGCACATCGACCAGCCCCTGGCCGGTCGCCTTGTCTCGTCCGACGGAGCCGCCCATCTCAACGGGCTTGCCGGTCACCACGCGGTGGGTGTCCTGCCGGCTGTGTTCGGGGCTCATGAGCTGGTAGGTGTCGGCGAACCACGCCATGATCTGGGCGTTGGTGCCGACGTCCGGCGCGGGGATGTCGTAGTCGGGCCCGATCTGGTTGCTGATGGCGGTGCAGAACCGTCGGGTGACCCGTTTGAGTTCCTCCGAGGAGAGCTCGCGCGGATTGCACTTCACGCCGCCCTTCCCCCCGCCGAAGGGCACCTTGACCAGTGAGCACTTCATGGTCATGAGCACCGCGAGGGATTTGACATCATCGAGCGAAACGTGCGGGTGAAAGCGGATGCCGCCCTTGTACGGCCCGAGGGCGTTGTTGTGCTGCACCCGGTAGCCCTTGAACAGTGCGTGGTGCCCGTCATCCATGAGCACGGGAAAGTGCACCATGATTTCGTTCTTGGGCTGGGCGATGATGATCTTCTGGTGATGCCGCATCCCGATCAGTTCCGCCGCGATGAGGATCTGCTCGATCGTCTGATGGAACAGGTTCGCCGGATCGCGAACGATCTCCAGTTCCTCGAATACGGCCGAGGGCAGGTGCGGCGGGCTGGGGTGGGGAGCGGTGGTCGTGGAGTCGTTCATAATGAGAGCCGCGTATTGCAGTCGTCGGAAGGGGGATGATCGGCACACGACTAAACAGTGATGTCGGTGCCATCGGCGTTGGCCGAATGCTCTGATCATATCCGATCGTGGTTGAAGTTCGAGCGGGGGGACATCCCCGGGGTCGGGGCCGTCTTCAGATCGGACGCGAATCCACGCCGCGAACTCACTCCGCTGCGATCGCTTGGCGGTCCATCATTTCCAGCAGTTGTTTCAAATGGGCCCGGATGCCATCGTGACCGCGGTTGAGATCCACGCCGAGTGACTGTGCTGCGTCTTTGGTGAAGTTGTTGCGGGGCTGCTCCGGACTGCTCAGGTCGATCTCGACATCGGTGTTCATCAGTTCGCAGGCGATCTTGCCCCAGTCCGCCCAGCGCGCATAGCAGTCGACGAGGTTGACGACACGTGCCTCGGCGGCGTCGTTGCCGATGCAGGCGACGGCAGCCGCGGCGACGTCATCCACGTGAACGAACTTGCCGCCACCCGGTTTCGTGATCGGCTCGCCCCGCCGGATTTTCTGGATCAGTCCGTAACCGTGCGTTCGGTCGAAGCGCGGATCGATGCCGTACACCCCGCAGGGGCGCAACGCGTTGAAGGCAAGTCCCTCGGAGAAGTGCATCGCCCAGAGGTGAGCTTCAACGGCGGCCTTGTACGCGCCGTACATCAAACCCGGACGGGTCGGATGATCTTCATCGATCTGACCCTTCCAGCGCGGCCGCATGTCATGATGCACCGCGATCGTACTCATGAAAATGACCTGTCGCGGCATGGCGCGGCGAATGAGTTCCAGCGATCCCAGCAGGTTCGTTCTCCAGTGCGCTTCCGCATCATTGCGCTTCAGCGGGGACCAGTCCACGCTGTTGTGGATCAGGACCTCCGCGCCGTCCAGCAGCCGGTCCCAGCACCCGGGATCGGACTGTTCGCCCTCCACAAAGCGGTCAACCACGTCGGCGATGTGATCACGCCGACTGCTCGTCCGGACCAGACCGGTCACCCGATGCCCGTCTTCGTGGAGACGACGGGCCAGGGTCGATCCGATAAATCCGGAAGCACCGGTCAGGGCGATGCGCATAAGGAAGATTCTCCTGTCTGGATGGGTCCATTCCGACGGTAGGCGGGTCGCGGATCTGGAAAATCATTGACCCGAGCCGTTCGGTGGTCGAGTCAACATCCTCCGGAAGCAGGCCGCGGGGGTCAAATCAGCGCGGTCCCGTTTCTTCGGACCAGATCGCGCTCTAAGATAGCCCGCAGGCGGACGGATGAGAGTGCGGGACGCAGGAGCGGCCCGAGACAGCAGGCCGGATGACATCGGCGGAAACAGGCACTGCATGAGCAGCGACAGCACTGACAAAACCACGGCTCTGCGGACACCGTCGTCCGCGCGCTCCTGGCGTCGCGTCGGCCTGACGCTGGGGCTGATCATCGGCGGATTGATCCTGGCGGCCTGGTGGACGGTGACGCGATCCTGGTTCCTGGTGATGATCCTGACCCCTCAGTTGGAGAACCGACTGGGCGGTGAAGTCATCATCGGCAGTGCCGCGTGGTCCGGGTTCGACCGAATCGAGTTGCGCGATGTGCGCTTGCGCGTTGACTGGCCGGGCGATGCCGGCGAACTGCTTCATGCGGAATCCGTCCGGATTCAGGCGGACCGCAGTTGGCTGAGGCGAAATCCGCGTTTGGCGTCCGTCGAACTGCGCGATGTTCTGGTTCGCGTGGCGGAGGACGTCGAGGCCGGGAGATTCAGTGTTCAGCTTCTGAGTCATCCTCCAAGGGAAGAAGAGGACCTGCGTCCGCCCCGGATCGAATTGATCCGCGCTGCGATCGAATACGGCGTGCGGCAGGAGCAGCAGTTTGAGCCCTCCGGCCGCATGTACTTCTCCGGTCGGCTGAATCCCGTCGCCGATGAGCAGCGCGAGTACCGTTTCGTCCTGCACCAGGTTGATCAGCGCGGAAGCATCGTGGAGGACGGCCTCACCGCCCGGGGGCAATGGGATGCGCAGAGCTTTGCCTATCACGCAACGATCGACGGGTTCGGCCTGAGTGATTCCATTTACGCCATGAGCCCCAGTATCGTCCGACAATGGTGGGAGAAGATGGCATTGGAAGGTCAGCTTCGTGACGCCATGGTGAGCTGGGACCCTGAAGAGTTGCTGGATGTGCGGTTCGACGTGGAAGAAGTTGGGCTCACGCTGCCCGTGCCCGCCGAACAGCTCTGGGCTCGTTACCGCGATGGTCACATTACCGATGAAACCTACACCCCGCGGATGCGGGTCGAGAGCGGTTCGATTCGGTTGCGGCAGGATGAACTGGCTCTGGATGTGCGGGGCCAACTGGTGACCGAGGAAGAGCGCGATCAGGCGCAGGGCGTGCCGTACCACGTGGTCATGTCGTTCGATCACCGTGAGGATGACCGCGCTCGCGCCGACGGTTGGGCTGACTACATCGTCAACCACGCGCCGTTCATGATCACCGTCGAGAGCGAGCCGGAGGCGTCGGATGGCGAGGAAGTGGTGCGAAACGCCATCGATCTGCCGCGCCAGATCGCGGAGATTCTCGAACGTTTTCAGGTGCGTGACTGGGCGCTCAGCACGCGCGTCGTAATGCAGCGGCTGAACGCGATCGAGGATGAAGACGGCAATCTGCAGCCGCGGCCGATCACCACGCACGGCGAATTGAAGATACACGAAGGGCGCGGGCAGTATGACCGTTTCGCCTATCCGCTGGATGATCTGGACGGGCAGATCGTCTTCACTGAAAACTCGCTGATGATCGAGTACCTGCGCGGCGTCGGGCCGTCCGGCGCGAAGGTGCGCATCGACGGGGAGGTCCATCCTCTGAGCGCAACGCCCGCGGTCGATTTGAATATCACCGCAACCAACGTTCCGGTCGATGACCACCTGCGCCACGCATTACCCGACTCCTTCGACCCGTGGTTCGACAACCTGATGGATCAGCGTGCGGTAGCGAAGCTGCACGACGCGGACATGCTGGACCACGACCGCCTGCAAGCTGACGCAGAGCGCCGACGTGAAGAGTCACTGTCGCGGTGGCAACAATTGCGCAAACAGAACGACCTTTCTGATTCTCAGCGGAGTGTTCTTCGCCGCCTCGAACACACGCTGGCCAGTACTGACCGTGAACTGCAATCCCCACCGTTTGAAGTTGGCGGCACGGTAGACGTCGAGGTGCAGATTCAACGAACCGAAGGGCCGGGTGATCGCACGCAAACGTTCGGCGAAGCCACAGTTCGATCGCTCGGATTGGTCTACGAGCGGTTTCCGTATCCGTTTCAAGTCACCGCCGGCAGGATCCGTTGGGCCCCCGGCATGATTGAACTCCTGGATGCGGAAGGCGGGCAAGAGGGATTGACGTTTCAGTTGCCGCGCGGCGGCGTCGGAAGCATCGGCGGCACGATCGAAATGACGAACGAGGCGGGTGAGCAACAGCAGCGGCCCGACCTTCGTCTCTCGCTGGAAGAGGGCGAACAGATCAACGATCTGCTGCTCGCCGCCATTCCCCTGACCCCGGCCGATTCCCGTGCGGGCGATGTCGACCGGTGGCCGGGACAGGCGCGATCCGATGCCGCGCGGTTGTTGCAAAGCGTGAACCTGCGCGGCGTGGTGACGGCGGAAGGCTTCATCGGCACCGGAGAGGACGGCCGGGTTCACCACGACATTCGCGTGCAGATGGCCGACGCCGAGGCGACACCGACCGAGGAACTGGCTGATTTCATCGGCGCGGCCGGTCTGTTCTGGCCGGAAAACTTTATCGTGCGCGATCTGAGCGGTGAACTCCGAGTTCTTCCCGAGCGAATCGAACTCATCGAAATCAACGGACGCCACATCACCGGCGACCTTTACGCGTCCGGCGCGGTCACGTTCGGTGACGAGAACGACGACGAACACCCGGTCGAGACCGAGCTGACGGTCGGCTTCGACGAGCTCGAACTCGGCAAACACCTCATCAACCTCATTCCGGATGCCGAAGCCAAAAGAGCGCGTGCCTATTGGAATCAGTATCAACCCGAAGGCATGTTCAACGCGGGGCTGGTCTACCGGGCGCGCGGCCCGAACGTTGAGCCGCTCCAGATTTCCGTCAGCAAGATCAACGCCTCGGTGCAGCTCGAATCGGACCGTGTCGGCGTTCACGCTCAAGAAGGATTCATTCGGCTGCGCGACGGGCAGGTCGCCTTCGAAGATCTCGTGGCCCGATTTCAGCACGGCGAGATCGACGAAGGGCGTTTGGCGCTGGCCGGGACGTACGGTCTGGCAGCAGACGATGAGCAGCTCAATGTCGATGGAAGCTGGGATGACTTGCGCATTGAATCACCGCTGACGACGGAGATCATCCGGACGATCGGCGCAGAACACCTCCTGGAGGAAACTAAGGACTGGCAACCCACCGGCCGGGTCAACGTCGGGTTCTTCTACCGCTCGGCATGTGAAGAGCAGCCCGCGGACTATCGCCTGCGCGTACAGCCGACGACGATCGGGCTGACGATCGATGGGAATTCGCTGTCGATGGAGTTTGACAGTGACGGTTCCGTCCTGGTCCTGCCGGGGCAACTCCGCTTGCGCGATCTCACGGGTCGATTTGCCGATGATGATGGTCGATTCGGGGTCTCCGGCCAGGTCGGTCTGGAGAACGGGACCGATGCCCTCTTTCAGATCGACTACGTCGGCGCGCTGCGATCGGCGTCGATGAAGGCGGTGCTGCCCGATGCGGTGAACACCGTTCTCGACGATCTCGAATTCACCGATGGAGAACGCGTGATCGTGCGCGGCGCGACGCTGGCGTGGCAACGTGATGCAGCGGTTGGCGACACGACCGGTGCGCCGTGGCAGATTGATTTTCTCGGCCGGGTTCGCGCGGAAGGGGCATCGCTTTCCGTCGGCGTGCCGCTCACGGGCGTTCACGCCGTCGCCGATCTCAATGTTCGCGCCTGGGAGGACGGGCCGACGGATTTCTCAATGACCCTGGAGGCGGATGAATTTCGGCTGTACGGGCGCCGACTGACGGACTTTCATGCGGCGAATGTTCGACTCGACCGGGAGAAACAGCGCGTACAGATCCCGGAGTTTCGCGCTGAGATGCACGAAGGGGTCGTGACCGGAGAAGGATTCGTCGGTGTCAACGCCAATCGGGATTACGAAATCCGCGTTGATATCGTGGATGTCTCGCTCAAGGATTTCATCGATGACTTCGATCCCGCGGATGAATCGGCCGCCCCGCGGGCGGAGCGGTCCGGACGTGAACGAGAGGGCCGACTGTACGGCGGGATGCGACTGTCCGGCCAGCGTGATGATCCCGGCAGCCGCAGCCGCAGCGGCCGCGGTGTGGTCCGGGGGGTGGGCGATAATCTCGAAGTTCTGCCGCTGGTCCTTCAGATCAGCCAGGTGCTGCAGCTGACCGCGCCCTTTGCGGGCACGATCAACCACGCCAATGCGGAGTTTTACATCCGTGGCGACCGGCTGGTCTTTGAACGCATCCTGTTTGAGAACGTGATGGGCGATTTTGCACCATTGCAGCTTATCGGCGCGGGCGAGATGACACTGTCCACGCTCGCCCTGCGGACCACGTTCCGGACTCGAAGCGGCTGGGCGATTCTGCGTGATCTGTTCGGCACGGTGGGGGACCAGCTCTATCTCGTCGAGGTGACGGGCACGCTGTTAGAGCCGAAGGCCCGGGTCGTGCCGCTGCCCGGTCTGACCCAGGCCGACTCGGATTCCCGCCCCTGAACCGCCCCGGGCCATGCGTCCGGCCCGTTCTCGCCGCATTGCTTGCCCCGCCGTTGAGAATCGGCGACACTGGTCAACTCGATGACCAAGGACGACACCGCGAACACCGAACCATTGCGCGTTGATGATGAACGCACCCAACAGGCCATCTGCGAACTCGTTGAATCCGTCGGCGGGGACGCGGACAGCTTCGACGGCCGATTGATCACGCAATTGATCCAGACAGCGCTCAAGCTGATTCCGGACGGGCACGACACCGGCCAGCTCAAGCTGCTCAACAGCGCGATGAAAGAGATCCGGTACGCCTACCGCGTGTTCAACCGGTACCGGGAGACGAAGAAGATCAGCATCTTCGGTTCAGCCCGCACGCCCGAAGATCATCCCGATTACATTCGCGCGAAAGAGTTCAGTGCCGCAATGGCGGACCACGGCTGGATGAGCATCACCGGGGCGGGCGATGGCATCATGAAGGCCGGCCACGAAGGTCCGACACGGCAGAGCAGCTTCGGGCTCAGCATCCGCCTGCCGTTTGAAACCTCCGCCAACACGGTCATCGAAGGCGACCCCAAGCTGATCAACTTCCGCTACTTCTTCACCCGCAAACTCATGTTCATGAGCCACGCCGACGCGGTGGCGGTGTTCCCCGGCGGGTTCGGCACGCAGGATGAGCTCTTCGAAACGCTCACGCTCGTTCAGACCGGCAAGTCGAACATCGTGCCGATCATCATGCTTGAAGGCGAGGGCGGGGTGTACTGGGATCACTGGCGGAACTACGTCGATAAGAATCTGCTCGAAAACGGCTGGATCAGCAGAGAGGACCCGGGGCTGTACTTCATCGCGAAGACGATCGACGAAGCCGTCGAACACGTCGTCCGGTTCTACCGCGTCTATCATTCCAGCCGGTACGTCCGCGATGCGTTCGTGATTCGATTGAAGCAGGAGCTGACCGACGAGCAACTCAATCAACTGAGCGATGAGTTCGGGTCGATCATCGGAAGCGGTCGAATCGAGAAGGTTTCACCCTTCCGTGAAGAGTCGGATCATCTTGACCTGCCGCGCATCGCGTTTGATTACACGAAGCGCGATCTGGCCGTGCTGCGGCTGATGATCGACCGGATCAACGAATTTGCCGGTTCGCCCGCCGATGTCTCTCGCTAAGAAAGGCCGGCGGTTCGGGGCGGGCGCATCCGGTGAGGGAGGGGAAAAGGAGAGCGTTGCCGCGCCGTTGGCGTGACGAAATCCTGCGACACGGGACTGATGTCAGGTGAGATGTTCTCATGCAGTGCGAACGACCTACTCGATTCATTCTCAGCCGCCGTGGTCGACGCCCGGACCGACTGCGCACGCGGTGCGGTCTCTTGTCGCTGCTTCTGTTGGCCGCACTTGTCCTCGCCGGGTGTGCCGCCACGCCGGCCACCACAACGGAAAACGCGGACACGTCCGCTTCTGCGGGACGCAGTCAGTGGGCGCGTCTGATGAACCCGGAGAACGGCCTGGAGGTTCGGCAATGGGTGATCGCGGACAATTCGACCCGGATCGCTGAGGCGATGCACGCCTTCGATGAAGAACATGAGGCGGCATTCGGTGAAGAGATCGTGAAGCGGCTGCGAAGAAACGGCTTTCGGATTGCGCGCGTCCCGATCGATGAACTTGATTCGCTCGCGGAGGCGTTCGGCGGGCGCACGCTGAATGTCGAAAGCTGGTTCGGCCAGGTGAATGAATGGCGCGAGTTACACAAGCGTGCCCTGAGCCGCGAACGTCGCGCGATTTCCGTGGACGGCCGGGCCCGGACGTTTTCGCCCGGCGAACTCAAACTGCTCCTGCGTAGTTGGATCATGCCGATGGAAGACGGTCCGACCGTGATGGTGCAACTGCTGCCTCATCACCGAGCGCCGCGGCCGGTGAGCTACCGCGAACTGCTCGGCGGCCGTCGTCGCGGCGGGGAGTCGCTGGCCACCCTGGCGATGGAACTGCAACTGGAACCGGGATACGCCGTCGTGCTCATCGCCGCAGCCCCGGATGAGCAGTGGAACGACTCCGGCGAGGAAAACGCTCAAGGTGACGAAAACGACGGATCGTCCGGTTCATCCCGGCGCGCGGCCCGGACCGGCCCCGGAATGGGCCCGCCGGTGGCAACGCCGGTCACGGTCGGCGAACTGCTGCTGCTCAGCGATGGTCGCGGCGTACCATCGCGCGGGGTTCTGGTCTTTGTGCCGCGAATCGGCAGTGAGTTGCTGCCGCCGGCGGAACTTGAATCCTCCGATGTCCGGCGGACCATGCCGGAACAGGAAAAGGACGCAGAATTGTGAGCTCGAACGATTCGCGCGAATCCGGTTCTGCCGCGGAAGAACCGCGCACCGCACTCGCCCGCCGGCGTCGACGCCAGCGCATCGCGCCGATGTCGGTCTTTCCGACGATGTGCACACTGGGCAATCTTGTGGCGGGGTTTGCCGCCATCCATTACGCCTCCAAACCGGTGGACTACGCCGGACCGTGGGACTGGACCGGGCTGACCTTCGCTGCGGTCCTGATCTTCATCGGCATGGTCTTCGACGCGTTCGACGGTTCGATCGCACGGCTGACGAATACCACATCGGAGCTCGGCGCGCAGCTCGACTCGCTGGCGGATATGGTCACCTTCGGCATCGCGCCGGCGTACCTGGCGACCGTCCTCATCGGGCGCTACGTCGGCGCCGAAGGGGATGTAAATCTCATCGGCCCTGAAGTCGATTCGATGTTCGGTCGTCTCATGTGGGGGATCGCCGCGGCGTACGTCTGCTGCGCAGCGCTTCGCCTCGCGCGGTTCAATGTCGAAACGCCGGATGCGAGCGTCGAATCGCATCTCGTCTTCCGCGGGCTTCCTTCACCTGGCGCCGCGGGGGCGGTGGCGAGTCTGATCCTGCTGCATCAGCACCTGAGCGCAGCCCGCTTTGCCGAGGACGTGCCGATTGAATTCATCCGCGGCTCCGCGCTGGCGATCCAGTTCATCGTCATCCTCTGCGCGTGCGGCATGGTGTCGTCCCTGCCGTACGTCCACGTCATTAACCGCTATGCGCGCGGGCGGCGGAGTTTCGGCTACGTGGTGCTCCTCGTCGTGCCGCTCGTGATTCTGATCTGGTCTTTCCACTACGTGCTCGCCATCGGCTTCTGCGCCTACGCCATTTCCGCGCCGGCGCTATGGCTCTGGCGTCAGATTCGCCATCGGAACCGAAGCGCAGAGGCATCGACCTGATCGTTCGAAGTCGCCGCGCAGCCCGTCGCACATGAACCATCACCGGCCCGCGAGTTTCGTTGCTGTGTCGGAGCATGCCGCGGGTCTCAGAATCAATCTGTTTCGCAGAAAGTGCGCATGAAGATCGTGCCGGGTCATTCTGACGCCCTGAATCGACGGGCGCACGTCCGGCGGGTACGCTTTGGACTATGAGCACTGATCAGACCGTAGTGACCCGTTTTGCCCCCAGTCCCTCGGGGCATCTGCACGTCGGCGGCGCGCGAACCGCCCTCTACAACTGGGCCTTTGCGCGGAAGCACGGCGGGAGATTCATCCTGCGCATCGAAGACACGGACCGCAAGCGCTCCTCCGATCAGGCCGGGTTGGCGTTTCTCGATGACCTCCGCTGGCTGGGAATTGATTGGGACGAGGGCCCCGAGCACGATGGCTGCGGTGGGGGTGAAACCGGACCGTACCACCAGTCGCAGCGGCTGGAGATCTACCAAAGGTTCATCGATCAATTGATCAAACAGGGCAGGGCGTATCCCGCGTTCGAAACGCCGGAGGAAATCGATGCCGCCCGTGAAAGGGCCCGCCAGGAAAAACGCAACTACCGCTACGACCGCGCGGCGCTCCAACTCGATGCGGCCACGGTGCAGCAGTATCTCGATGAAGGCCGGCCGCACGTGATCCGCTTCCGCATGCCGGATGATCGTGAGATCACCGTGAATGATCAGGTGCTGGGAGAAGTCACCAAGTCATCAAACGAGTACGAGGACTTCGTGATCCGCAAGGCGGACGGCTACCCGACGTACCACTTCGCGGTGGTGGTCGATGATGCGCTGATGAACGTGACGCACGTCATTCGCGCGCAGGAACACCTCAACAACACGCACCGGCATCTGATGCTGCAGGAAGCGCTCGGGTTTCCCCATCCGACGTACGCGCACCTGTCGGTGGTGGCGAATCCGAACGGTTCGAAGATGTCCAAGCGGGATAAGGACAAGGCGTTGCGGGCCGCGGTGCTGGAGAGGCAGATCGCCTCCCCGCCGCAGATCGGGGACGGGCTGGCAGTTCGTGAAGAGGAGTGGAGTTGGTGGATGGAGGACCCGGATCGCCAGCTCGAAACTGATGCGGCCAACGCGCTCGCCGAAGTGCTGGACGTTCAACTTCCCGAAATCAATGTCGACGACTTTCGCCGCTCGGGCTATCTGCCGGAAGTGCTGATCAATTACCTCGCGCTGCTCGGATGGAATCCGGGGGGCGATATCGAGAAGTTCGACGCGGCGTTTCTCTGTGAACACTTTGCACTGGATCGCGTGATTAAATCGCCGGCCCGCTTTGATCGGGAGAAACTGCTGGCGTTCAACCTCGATGCGCTCCAGGAAATGCCGGAGAATGACTTCGCCGCGCGACTGCGCCATCACGCTGAGCGATACCACCCGGCGTTTCTCGACAAACTCGGCGAGGAAGACTTTGCCACCTTTGCGGCCGCGAATCAGTCACGCAGCAAGACGCTCGATGATTGTTTCCGCAGCGATCGGTTCTTCGTGATGGATGATGATCAGATCACGTACGAGGTGAACAAGTCGGTGCGCAAGGCGTTGGTGAACGGCGAGCCGAACGGCATTACGCATCTGGAAGGTCTGCTGCACGCGCTGCGAGATCTGAAGACGTGGGATTCTGAATCGATTGAGGCGGCGGTGAAGCAGTACACCGACGAGCACGCGGATGGCAAACTCGGCAAGGTCGCCCAGCCGCTGCGGATCGCGGTCACGGGGGGAACGGTCAGCCCCGCCATCTTCGACACGCTGAAGATTCTCGGCCGGGAAAGCACCCTGGCGCGCATCGAACGATGCCTTCTGCAGAAAGACGAAATAACACAGCCGGTCTCCTGAGAGACCGGCTGTGTTTGTGTGGATGAATGAACGGAGTACAGCTTGGTGTTACTGCGGCTGACCGGGCTGACCTGGAATGTCATCCGGCGTGATGGGATCGGTCATGTTCTGATCAGGTTGCGCCGGCGGCGGTTGAGGCATTTCCGGTTCGTCGTCGCCACAGCCACCCAGCACAATGCACAATGCCATGGCCGGAACGATTCCAGCCGCCAAACGAATCGAGGTACGAAGTTTCATACCGAAATCTCCTTGCGTTGATCGGGCCCCAACGTACAGGGCAATTCAAGAATTCCCTATGCTCCGTGAGACGGACACGTGCCCACCCCACACGGAACAGCGTCTAAGTGGTCTCAAACGCACGTACTACTCTATCGACTTTACGAGTGGTGTGGTCGGGGGTTCACCGGTCTGACCGAAAGTTCGCCTGACCTCGACCATGTGAAAAGAATCACAAAGTGGAGTGAACTCACCTTTCCCCGAAGCGAATTCGATTGGCGAGCGGTTGCGATGTGATTCGTGGCGGCATGATTCACAGGTCCAATTGCCTTCGCGCGTAGTCGTATGCGACTTCCATCGCGTAGCCGGTCTTGCCGGGGTCCTTCCCCCCGGCCTGGGCCATATCCGGTCGTCCGCCGCCACCGCCGCCGCACGCCTTTGCGGCTTCCCGCACCCAGTCGCCGGCTTTCAAGCCCTTGGCAATCAGTGGTTTGGGCGAACTCGCCACCATCATCACCTTACCATCATCGTGATTCGCGCTGAAGAGCATGATCGCGCTCTCCGCGTGCTTCGCGCGGATGACATCGAGCGCTGACAGGAGCGTGTCGTTGTCGGCACCGTCGATGGATTCGACGATGATCGTGCCGTTCGATTCGTTTGCAATCTCCCGCGCCTGTTCCACAACTATCTCGCGCGAACCGGCCTGGGCATCCTTTCGCATCTTCTTGACCTGCTCACGCAGTGCATTGAGCGCGGCCTGGATTTTCTGACGCAGCACCGCACCGGTCGTGATCTGTTCCGCCAGCACGCTGATCTCATCAAACTCGGAAAGCAGATCCGCTTCGACCTTGCCCCGCGCCGCCTCGACGCGTTCCAGCAGATCGTGGCCGGCCTGATCCGCCGCCTGGGCCGGGACGCCCGTCAATGCCGAGATTCGCCGAATGCCCGCTGCGAGCGACTCTTCTCTCACGATCACGAAATGCTTCGCCTGTTTGGTTGAGTCGAGATGCGTCCCTCCGCAGAACTCGATCGATCGCTCTTCCCAGGTCTCGTTGTCCAGATCAGACACAATATCCTCAATGGTCGGCCCGATCGAAACGACGCGCACCGGATCGGGATACTTCTCGCCGAACACAGCGCGCACGCCCCGGATGTTCTTCGCCATCTCCAGCGGCACGGTATCCGCGTGAACTTCGAGATCGCGATCGATCAGTTCATTGACCCTGCGCTCAGTTTGCTCGATCTGCTCGGACGTCATCGCTTTGGAGCAGGAGAAGTCGAACCGAAGCCGGTCCGGCGCGACGAGTGAACCCTTCTGATCAACTTCTTCGCCTTCGAGCACCTGTCGAAGCGCGAAGTTCAAGAGGTGCGTGCAGGTGTGGTTGGCGCGGATCGGATCGCGGCGCGCCCGGTCAACGTGAATCTCCAGATCATCGCCGATGTGCACCTCGCCGCTGGTCACATGCCCGATGTGGAGTACGTAGCCGGCGACAAATTGCGTGTCCTCCACTTCAAAGCTGGTCGGGGCTTCGGTGGCGGTCACTCCGTAGCCGGGTTCGTAGTCATCGTGCATCTCGCCCCGGTCGCCGACCTGGCCGCCTGCTTCCGCGTAGAGGTTCGTCTTGTCGGTGATGAGCGCCACGCGGCGGTTGATCGAAACCAGGTTGTCAAAGTCCGTGCCGCCCCAGATCGCCTTGACCTTGCCGATCACCGGCCGGCCGGTGTACTTGTGGTGATCGTCGGTCGGCTTGACGCCCATTTTCTTGAGCGCATCGATCGCGCCGGGGGTGAGGGTGAATGATTCATCCTTCTCCGTACCGGCGCGGGATTTCTCGCGCGCTTCTTCCATGAGTTTCTCGAAGCCCGCGACATCCACCGTCATGCCGCGCTCTTCCGCCATGACGCAGGTGAGGTCGATCGGAAAGCCGTAGGTGTCGTGGAGTTTGAAGGCGTCTTCGGCCGCGATGGCCTAGCTCTCGGTTCGTTCCGCGGCGTCATGAAAGTGTTCAATCCCGCGATCAATCGTGCGAAGAAAGGCGTTTTCTTCTTCACGAATGATCTTGGCGACCCGCTCCGGATCTTTCTTGAGCTCGGGAAACGCCTCGCCGAGTGACTCGACGACGCTGTCAACGAGATCGCAAAGGACGGGCCGCTCCACGCCGAACGTCTGCCGCGCATGGCGCACCGCGCGGCGGAGGATGCGGCGAAGCACGTACCCCCGCCCTTCGTTGCTCGGCACCGCGCCGTCGGTGATCGCCACCGTCAGGCAGCGGATGTGATCCGCAATCACCCGGTAGGCAATATCGGTGTGGTCTTCCAGATCTCCGCCGTAAGGCCGGCCGCCGGTCTTCTCCTGAATCGCGCGAAAGATCGGCATCCAGATGTCGGTGTCGTAGTTGCTCGTCTTGCCCTGCAGGACGCGCACGATGCGTTCAAAGCCCATGCCGGTGTCCACGTGCTTCGCGGGCAGAGGCGTCAGCTTGCCGGACTTATCGCGATTGAACTGGATGAAGACAAGGTTCCAGATCTCGATGACCTGCGGATCATCGCGGTTGACGAGTTCGCTGCCGGACTTGTCGGGCGTGGCGTCGTAATGAATCTCCGAGCACGGCCCGCACGGGCCGCTGTCGCCCATTTCCCAGAAATTGTCTTTCTTGCCCCAGCGTGAAATGTGGCTGGGATCAATATCCGTGTGCTCTTTCCAGAGTTGCTCAGCTTCTTCATCCGGTTCGAGGCCGTCCGCGTCATCGCCTTCGAAGACGGTGACGTAGAGTCGATCCTTGTCGAGGCCCCAGATTTCGGTGAGCAGGTGCCACGCCCACTGGATGGCTTCGGCCTTGAAGTAATCGCCGAACGACCAGTTGCCGAGCATTTCGAAAAACGTGTGGTGGTACGTGTCCTTGCCGACGTCTTCGAGATCGTTGTGCTTGCCGCCGGCGCGGATGCACTTCTGGCTGTTGACCGCGCGTTTGTACTCGCGCTCGCCCTGGCCGAGGAAGACGTCCTTGAACTGGTTCATCCCGGCGTTGGTGAACAGCAGCGTCGGATCGTCGTGCGGCACGACGGGGGAGGACGGCGCGAACGTGTGGCCGTGCTTCTCGGTGAAGAAATCGAGAAAGTCCTGGCGGATCTCGGCGGCAGTCTTGACGGCGGTTTCGGGCATACACCCAGTTTAGCGATGATTTCCGCCTCGCGCGGCGCGGTTTTCGCGCGATCCACCCGTTTCGCGGCGCGGGCTTGCCCCGCGCTGCGCCAGGGTGTCATTTCGCGTCGAATCACACCATCGGCTCACACCATCGGCCCAACGTGCAGGGCAATCGCATTCTCATGGGGCCAGGACCTTGAGTAGGTAGTCGTGGTCCCA
>RECV01000114.1 GCA_007693845.1 Phycisphaerales bacterium
GAACTCGAATGGCGTGGCCTGCTCTATCAGACCACCAGTGATGAACCGCTGCGCAAGCATCTCGCCTCGCCCGGCCGCGTTGCGTACTGCGGGTTCGACCCCACCGCGGACAGTCTCACCATCGGGCACATGCTCCAGGCCACCCTGCTCCGCCACTGGCAACGTTGCGGCCACAAGCCGATCGCGCTCATCGGCGGCGCGACGGGCATGATCGGTGACCCCTCGGGCAAGGATGCCGAACGCCAACTGCTCACTCGTGAACAGGTCGAGCACAACGTGGCGGGCATCCAGCGCGTTCTGGAGAAGCTGCTCGATTTTGATTCGAGTAATCCCAATGCCGCCGTCGCCGTCAACAACCACGACTGGCTCGGCGGGATCAGCTTTATCGACATGCTGCGCGATGTCGGCAAACACTTCTCCGTCAACGTGATGATGCAGAAAGATTCGGTCCGCGATCGGTTACAGAACCGCGAACAGGGCATCAGCTACACCGAGTTCAGCTACCAGATTCTGCAGGCCTACGACTTTCTCCATCTCCGCCGCGAAATGAACTGCACCGTGCAGACCGCCGGCAGCGATCAGTACGGCAACATCGTCGCGGGGATCGATCTGATTCGACGTGAATTCGGCCAGGAGGAAGCGTTCGGCATCACTTCACCGCTCGTCACGACCGCGGACGGGAAAAAAATCGGCAAGACCGAACGCGGCGCGGTCTGGCTGACGGCTGATCGCACCAGTCCGTACGCGTTCTACCAGTACTGGATCAACGTGACGGATCAGGATGTTGCTTCGTTCCTCAAGTGGTACTCGATGAAGAGCCGCGAAGAGATCGAAGGCATCATCGAACAGCACCGCGGCGCTCCGCACGAACGCCACGCACAACGTGAGCTTGCGCGTGAGATGACCGGCGTGATTCACGGCGACGATGCGGTTACGCAGGTTGAGCAGGCCAGCAAGGCGCTCTTCTCCGGTGATGTGCGCACGCTCAGCGAAGAGATGCTCAGGGATGTCTTTGCTGATGTTCCGCACTCCGAACACGACAAGGCCGGGCTCGATGGCGACGGCATGCCGTTGGTCGACCTGCTGCCCGAGACAACGCTCGCAAAGTCGAAGCGCGAAGCGCGGGAATTCCTCGGCAACGGCGCGGTTTCGGTGAACGGCAGCAAAGTCGATCTCGACACCTCGCTGCGCACCGAGGACCTTCTGCACGGTCATACCATCCTGCTCCGCCGCGGCAAGAAGAACTGGCACGCAACGCGCTGGCGTTGATCGCTGGCGGTTGCGGTCGTATGGCAGAACGCTTTTTCTCGACCGCATGCAGCAAGGCCCGAACGTGATTCACGATCGGGCTTTTCGTTTGCGCGGAGTCTTCGCCGGTTCAGGTTCCGAAGAGCAGCGTGATGAAAAGGACGACCCACACCGCGCCGAGGAAGTGCCAGTACATCGCGCAGTAGTGCACGCCGTGGTGACGCTCCGCCGTGTACCGGCCGGCGAACGCGCGGGCGGTTACAAGCAGCATCGGCCAGATCCCGCCGAGCACGTGCAAGGCGTGAATGCCGGTCATCACGAAGAAGCCGGTCAGTGCCCAGCGATAACGATTCGAATCCGCCCACCGTTCGCCGAGTTGATCGAACCATGCCCACCATGCAAATGACTGCATCACGAGGAACAGGCCGGCGAGAAGGGTCGTCACGGCCATGGTCATCTGCAATCGCGTGATCTCATTACGCCGGGCCGCGTTCACGGCACTCTGCATGGTCAGACTGCTGACGCCCAGCAGCAGCGTGCTGATCCAGAGGATCGGGGGCACCACTGGCAGATCGCGCGGCCAATCGATCGTCACCCGGATGACGAGATAACCGATCAGACTCGCGGCAAACAGCATCCCGAGCGAGGCAAGGAACAGCCACATGCCGAGGCGACCGGCTTCAAACCGGGCATGATCATCTTTGAAAGGCGTGGTTCGGCGATGGTTCATGGCGGCGGTCGACATGCGTCACCTTTCCTGCCGACTGATCATCCCCACGTGAGAAATCAGGACGAGCCGATTCCGGCCATCGCGGTCAATCGGCGGAACCTCGCTCAGTACGCGCCTGCTCAAGCAATCTCTGGATGTTTTCGCTATCGCCCCTGATCTTGTCGTCGGCGTATTCCGACGTGTCGAGCATGGCGAGGGCCATGAACAACCCGACGAAGGCAATCGATGAGACGAGCACGAAGCTGTTGAACCGGCGATCCCAGTACAGGTGCATGAAAAACAGGCAGACGAGAATGGCCTTCACCGTCGCGATGGTGACGGCACCGATCACGTTCAGTTCGTAAATATCCCATTGCGTAAAATCGATCTGTGCTGCAGCGACAGTGATGACCGTCAGAATGAGCAGCGCAATACCGTTCAGCACGAGATACCGGATCGGCACGAGATGGCCCACGCCATGGTGGTCATCGTGGGATTCGGGCGATGAAGATTTTGAAGAGTCGTTGGCCATGGGAGTTCGTCTACAAAGAAATCAGAGCTTTGATGGGTGCTGTATGGCGAGGGCTTCCCGACGAGTCAGTCCGACTAGATCAGATAGAACAGCGGGAAGAGGAAGATCCAGATCAGGTCGACGATGTGCCAGTACAGACCGCCGAGATCAACGGGGGTGAAGTAGTCACTGCCAAAGTGCCCGAGCGCCGCGCGGTAGATCAGCCAGCCGATCACGATCATGCCGACAAGCACGTGAATGCCGTGCAATCCCGTCATCATGAAGTAGATGTTGAAGAACATGTGCGCGTTGATCGGTCGGTTGGGGTCCTGAAGCGGATGAACATTGGACTTCTCACCGCGCACGTGCCGCGCTCTGACCGCGTCGGGATCAAACCCGGCGGGGCCGACCGCCGCGGGCGCGACGGATGAGACCTCTCCAAAGCGCGGCCGGTCGATCTGAGCGGGGCGGCCTTCACGTTCACGCTCCGCCTCCTGGATGCGCAATGCCAGCAGCGTCTCGCGATCGATAATCGGAAGATCGGGATTCCAGTACTTGGAAGCCTCAAGATTGGCCGGCGGCTCATAGAACGCCGCACCCGGCAGAATGCCTTCCTGGATCTTGTCCGCGTACTCAAAGTACTTGACGATCATGAAGCCGCACGCCCCGAGAAACGTGAGGATCAGGCAGACCAGAAGTGCTGTCTGCCGGTTGAGCTGGGCGTAGGTCACCGCCATCGCCATCGTCAGACTGCTGAGGATGAGAATGGTCGTGTTGATCGCGCCCATCGTGACGTCGAGGTACTCGCTGCCGTAGGCATAGAGTTCCGGGTTGTTGCCGCGCCAGACGGCATAGGCGACAAAGAGTCCGCCGAAGAGCAGGACTTCCGTCGCGAGGAAGAGCCACATCCCGAGTTTGCTTGCCTCGAACTGCTGCTGGACGTTATCCCAGTGGTGGCCGAGGTGCTCGGGGTGGTCTCCGTGACCGTGTTGTTCATGCGAATGCGACACGTGTTTTCCTTCGTTCCAGATCCCGATTGGACAGTCTCACACCAGCCCTGCCCGCCAACCTTCCATCATCCACCCGCCGCAGCGGGAACCCAAACCATCAATCGAGCGGCACCGACCTGCCAACGAAGTCGGCACCGGCGTTTCAAACTCATGCCGTGCGTTCTTCGCCCGGCCGCGGCACATCCTCGCGCCACGTGTAGCCCTGCTCCTGCTCGTTCCATTCGAGGACGCTGAAGTCGTAGCAATCGCCCACGGTCGGCGTCTCTGCAAAGTTGTCGTGCGGCGGCGGTGAAGCGCACTGCCACTCAAGTGACCGGCCGCCCCACGGATTGGCCGGGGCCCGCTTGCCGAAGAAAATCGAATGCAGCAGATAACCCGCCGTGAGGAAGAAGCCCACCGCCATCACCAGCGAGCCAATCGTCGAAAGCTGGTGGTAGAACTCGAACAACTGCACCGTCTCCGGCAGGTAGTCATCGTACTGGGCGTAGCGGCGCGGCATGCCCTGGCTGCCCAGCATGAACTGCGGGAAGAACGTCAGGTTGAAACCGAGGAACACGAGCCCGCAGCCGATGCGGCCCCAGAACTCGTTGTACATCTTGCCGGTCATCTTCGGCCACCAGTGGTGCATGCCGCCGATCATCGCCAGCAGCGCGGAGCCCATCATCACGTAGTGGAAGTGCGCGACGACGAAGTAGGTGTCGTGCAGGTGGATGTCCGTCGCCAGCGTGCCGAGGTGAAGTCCGGTCAGCCCGCCGATCGAGAAGATGAAGATGAACGACAACGCGTACAGCATCGGCGTGTTGAGCGAAATCGAGCCCTTGTACATCGTGGCGAGCCAGTTGAACACCTTGATCGCCGAGGGAATCGACACGCTGAACGTAATGGCCGAGAAGATCACGTTCATCAGGGCCGACTGACCCGAGGTGAACATGTGGTGGCCCCAGACAAGAAAGCCGAAGATCGCGATGGCGATCGAGCTGAACGCGATGAACTTGTATCCGAAGATGTGCTTGTGACTGTGAACGGAGATGAGTTCACTGATGATGCCCATCGCGGGCAGGATCATGATGTAAACCGCGGGGTGAGAGTAGAACCAGAAGAAGTGCTGGTAGAGCACCGGGTCACCGCCGAGCGCGGGATCGAAGATCCCGATGCCGAAGGCGCGTTCCACCGCGAGCAGCATCAGCGTGATGCCGAGCACGGGCGTCGCGAGAACCTGAATAATGGCGGTGGCGTAAATCGCCCAGAGGAACAGCGGCATGCGGAACCAAGTCATCCCCGGCGGGCGGAGACGGTGGATCGTCACGATGAAGTTCATCCCGGTGAAGATCGACGAGAAGCCGAGAATGAAGACCGCAGTCAACGCGGGAATCACGCCGCCCATCGCCGAGTCGGTATCCGTCGAGTACGGCGTGTAGAACGTCCAGCCGGTATCCAGACCGCCGGTGAACAGCGCGAGCAGGAAGACGAGCGCGCCGAAGACCCACAGGTGGTAGCTGAAGAGGTTCAGCCGGGGAAACGCCACATCCTTCGCGCCAAGCATGATCGGCAGGACGAAGTTGCCGAGCGCGGCGGGAATCGACGGAATGATCACGAGAAAGACCATGATCGCGCCGTGCAGGGTGAAGATCTGGTTGTACTGATCCTGCGTGAAGAGCGACGCTTCGGGCGTCCAGAGCTGAAGGCGGATGAGGACCGCCAGCATGCCGCCGGCAAAGAAGCTGAGCAGCACGGAGAACAGGTACATCATCCCGATGCGTTTATGGTCGAGCGTGAAGATCCACGACATGATGCCACGGGTGTGGTTCAGGTAGTTCGTTCCGCTCGGATGGGTACTCAGGGTGCTCATGATGCTGACTCATTCGGAAAGGTGGTGACAGAAGCCGTCTTCGTGCCCCACACAAGGCGTTCGTCCCGAACGGGACGCGGTCGTTTGATCAATCTCACTGCCACTCCTCAAGCAGGTTGCCCTCGTCATCGAACCGGTCGAGATGACGGATGAACTGAACGAGAGCGCGAAGTTCCCGTTCGCGGAGTTGACCACGGAAGCTCGGCATCAGGTTGCCGTACCCCTCGGTGATATCCTGAGCCGGGTAGATGATTGATTCCTTGACGTAGTTCTCATCGACCGTCACGGTGCGGCCGTCAGCGAGTCGTCGCTGTTCACCCCACAACTCGTGCGTCTCCCGAAACGAGGGGCCAATTCCGGGCGAGCCGTCGAGCGAATGGCACTGCACGCACCGGTTATACAACCGCTTACCCGCCACGAACAACCGATCATCTTCAATGTCTTCGATCCACCGAAGCAGTTCGTCGATCTTCTGCTTGAACTCATCTTCTTCGTACACTTCGACCACCGCGCCCATCGTCGCGTGCCCGGTGCCGCAGTATTCCGTGCAGAAAAGGTCATAGCGACCCGTTTCGCTCGCTTCGAACCAGAGGTAGGTGTACCGGCCGGGCACAACATCCTGCTTCACACGAAATGCGGGGATGAACAGGGAGTGAATGACATCCTGCGAGGCCATCGTAAGCCGTACGGGGCGTCCCTTGGGGATCGTCAGCGTCTCCGTTTCAATGGCGCCGCCCGGATGCTCGAACGTCCAGCCCCACTTCTGTGCCGTCACGTCGATCTCGTACGCATCCACGGGTACCGAACGCAGACTGATGTAGCCGGTCATCCCCATGTAGAAGATCACGATCACGATGATCAGGGGAATAATCGTCCAGGTCAGTTCCAGCGGCGTGTTGTGTGTCACGCTGCTTGTGGTCTTGTGGTTCTCCACCCGGCGGTACTTCACCATGAAGTAGCCCATGAGGATCACGATCAAGACAAAGAAGAAGATCGAGATCCACGTGATAGCCATGAAGATCGAGTCGATCTCGCCTGAGACGGTCGAGGCCTGTTCCGGCATCCAGAATCCGCGACGCGGCGCAGCGGTCGCCAGGAAGGGCGTCTGATAGAGTAGATTCATCAACATGGTCATGACTCAACCCCCGTGGTTGCGGCGGTCGGCGCTGAGCCGGCCGTCTCGGGATCATCCTTCACGGAACGCTTCTCCGCCTCTTCAAATCGGCTGCCGCGCCACCAGAGCATCGTCAGTCCCAAGGTCAACACAACGATGGTCAGCAGCGCGCCGGAGCGCATCACCTTCCACGCTACCGGGGCGTAGGTGTTCGTTCGCGGGTCGTACTGAAAACAGGTGAACAACAGGAAACGGTCCATCGGCGAACCGATCGTCCCCTGTGAGGCCTCCACCAGCGCGAAGCGCAGATCCTGGCCGCGGAACATCACGCCGCCCATGTACTGCGCGATCCGGCCACTGGGGGTGATGAACTGAATGCTCGATGGATGTGCGTACTCACCGGATCGCTCGTCGTAACGGAAGCCGAAGCCGACCGCGTCGGCGAGTTTCTGAATGTTCTCTTCGGTGCCGGTCAGGAACGCCCAGCCGTCCGCCGCGGACTCGCGGTCGTACATGCCGACGTAGCGGTTCTTGAACGCCATCGCCTGATCGGGCTTCTCGTTGGGATTGATCGACACGGTGACGATGTTGAACTCTTCGCCGGCTGACCACTGCAATTCCTTCAACCCCTCGATCAGGCCGTTCAGCGTCAGGTGGCAAAGCTGGGGGCAGGTGTAGTAATTCAGCGTGAGCAGGACCGGACGACCGTCGGCAAAGTAATCGCCGAAGGTCACCGGCTCGCCGTGTTCATTGACGAACTCGACATCAAACGGCACCTGTTCGTTCAGGCGCTGGGTGACCTCAACGCCCTCCATTTCCTCCGGAACCTGGTCGTAAAACGATTGCGCGTGTCCCACCGCGGGCAGCGCGGCCGGCAGAAGACCGGCAGCGCCGATCAGCGCAGCGGTGCCCAGCGCGAATCGCTTCGCTCCGAATCGCCTCGCCCCCCCGTCCTCGCGTGTTGTCTGCCGTTTCAGGAACATTGCAACCTCACTTTCTGACGGATCACACATGAGCCGCGCCGAAAGCCAATCCATTCTCAGCGGCGGGACTGATTGACCCGCTCCAGATACCGATCCATCGCTTCGTCGATGGGAATGACGCGCGCGGTGTACTCTTCCCCATCCACATCTTCTCGGGTCTCTTCCCGGGCCGGACCTTCGAGTCGTTCGCGTTGGGCTTCGAGATGTGCGTTCAACTGCGCCACGTCCCGCGTGATGACTTGAACTTCCTGCTCACGATCGTAGGCGCCGTAGTAAAGCGCCACCAATCCCAGAACGATGACAATCAGCAGGCATGTGCCGACGATACCGATCAACCAGGTCGGCCCGTCAAGCGGATCCTCATGATCACCGGGATTATGTTCGTAGACCTGACTCACGTGAATCACTCCGTTGTTTCATCGTTCGTTCCGAAACACGAACGTTGCCTTACATGTTTTCGAACGCCAACGCCTCATGGAGTCGCGGATCGCGCTCCGGAATGAGTGAACATTTCGTCAATCGCTGTACCGTGCCGGCCGCCAGCAGGCCGACCAGACCGACCAGCAGCGCGATATCGAGCAGATGCGGCGTGAAGCCGAGCATTTCGTTGGTCGCCTCGGCCCGGAACGCCGCGAGCGTCGATGCTTCATAGAGGGTGGACTCCGGCATGGTCGGCATCACGAGCCAGTACATATCCACCGCGTGCATCACCAGCAGCCATCCGGCGATACTCGCCAGGATCGGCTTGGCCCGTTTCGTGTGCTTCGTCAGCAGCGCCAGGAACGGCAGACCGAAGTGACCGACCAGAAGCAGCAAGGAAACCCACGCCCAGCCGCCGCTCATCCGCGTGATATACCAACCGGTCGTTTCGGGAATGTTGGCGTACCAGAGCAGCATGAACTGGCTGAAGGCGATATAGGCCCAGAAAACGACGCCGAACGCGAACAGCAGCTTGCCGAGGTCCTGGTAGTGTTCCAGCGTGACTTCGTTCTCGATCCGGCCCGCTCGCTGCAGGAGATAGATCACCACGATCGTCGTGGCGAAGAAACCGCACGCACTGGCGGCGAAGAAGTAGACCGGGAAGATCGTGCTGAACCAGTGCGCTTCGAGCGACATGATCCAGTCGAAGGACGCGAAGCTGAGCGTGAACGCAAATGCGAACATGCTGAGCGGAGCCCACCACTGCATTTTGCTCGTGATCGCGGGGTCGCCCGACTTGTCCTGCGCGGCGGAGTTGTTGACGAAGAACCGCGCGAGCATCGCCCAGACGGCGAAGAAGATCACCGCGCGCACGAGCCAGAAGATCGGCACTTGTGAATCGTAATGCAGCGGGAAGAAGAAGTAGCCCGCCTTGTGTTCCAGCAGCATGTCCCCTTCCGGGTGCATCCAGTGGTAGATATGGCTCATCCACACCGCGGCAAGAATCGGCACGAAGAGAATCCAGATCCACGTCAGGTTCCACGCCAGAGCTTCGGCAATCCGGCGTACGGTGACGCTCCAGCCGGCGCGGGTCAGGTGCTGCAGAATGGTGAAGAACAGACCGCCGAGACAGATCGCCAGGATCGTGGAAAAAGCGAAGACGTACGCGCGGAAGAAACGGTCGATTGAATCCAGCGTGAAGATGCCGAGCAGAATCGCCAGACCGACTCCAACGATCGCGGTGATAACGCCGAGACGAAAGTACCGCGGACCGAGATCGCCGAGTTGGAGGCGTTCGCTGCTGCCCGCCGTCATGTTGCCTTGCGATACGCTCACGAATCGCCCTCCTCATCCGCGTGCTGACTGATTTGCATGGCCTGGACGTAGGCGGCGATCGCCCAGCGGTCCTCAACCGGAATCTGCGAGGCGTACCCCGCCATGTTTCGCGCGCCGTGCGTGATCACGTGGAACAGCTCACCGATCGGCTTCTCACGAACTTCCCGCGTATGCATGCTGGTGGGCGGCACCCAGACCGTACCGTGTCGGCCGGACTCGACGAGTTCCTGCGCCCGCTCGTGCACCATGCCGTCGCCGAATCCCGCTACGCCGTGGCAGATCGCGCAGAAGATGTCGTATCGTTCCCGGCCGCGCTCGAGAAAGGCGCGGTCGACTTCGATCTGAATCGGGATCGTGTCCGCCCAGTCGTCGCCGACGATACCGTCATAGTAGTGCTCATCCTCGCGCAGATGACCGCGGGCCACCGTGCCGGAGACGCGCGGCCGCATGGCGCGTCCATCGCGGAACATCGGGTTGGCCTGCTGCGTGTCGAAACGGTTCTGCACACCCATGTCCTGCTGCAACTGGATGCGCGGCAGGGGCGAGTGTGTCGCGCGGGCGTAGGCGATCACCGCCGGCGGGATCATGGCCAATACGAGCAGAATCATCCCGGCGTAGACGAACGGCCGCGGCAATTGCGATTGGTTCCGGCTCATGATTCAAGTTCCTCCATCGAGACCGGATCGAGTTCTTCCAGCAGCGCCCGGGTCTTCTGGCGGCTGAACTTCGGATCGCGGGATTCGATCACCAGGAAAAACCGGTCATCCGTCACGCGCGAGAATCGCTGGCTCTTGAAGACGGGGTGATAGAACGTCGGCAGCTTGTTGAAAATCAGCATGCCGAAGAACACAGCGCTGGCCGCCATGAGAATCGTCAGTTCGAAGATGACGGGAATGAACGCGGGGTAACTGTGGAACGGCTTGCCGCTGACGAGAAACTCGTAGCCGCGTATCGGCACGACCAGCCAGAACTCAAACCCGGTCGCGTTGGTGAACACTTCCAGCAACAGGCCGAGCACCACACCGGTCAACCCGCCGAGGAACGCCAGGATCGGCAGTATCGTCGGCTTGATGCCCATCGCCTTGTCGAGGCCGTGCACCGGGAAGGGCGTGTGGCAATCCCACCAGCGATAGCCGGCGTCGCGCACCTTCTCGGCCGCCTTCATAATCTGCGCCGGGGTGGTGAATTCCGCCATCACGCCGTACAGGTAACGGTCGGGAATCGGGTCGGACTTGGCCGTCGTGGACTGGGGCGCAGTCGTCGGCAATGTCGTCATGACTTCACCTCCGCCTTCTCAACGTCATGGTGGTGATCATCGTCATCATCGTGGTGGCCGTGATGCGGGTCCGCCTGGGGCATGATCGCCTTCACTTCCGCCATCGCGATCACGGGCAGGAACCGGATGAACAAGAGGAACAACGTGAGGAACATGCCGAAGCTGCCGAGCAGGGTCAGCATGTCAACCCACGTCGGGCTGTAGTAGCCCCAACTCGAGGGGAGGAAGTCCATCTCGAGCGAGAGCACGATCACGAAACGTTCGAACCACATGCCGACGTTCACGCACATGACCACGAAGAACATGATCAGGATGTTCGTGCGGCACTTCTTCGACCAGAAGAGCTGCGGCGCAACCATGTTGCAGAAGATCATGATCCAGTACGCCCATGCGTGCTGGCCGAACATGCGGTTGCGGAATGCGAACCATTCGTACATCGCGCCGGAATACCAGGCGATGAAAAGTTCCATCATGTAGGCGAAGCCGACCATCGACCCCGTCACCAGGATGATCTTGTTCATGTTCTCCAGGTGACGCATGGTGATGAAGTTCTTGAGCCCCCAGAGCTGACGCGCCGGAATGGCGAGCGTCACCACCATCGCAAACCCGCCGAAGATCGCCCCCGCGACGAAGTACGGCGGGAAGATCGTCGTGTGCCAGCCGGGAAGCTGCGACACCGCAAAGTCGAACGACACGACCGAGTGGACCGAGAGCACCAGCGGCGTGGCCAGCGCGGCCAGCAGCAGGTACGCCCGCTCGTATCGATGCCAGTGCCGGTTCGAACCGCGCCAACCCAGGGCAAAGATGCCGTAGCTGATCGCCTTGAGCTTCGTCTTGGCCCGATCGCGCAAGGTGGCGAGGTCGGGAATCATGCCCATGTACCAGAAGAGCAGCGAAACGGTGAAGTACGCGCTGACCGCAAAAACGTCCCACAGAAGCGGGGAGCGGAACTGCGGCCACATCGCCATCTGGTTCGGGATCGGGAAGACCCACCAGATAACCCAGATGCGGCCGACGTGAATGGCGGGAAAGAGCCCCGCGCACATGACCGCGAAGATCGTCATCGCTTCGGCGAAACGGTTGATCGCCGTGCGCCATTTCTGCCGGAAGAGAAAGAGAATCGCGGAGATCAGTGTGCCCGCGTGACCGATCCCGACCCAGAACACGAAGTTCACGATCGGAAAGCCCCACATGACCGGCGCGTTATTGCCCCAGACGCCGACGCCGGTCACGAGCAGGTAGAGGACCATCACGCCCAGAATGCCGAACAGGAAGATCGAAATGCCGAACGTGATGTACCACGCCAGGGGCGGGTGAGGTTCTTCGTTGACCCGGCAGACTTCTTCCGTGACCGTATCGAACCGGTCGTGGTTGAGCACCAGCGGCGCCCGTCGCAAGGGATCATCGAACGTGTTGTCAACGACGATGGTGCTCATGCGTGAACCTTCGCCTCCGATTCAGCGGTCGTGATGGACGCCGCGACTTCCGTATCCTGCCGCGGATTTCGCAGCTTGCCGAGGTACTTCAGTCGGGGCTTGGTGTTGAATTCTTCGAGCAGTTCGTAACCTCGCTCGTGACGATGTTTCTGCACGACGCGGCTGTTCTCATCCAGCAGATCGCCGAACTCGATCGCCTTCGCCGGACACGCCTGGGCGCAAGCGGTCGTAAAGCTGCCATCCTCGACGGCAATGCGCTCGGTGATCTTTTCGTCCGGCCGCCGTTCGCGACGTCGTTTGCTTCGCGCATCGATCTTGGCGATCGAGATGCGCTGGACGCAGAAGGTGCACTTTTCCATGACGCCGCGAACGCGGATCGTCACTTCGGGGTTGAACTGCATCTGCTCAATCGGATGGGCCGCGGCCTGCGGCGTGGTGAAGTATTCACGGTCCACATGCGCGTAGCCGATCTCACGGTACGGCTTGCGGCGGTGATAATCGAAGTAGTTGAACCGCCGCACCTTGTACGGGCAGTTGTTGGAACAGTACCGCGTACCGATGCAGCGGTTGTACACCATGACGTTCAGGCCGTCCTCATCGTGGACCGTCGCGGCCACGGGACAGACCTGTTCACACGGTGCGTTCTCGCAGTGCATGCACGTCACCGGCTGGAAGCAGATCGCATCGGGGTTCTCTTCCGCATCAGGACGACTCGTGTCATCCACGCGGAAATACCGGTCGATGCGGATCCAGTGCATTTCGCGGCCGGTGAGCACCTGCTCCTTCCCGACGATTGGAATGTTGTTCTCCGCCTGGCACGCCACCACGCACGCGCCGCAACCCACACACGCGGAAAGGTCGATCGACATGGCCCAAGCGTATTCAGCCCCTTTGTATCCACCCTGACGATGGAAGGGCAGATTCTCTTCCCACAACGAAAGGCGATGCGGCACGTGGAGGCCTTCGGCCTTGTTCACAAACTTCGGCTGGTTCACGTACTCATCGCGGGTCGCTTCACGGAAGATGCTCGGCAGGCGTTCCTGTTTCCCCCGGCCACCGACGGAATCGAAGGCGTGGTGCAATTGCGTCGTCGCCAGTTTGTACGAGCCGCGAATCTTTGACACGCTGGCGTTCAGATAGCCGGCATTCTGGCTGTTGCGGAGCACGTTGGCATTGAAGCCGGCTCCCGCGGCGATTCGACCGTTGAATTCCCGACCGTATCCAAGCGAGAGCGTAATGGACTGTCTCCCATGGCCGGGCAGTTCCATGACCGCTGCATCGAGCTCACGGTCACCGAATGTGATGCGAATCATGTCGCCGGTCTTCGCGTTCAAGCGCTTCGCCATGGCGGGGTTCATGACCGCAGCGTTATCCCACGTCAGCTTCGTCAGCGGATCGGGCAATTCCTGCAACCAGCCGTTGTTCGCGAACCGGCCATCGTGAATCTTGTGATCGCGGACGAAGATGATCTCCGCGCTGTCATTCGCTGCAGGGGCCCATCGTTCCCGCCACGCATTCAGTTCGGAATCGAGATTGCCACGGCGGACGCTGGGGCGTTCGGATGCCAGCGCACTGCCGGAGAGCACACCGTCGTGCACCGCGCGGCGCCAAGCCCGCTCGTAATCGGTCAGCCCGGTCATTTCGCGGAAGGTTTGCTGCACGATGGTGTGGCCGTTGGGCGCATCATCCCCAGCCAGAAACGCGAGGACCTCCACGGCACTCTTGCCGTTGAACAACGGCTCGATCAGCGGCTGCGAAATACAGACGGTGCCGTCGTATGCGCGGCCATCGCCCCACGCTTCGAGGAAATGCGCCCGATTGATGTGCCAGGTGGCCTTCCGGCTGGTCTCATCCACGTAGTCGCTGAGGTGAATGAGGTGTCCACCGGCTTCCTTGAGCTGTTCGACTTTCGCTGCGAACTCAAAGTCCGCCGGCGCGTTGTAAACGGGGTTGCCACCGACCACGACGAGTGTGTTGACTTCACCCGCCTCCAGTTTTTCCGAGAGATCGCGGAGGGCCGCGAAGTGCGAGATGTCATTCTCTCGCGCGGTATAGCGAACCGTTTCACCGACGTTGTCCAACGCTTCGTTGATCAGGTGGGTCAGCCAATGCACGACCGGCGGCTGGTTATCCCCCGCCACGACCGCGCTGCGGCCACGATGACGCTGAAGATCAGCCGCCATCTGTTCAATGAACGGCGTGTCCAGCTCGATTTCGTCGAATGCGGCGAGCGCCTGCCGCAGGGCCTGGCTCGGGTTACCAACGACTGCAGCAGCAAGTCTTGCTGCCACCACGGCAACATCCTGCGCCCGCATGTTGAAGCGATGATCTGCGTTCGCGCCGGTGAGACTGAACGTGCCTTCACAGACGTACAGCCGGTTCATTGTGCGGTCGCGATCGTCCGCGCGACGGCCGGCGGCATAATCGCGCATCAACTTCGTCGCGGCCGGATGTGCTGAGAGGAAGTCTGCGTCAAGCGAGACGATCGTCTGCGCGTTTTCGAGTTCCAGATGCGTGCGAAAGGAGCGGCCGAAGGCGCGGATGGATCCTTCACGCGCGTTGTCGTTAGACAGTGGTTCGTAGGTATGCCAGGTCGCGTCAGGGAATCGTGCCATGAGCTGATCGCGCATCGCCTTTGCGCTGGGCGAATCGGTTTCCTCGGAGAGGATGGCCAATCCGCTTCCACGATTCCCTTCCAGGCCGTCGAAATGATCTTTCGCCCAGTCGGTGAACGCGTCCCACGAGGAATCGGAGCCGTTGTGCCGCACCCGCCGGCTGCGGTCCGGGTCGTAGAGGTTCAAAATCGCGGCCTGCGCGATGGCGTCGGATGATCCTCGACTAACGGGATGCTCCGGATTGCCTTCGAGTTTGATCGGCCGGCCGTCGTAGCTGATCGCCAGCACGCCGTGCGAGACGCCGTTCAACTCAAAAGAGGTGGCGTACTGCATCGGCTTGCCGGGGGTCTGCCCTTCGGGGCGCACGGCGTAGGGAACGATCGTCTCCTCGGGCCAGCGGCGGCAGCCGGTCAGCCCGACGCCGGCGAGGGCGAATGACGCGCCCATGATCTTGAGAAAGTGTCGCCGATCGCCCGAGTCAAGAAGCTCGGACGCGCCCGACGGGAACTCCCGGTGCATGAACTCAACAAACTCCGGCGTCTGCTGGAGTTCATCGAGGCCGCGCCAGTACGACTTGCCGTTGTTGTTTCCGTTGTTTACCGGTGGCATACGGAGCAGTCCTGACCTGGTTGAATGCGATTTGCATCACGCCAGTACGCGTGATAGTCGTCTTTTTCCTGCGATGAACCTTCGAACGTCCAGCCCAGATCAAACACCTTGTCCGGGGCGCGAAGATGGGGTTCGGGGTTCCGGTGGCACTCCAGGCACCACGCCATGCTGTGCGACTCGGCCTGATACACCACTTCCATGCGGTCGACGCGGCCGTGGCAGGAAACGCAGCTCACCCCGGCCTGAATGTGCGCTGAGTGGTCGAAGTAGGCGTAATCCGCGGAGTTGTGCACCTTTATCCACTCGATCGGTTCGCCGGTTTCGTAGCTGTCCCAGACGGGCAGGAGCTTGTCACTCTCCGGCAAGATCTGCGTGTGGCAATTCATGCACGTCTGCGTCGGCGGAACCGCCGCGTGTGCCGCGTGCTCCACGGTCGTGTGACAGTACCGACAGTCCATGCCGAGTTGACCGACATGGAGCTTGTGGCTGAAGGGCACGGGTTGCTCCGGCTTATAGCCGACCCAGGTGGTGTCCGGGCTGAATCCGTAAGCCACCACGAAGACGACATAGATCGGAGCTACCGCCATGCCGAGAACGAGGAGAACAACGAGCTTGTTCGTCCACTGCGGAAAAACGTAGTGATACCGGCCCATGGTAATTCGTGCCTTTTTTCACAAAGTCTTGAGCATGGTAGCGGTCAGAGGGGGCCTGTCAAGCAGATTCAGCCGCGTTACCTCGTATTCAGCGGCCTGAGGCGGACGTTCGCATATACGAACATAATCCGAATATGAGGTGACTAAGCGGTCGGAGGAACGAGGCGAATCGACTGAAGAACTGGAAGCGGGCTCCGCAACCGGCTCTTCACCAAATGAACACGGCCGGATCATACCGACCCGAACTGAACTCGCAACCCGCTGTCGCTTCAAGGCCCGCTCGCTGGCGTTCACTCAATAAAGATGCACCTGATCGAGCTGCGGCCTCATCACTCCGTTGCCACGTGCGCCGTCAGGCGGGGCCGACCGGGGGGTTCAACACCATCAGCATGCGTTCATCTTCTGCCGCCCGTCCGCCGGCCGATACTTGGACCGGTCCTGCAGCGCTCGTTGCTCGGGCGTCAACTTCTGCGGCGGCTCCCCGGGTTCAACCTGAACGGCGAAGCTCTTGAAACTCGGGG
>RECV01000110.1 GCA_007693845.1 Phycisphaerales bacterium
AGTTCCCCGACCTCTGGCCTGGCAACCCGGCACTCCAATTGGTCAAGAGGCTGAGCTGAGAAGGTCGCCAGCACAACGGTGACGATACAGACGCACGATGCCGCAAATGTCAACCCTATCGGCGACTGCCGGACATCCATGCTGTGTTAACCCCTTACCCCCTCCCCTTTGAGCACCGCCCACCTGGAACCAATTTTCCTATCAGTAGTTCATCGTTTCAGGATTGCGGTTTGAGTTCATCGCGGCATCCCAGCAGTCGAGACCGCTCTTCGCGCGTCCCGGCTGGAGCTATCTATGCCGCGATGGGCCATGATTGCGTTAACGATTTTCTATGCCGGCGTGCTAGCAGAATCTCTACCCGGATAGCAAGCTGTTACTGCTTCGAACAGGATTCGCGTCGTTGCACGCCTTGCATTTGCACCACAGCAGCCGGCACGATCGCGAACACGAGGAGCATGAAGAGAAAGATGCTACCCGCCAGAGGATCACGATTGATGATAAAATCCGTTACTGGTTCGCCGCGGAGTAACCAGATCCCCAGAACCTCTGCGATCAGAAGCAGTCCGAGCGCCCCGAGGCCGACGATGGCCGCCTCCTGAAGAGGGCATTTCGGGATGATCTTCTTGACTACGAGATGCGCCGCGATGACTATGGCGCAGAACATGACGGGCATCTCCAACAGTTCCGCCCACCGCCCTCCCAACCAAGGAGTGAGCCAGAGAGTACGCACAACGCCGAGTACAAAACCCGCCCCATATACCATGCCGAAGTAGCCGGCGATTGCGCCAATGAGACGCTTGTTGCGTGAACGGGACTGGTCAGTCATTGGTGAACTCGATGATGTCTTCGATAGACCGACGCGGCGTAGCGCGAGCATCGCCAAGCGGATACCCGAAGCGCAACAGCAGGTGAGGCTCACCGGTGCCGGTCAGATCCTGAAGCTTTACGCGAAGCACAGAAACCTGGACGGGCTGATTGAGATACGACGCCTGCATTCCGAATTGGCACGCGACAAGTAGCACCCGCTGTAGCGCCTGGCCGGCTTGAATCCAATCGGGTATGCCATCGCAATCCGTACCAAGCACCGCGAGCAGGGGCGAACTTTCCGCGAGTTGTCGATCCTTCGCACCGACACTTCTACCCATGTTGAATGTGCGAACGATCATCTGCATGACAGGTCGAGCGACCGTGGGTACGGTCAGTCCGTCTCCGCGGTGCCGAGCGTGCATCCATGCAGCCAGTTCACGCCGCCAGCTTGGATTCGCCCACTGTGCTGCATCGCCTTCCGCAACGAGATCGGCCGCAGCATGGCGAGACTGTTCGGTTGTCAGCGGCCGCACCCACGCGCCTTCTGCTTGCGCTGCATCTTGCAATTGCTGCACGATGGATGCGTCAACCTCGCGCGTCGCGAAGACCTTGCGATAGGTTCGACGCTTGTCGATGTACGGCTGGAGACTCGCAAGTGCATCTTGACTGTCCGGGACGCTGTCGATGGACACCCTCGCAAGGCAATCGGGATCGTCGCCGATCAACCGAATCTCAGTATGGGCGATCAGCCCTCGATGAGCCGCTTCCACGCGCAGGTTGAAGAGCGCGCAGCCGCAACTGATCGTGAGCTCGCGGTCATGCGGATCATTGACGGGCAGGGCACGCGTTCTGTCGGCGAGAAGAACGATGTGCGCGTTTGAAATGCGAAACAACCATGGCTGGGTGTTGTGGCTTGACGGTGCACGACTTGCGCTGCGAATCAACGTAGTGAAGAGCTGACGATTGGTGAGTGTACATGGAGGCGTATTCTGCATAAGGTCGCCAGTTCATAGTCTTACAGGCGGTGCTGGCAGGCAGCGGTGAACTCCACCAAAGGGCATGGTATGAGGGCTCGAGCGGCAGTTCCTCCCAACTGCAATGGCATTGAGTGAGGGCTCCGTCCAAGGGATGACCAATTCGAATCGACCAGATCGGACGCTCTCTCGTCGGGCCAGAATTCCATGAGCGGTTCCTGACGCTCATTGAGATTGATCTTCGTGACGAGACTTCAGAATTCGAGCATACGGAGTTCGAACCGTCTAGTCGCGCGCTGCGCGAAGTACTGTCCGGAAATCCCTGATGGAGCCCGTAGAACGCAGGGAGACTAGAGTGACCCCACCCGGCTGGTACTGTCGGCGGCATAGATCCGGGGGGTCTTCGGGCATGGAGCGGAGCCCCCCATATTGTCCTCTCACGCAAGGGCCTGAGCTACTCCGGTGAAAGGCCGCGCCGGTCAGGAGATGAGCCGGTGGAGCGGATCGCCCTTCCCCCCGTTCCCGCAGGACGCGCAATTGCGTGGCGATCAATCGGGGCCTACTTCCCGGCCACAAGGACAGGCGCAGGACGTACGATGGTGCGTAGTCGGAACCCGATGGACGATGCGGTGACCTCATGCCCGCCGAGAAAAAAGAAGTTGCTGATACGCATGATTCCACTTCGGTATCCGACAGCGCCGCTGTTTCGGAAGCGGTCTTCGTGGCGCGCGGCGTGACGAAGGTCTACCGGATGGGCGAAGTCCATGTGCACGCACTGCGCGGCATCGATCTCGATCTCTATGCCGGCGAGCTCGTTGTCATGCTCGGCGCATCCGGAAGCGGCAAGTCGACCTTGCTGAATATCCTCGGCGGGCTCGATGTGCCGACGGACGGCACGGTGCGGTACCGTGATCACGACCTCACCAGAGCCGACGATGTCGCGCTCACCCGGTATCGGCGTGATCACGTTGGATTCGTCTTCCAGTTGTACAACATCATCCCGAGCCTGACAGCCAGGGAGAACGTGGCGCTGGTGACGGAGATTGCCCGGAACCCCATGTCGCCGGAGGAAGCGCTCGACATGGTTGGATTAAAGGAGCGGATGGATCACTTTCCTGCTCAACTATCCGGCGGCGAGCAGCAGCGCGTCGCGATCGCCCGTGCCGTGGCTAAGCAACCGGAGGTGCTCCTCTGCGATGAACCGACCGGCGCGCTGGACGTCAGGACCGGGGTGGTGGTCCTCGAGGTCATTGAGCGGATCAACCGCGAACTGGGAACGACCACCGTGATCATCACCCACAACGTATCGATTGCCGAAATGGCCGAGCGGGTGATTTCGCTTTCCGATGGCCGCATCGCCGAGATCAAGCAAAACCGAACCAAACGCCCACCGGCGGAGATCACATGGTGAGTGGAGGAGTTAACAGAACAGAAGCGAACGCGGGCATGAAGGCTCGCCAAGACTTGATGCCTCGTTCCGAGCCGCCGTCCTGGTTCCTCCATAACTTGACTCCGGCACTTCGGAGCGCCGCATGCTGACCGCGATGCACCGCAAACTATTGCGAGACCTCTGGCATGCGAAAGGCCAGGCGTTGGCGATCGCACTGGTTCTCTCGTGCGGTGTGGCGATGCTGGTGATGTCGCTGACGACCCTGCATTCGCTGACCGCCACCATTGATCGGTACTACAACGAGTATCGCTTCGCGCACATCTGGGCGTATCTCGAACGAGCGCCGAAGACGCTCCTGCCGCGCGTGGCGGAGATACCCGGGGTCTCACACGTGCAGACGCGCGTCGTCGCCGATGTGAACCTTGACCTTGAAGACATGCCCGAGCCGGCGATCGGACGCCTGATCTCCATCCCCGACCGCCAGCAGCCCATGCTGAATGATCTGCACATCCGACAAGGGCGATGGATCGAACCCGGCCGTCGCGGCGAGGTACTCGTTAGCCATGCGTTTGCCGAAGCCCACCAACTGCGATCCGGCGACACCGTTCGTGCGATCATCAACGGTCGGCTCCGGACGCTGACGATTGTCGGGGTTGCGCTCTCGCCGGAGTACATCTACGAAATCCGTGAAGGCGATCTGCTGCCGGACAACAAGCGCTTCGGCGTGTTCTGGATGGGTGAAACGGAACTCGCTGCAGCATTCGATCTTGAAGGCTCGTTCAACAGCATCACCCTATCCACGTTACCCGGCGCGAATCGGGAGGAGATCATCGCCCGACTTGACCGGCTGACGGAGCGCTACGGCGGGCTCGGCGCGTTCGAACGCAGTGAGCAGACCTCGCATCGATTGATTTCTGGGGAACTTGAGCAGTTGCGGGCTATGGCAGTGATCACGCCTGTCATCTTTTTTGCGGTCGCGCTGTTTCTGCTCAATATGGCGTTGTCGCGCATCGTCGGCACGCAGCGGGAGCAGATCGCCGCTCTCAAGGCGTTCGGTTATTCCCGGTGGGAGATCGGCCTGCACTACCTTCAGTTTGTTCTGATCATCGCAACCGTCGGCTCAATCATCGGCGTAGCGCTGGGCGCATGGTTCGGGCGTGCACTGACCCTGTTCTATGCGCACTTTTTTCGTTTCCCATGGCATGAGTATCACCTTGACTGGCGCGTGGTCGTGCCGACGATTGCTGTCGGACTGGCCGTTGCATCAATCGGCGCGGTGGCGGCGGTGCGCCGCGCGGTGATGCTGCCACCGGCGGAAGCGATGCGCCCGGAGCCACCACCGGAGTTTCGGCCGACGATCATCGAACGAATCGGCATACAATCATTTCTCAGCCAGACGGCCCGGATGGTGCTGCGAACCCTTGAGCGTCGCCCGCTCCGCGCGGCGATGACCACGCTCGGCATTGCCTTCGCAGCTTCGGTCATGATCCTTGGCAGCTTCAGTTCAGATATCGTCGACTACCTGATCGACTATGAGTTCCACCGTTCGCAGCGACAGGATGTCACGGTGACATTCTTTGATTCGACCGCGGGGCGGGCGGAGCGTGAACTGGCGAACATGCCGGGCGTGCTTCATGCGGAGGGATTCCGCGCGATTCCCGCACGACTGCGGTTCGAGCAGCGTTCGGAGCGTGTGGGCATCATGGGAGTTCCTTCCGGCAGTTCCCTCATGCATCTGATGGATGATCAGGAGCGAAGGATCGTTCTGCCGAATGACGGGCTGGTGGTGTCGGACAAACTCGCGGACCTGTTGCGGATCAGTGTCGGTGACGTGGTGACCATCGAGGTGCTCGAACGCGAGCGACCGGAGCGGCAGGTGCCGGTGGCAGCGGTCGTGCGGCAGTACACCGGACAGGGCGCGTGGATGGATCGCCAGGCCGCTCAGCGCCTGATGCGCGAGCAGGACCGCATCAGCGGCGCGCATCTCGCGGTCGATTCCGACCAGTTGACCGCACTCTATGCCGCTCTCAAAGAGACGCCCGGTGTCAGTGGTGTCACGATCAAGAGGGCCGCTGTTGACAGCTTTATGGAAACGTACGCCGAGATCGTGCTGACGATGCGCCTGTTCAACATCATTTTCGGGAGCATCATCGCCATCGGCGTGGTCTACAACGCCGCCCGCATCACCTTTGCCGAGCGCAGTCACGAACTGGCGACATTGCGTGTGATCGGCTTTTCGCGCGGCGAAGTCTCGGCGATTCTCTTTGGCGAGCTGACGGTCCTCACGTTGATCGCCATTCCGGTGGGGCTTTTCATCGGTTACTGGTTTTCCGTGCTGGCGGTTCTGGCGATGGATACAGAGGACCTGCGTATGCCGATGGTGATTGAGCCGGCAACCTACGCGACCGCCGCAGCAACGGTGCTGGTGGCGACGATCGCCTCCGTGCTGTTCGTGCGTCGCGGCATCGACAGACTCGATCTCGTCGCGGTCCTGAAGACGGGAACATAAGCCCGACGCTGGTAGGATACGTGCGCATGAAACGATTGATCTCACGAATCATTGGCATCACAATCGTCCTCGCTGTTGTTGCAGCAATCGTGGTCGCGTTCCTTCCGCAACCTGTGGTCGTGGAGACAGCGGAGGTAGTGCGCGGCCCGATGAAGGTCACAGTTGATGAAGACGGCCGGACGCGCATCAGGGACAAGTACATTGTCTCAGCGCCACTCGCCGGCCAGCTTCAGCGCATCCAGCTTCGCGCCGGCGACACCGTTGACTCGACGAACACTATCATCGCAAGAATTGATCCAAGCGATCCGGCGCTGCTCGATGCGCGGACGATCGCTGAAACCGAGGCGCGCGTACGCCGGGCGGAAGCGGCCGTACGCCGAGCCGAGACTGGCCTTGAACGGACGCGGTCTGATCTGGAATACGCGGAAGCCGACATGGCCCGTGTGCAACGTGCCGCGGATCGCGGAGCCGCAACGCAGCGCGAAGTCGAACTGGCCATCACCGGCTGGCGAAGCGCGACCGAGATCTACAACGCCGCCCGGTTCGAGCAGGAGATCGCTAAGTTCGAGCTTGAGCTTGCCCAGGCCGCGCTCGTTCGCTCCCGACCGGACGGCGGCGGCGCCGAGCAAGATGCTCAGCTTCTCATCGGCTCGCCCATTGATGGTCGCGTTTTGCGCGTCTTTCAGGAAAGTACGGCCGTGGTGCAGGCCGGAACGCCGCTGGTGGAGTTGGGCGATCCGACGGATCTGGAAATCGTTGTCGATGTGCTGTCAACCGACGCGGTGCAGATTCAGCCCGGCGCGAAGGTCTTCATCGAGTATTGGGGCGGCGAAGAGGCCCTGCACGGCCGGGTGCGGCTGGTCGAACCACAGGCATTTACGAAAGTCTCCGCGCTGGGCGTGGAAGAGCAGCGCGTCAATATCATCATCGACTTCATCAATCCGCCCGAAGATCGCTTGACGCTCGGCGACGGCTATCGAATCGAAGCAAGAATTGTCATCTGGGACGATGATGAGGTTGTGCAGGTCCCCACGAGCGCGATGTTTCGAATTGACGGTGCATGGGCGGTGTACGTCATCGAAAACGATCGGGCGACTCTCCGCCACATCAGGATCGACCGTCAGGCCGGTCTGCACGCGCAGGTGCTGCAGGGTCTTGATCAAGGTGAGGAGACCATCATTCATCCTGGTGACGACGTGGAGGACGGCACGCGAGTGAGGCGCCGGCCCTAACGGTCTCAACCTTTGCGCCTGTGGCAACTGCAGAGTCAGCCGAACCGGCGGTTGATGAGCCGAATCAAATAGCGAATGCTTGAGCGTGTGACCTCACCGATGCTCATGCAGAATGCGCAACAGTTCCATTGCGGCAGCGGAATGCAACGGCACGCTGTGGCCGCATCTTGGGATAAGCAGTTCTGAGTCTGCTCCGGGCAGATGGGCACTGTCATAGGGTACGACGCCATCGGTGCCGCCGGGACGACCGTCATGCGAGCGGCACCCAATGATCGAATGAACGGTGACACGGTCCGAGATCGGCAATTCCGCCAACGCGCTCAGGAACGAAGAACGCGGCGAGAGTGAATCTATGCTGGTCGCGACCGGTCGTCGCGGATCGACAAACGGACGGATGCGCCCGGGATTCGCTTCGATCACCGCCTTCGCGGCGCCAACGATCGAAGACGGCAACTGCACGAAGCGCGCGACGAGTCGGCCGGGCGCACGATCCGCCACTACACTGCCTCGATGCGGCGTGGCAATGAACACCACGCGGCGCACTTCTGGTACAGGATCGAAAAAGAAGATATTGCGGATCAGGCTTCGGTCTTCGTCCTTCATAACGGCTTCTTCAAAGCAGACGTCACTGATGGCGTTCCACAAGGCATCGTCGGATTCCGTCACCAGTAGCCGGGCGACCAGACCGCCCATGCTGTGACCAACCAGAACCATCTCATCGAGCGTGGACACCGTGTGATCAGGGTCATACATCGCGCGTAACTGGCGCAGGGCCTGTCGAAGATTCTTTGCGGTGTACGCAAATGGGGTACCGGTTGGGTAGAGATAGAACCAGAACTGATACTGTGCGCGAATCTCCGGATCACCCATGAGATCATTGACCATCTCGCGCCAGATCATCGGCGAGGAGCGCAGTCCGTGGATGAACACCACAGGCACGCGATCCGGATCGAACGGTTCGAGCATGTACAATCCGGAAATGTCCTCCCAGCGCTCAGTGTCGATCAGGCCTCCGCGACCGGCTTGCTGTAGCGTTCGATCGCGCGCCAGCGTGTGCACAAGCGGCGCGGTGAAATCCGCTTCAAGTGGAATACACCGGCCGGCCACGCTCACAAACGGCGTCTGAACCGGATCGTAAAACGTCAGCGAGAAACGGTGTGGCGGCCATGCCGTCCCGCTTTCATGCGTGACATCATGAACAATTGCCGAGATCGCTACCGCTTGGTGGTTGGGGGGAAGGTAATGCTCTTCTGCCGTCGTCTCGACAGTATGCGCATCGCCTCGGTCGGCAAGAAGTGCAGCGCCGATACCGTGCTGCCAATGACGATGTCGCACGCCACGCACGCGGTACTTCATGGCCGGGAGAAATTTTGAGAACGCCTCCGCCGTCCATGGTGAAGCGCGCCACGACACATCCACCTCCATCTCTTGACCCATGGCGTAGACGGTTTGCTTCTCACCCACATGTCTGGGCATGTGCTCAAGAATCTCGATGAGCGAAGCGACGCTCGCATTATGAAGGCCACGCGCGATCGGCCATTCTGATCCGTATGGTGACAACTCGAACTCTGGATCAAACAGCACTATCCATGAGGCCAACGATGCGACCGCCAACTGGGCACGTCGTGTTTCCGTGTCCACGGCCTGATTGCGACCGATCATGAACGCCACCTCAGCGAGTGCGAGGAATGTCATGGCATCCGGATCTTCGGCTATTGAATCAGAAAGGGCACTGGCGGCCTCAAACGTTGCGCGCGGAGGCAAGCCCACCGTGATCAGCGTCCGTTCAGTCTGATCACTGAGCTGGTGCGAAGTGAGCGCACTTCGATGGGTTGTCACGAAGTGCTCTTGAACCGGCGCTGGCTGCAACCCGAGTGGTGAGTGGCATGCACCCAGGCAGACGAGACCAATCAACAATACCATTGAGCGTATCGATCGCATCATGTTCACGACTTCCGGAGAGGCAGTTGCATGATATCGCCCGTCGTGTTGGGATGAAGCATCAATGACTGCCCGGTGTCCTGGAGGTAGAATGAGCTCGATCACGAGGGCGATGATGGTCGAGACAAGCAGGAGGCCTCTCATGAAACTTGGTCGCGGCTGGATACAGTGGTTACTGATCGTCGGGATTACGATGGTCAGTGCCGGATGCGATCGGTCGGTTGACGATCCGCCGATCCGAGCCGTACGCGCTATACAGGTTGGAGATGTTGAACAGCTGTCGAGGGCCGTCTTTCCAGGCCGGGCCCTGCCCAACGAAGAGGTCAATCTCTCCTTTCGCGTTGGAGGTGAGTTGATCGCTCGTCCGGTGTCGTTCGGTGATTCAGTGACGCGTGGTCAGTTGCTCGCGAGAATTGATCCGCGGGATTTCGAGATTCAGGTTCGTACCTATCAAGGTGAATTGGCCGCGACCAAGGCGAATCACGAACAGCAAAATATCGAACTCGAAGGGTTGCGGGAACTTCGCGAACGAGGCGCCGCAACGCAACTGGAAGTTGATCGTGTCCGTACTCGCGTTGATGAACTCGCCGGCCGGGTTCAGATGGTCGAAGCAGCACTTGACGATGCAAAGAACCGCCTGGCGGATACGGAACTCAAGGCGCCGTTCGATGGCGTCGTCGCGGCGACCTATGTGGAGGCGTTTCAGACCATTCAGCCGCGCGAACCGGTGATGCGGATTCTGGATACCTCGCGCATCAAGGTGCAGGTGGATATTCCGGAACAACTGATGTATGCCGTCCCGTATGTGACGGAAATTCGCTGCACATTCGACGCGTATCCAGACGTCGTTATTCCTGCGGAAGTACGTGAGATTGGAACGGAAGCGTCGCCGGTGACACGCACGTATCCGGTCACAGTCATCATGGACCCGCCGGACCGTGTGCAGATACTCCCGGGCATGGCGGCGACGGTGCGGGTCAGGGCGGAGTTGCCGGCTGATGAGGAGCAACGTGGCATCGAGGTGCCATTGAGCGCGGTTGTGCAGGATGGTGAATCAGCATGGGTGTGGCGGGTCGACCCGGAACACAACACCGTCCACCGACAAGAGGTTGAGATTCGGGCCTTGACCTCGCGCGGTGTTCGGGTACACGGTATTGCGCAAGGTAAATGGATCGCCACCGCCGGTATCAATACACTGCGAGAGGGCCAGACAGTGCGTCTCGATGAAGCACCCGCACTGTCCATCGACGGTTCCGGGAGCGAACGATGAATCTGGCGCAGTGGGCGGTTGATCGAGCGAAGGTGACGTGGACGGCCGCATTGCTGCTGTCCATGGCGGGCGTGATCGCGTACTTCCAGATGGGCAAACTGGAGGATCCCGAATTCACGATCAAGGCAGCACGCGTCATTACACTCTACCCCGGCGCGACGGCGGAAGAGGTGGAGCTTGAGGTCACTGACCGCCTGGAACGCGCGCTGCAGGAAATGGAACAGGTCGATCGACTGACGTCCGTTTCCTCACCGGGTATGTCGAACATTGAAGTGCGCATCCAGTCGCAGTACTGGTCTGACCGTCTGCCGCAGGTGTGGGATGAACTTCGGCGCAAGGTCAACGATGCCCAGGACGACTTGCCGCCGGGCGCCCAGCCGACGCAAGTGCATGACGACTATGGAGATGTATTCGGTTTTCTGCTTGCGGTGACGAGCGACGGCTTCGACTACGCCGATCTCAAACAATATGTCGATGATGTGAAGAAGGCCCTGGCGTTGGTGGACGGCGTGGCGCGCGTCGAAAAATGGGGTGAGCAGACGCGTACGGTGGAATTGACCGTCTCATCATCGCGCCTGGCTGAGCTTGGGCTGAGCGTGAACGACGTCCAGCGAACACTTGATATCCAGAATCAGGTTTTGCACACCGGCGGTCTTGAAGTCGGTGGGCAACGTTTGCGGGTCGAGCTGACCGGTGAATTCACCTCACTGGATGACCTTGGTGATCTGATCCTCATCGGCCGCGACTCGCATCGTGCGCGCAACGACCGCGATACGCTTCGCATGCGTGATGTCGCGGAGATCAGGTACGGATATCGGCACCCGCCACGATGGATCATGCGGCACGACGGGAAGCCGGCCATCGGTCTGGCGATCTCGAACCAGCCCGGCGTCAACGTGGTCGATCTCGGTCGCGATCTGGATGCAACTCTCCAGCGCATCAACACCACGCTGCCGATCGGTATCGAGATCGAGCGCGTCGCGTGGCAGGCCGATCTTGTCGCTGAGGCCACGCGCAATTTCATGCTCAGTCTCATCGTTGCGGTCGGCATTGTTCTCATCGTGCTCGGACTGGCGATGGGAATTCGTCTCGCGTTCATCGTCGGCGTGGGCGGGCTCGTCACCGTCATCCTCGCAAGCTTTGCGATCATGCACGCCACCGGCATTGATCTGCACCGCGTCTCGCTCGGCGCCCTCGTGATTGCATTGGGGATGATGGTCGATAACGCGATCGTCGTATCCGAAGGCGCGCTCGTTCGCATGCGCCAGGGGCAGCGGAAACGCGAAGCGGTGATTGATGCAGCACAGCGGCCGGCATGGATGCTGTTCGGCGCGACGGCCCTCGCAATCGCGGCGTTTCTGCCGATCTATTTCAACGTCGATGATGTCGGTGAGTTTCTGCAGTCATTGTTCCAGGTCGTTGCGATCGCGCTGCTGGTGAGTTGGCTGCTCTCCATGACGCTCGTGCCCGTGATGTGCATGGCGCTGCTGAAGGAGCCCCGGAATGATTCGTCACAGGATCTGTATACCGGCCGGTTGTTCAATGCATTTCGGACAGCCATGCGGTGGGCGATCAAACGACGTCTGGCGGTGAGCCTCACTGCACTGATCCTCGTGGTCGGAGCAGGTGTTGCGTTTCAACTTGTGCCGCGCACGTTTTTTCCGGATGCAACGCGTCATCAGTTCATGATCGATTACTGGTCTCTGCAGGGAACGCGCATCGAGACCGTTTCTGAATCGCTGCGCGAGATCGAAGCGGCACTGCTGACAGAGTCGGAGATCACATCGGTAACGAGTTTCATCGGGCAGGGGCCGCCTCGGTTCTACCTGCCGGTTACGCCTGAACTGCCCTATGCGTCATATGCGCATTTGATCGTCAATACCACTTCAGTTGATGCGGTTGAGCAATTGGCCAGTGACCTGCAGCGGCAATTCGATCAGCGGAGCACGGATGAGATGATTCGTGTGCGGCGTTTCGTCGTCGGCAAAGGCGCAACCTGGCCCTTTGAAGCGAGGATTGTCGGCCCATCCGAAGCCGATCTCATCACAATGCGGCAACTGGGTGAACAGGCCCGCGAGATCGTCTCGACTTCGCATCGCGCGCGGGATGTTCGCACCAACTGGCGGGAGCTGACGCCATACGCAGTTTTACCCTTCAGCCAGCAACGGGCGAACTGGGCGGATGTCACGCGCGCTGACGTTGCCCGCGCCATACTCCGCGCCACCGACGGCACACCAGTCGGAATCTACCGCGAAGATGAAGATCTGCTCCCCATCGTCCTTCGACATAAGCCGATGGAGCGGGACGATCTGGTCAATCGGCTCACCTCGGTTCCGGTTCGCTCGCTCATCATGCCGTTCGCCGTGCCGTTGGGCGCGGTGACCGATGACCTGCAATTGGCTGCGGAGAATTCGCTGATCTGGCGGAGGAATCGTCATCGAACGATCACCGTGCAGGCCGGCCCTAATGACGCAACGGCCGATGACCTCTGGCAGGAGGTGGCGCCGCAACTTGAAGCGATGGATCTGCCTTCCGGATATCAGCTTGAATTTGGCGGTGAATACGAAGACTCACGCGATGCCCGGCACGGCCTGATTCCGGGCTTGCCGCCCGCAGCGCTCATCATCGTGCTCGTATTGATCGCGTTGTTCAACGGCTTTCGGCCTGCGCTCATCACACTCGCTATTCTCCCCGTTGCGTTGATTGGTATCGCCGCAGCGCTACTCGCCACCGGAACGCATTTCACTTTTCTCGCGCTCCTCGGCGTGATCAGTCTTGCCGGAATGATGATCAAGAACTCGATCGTCCTGATCGATCAGATCAATCTTGAGAAAGCTGAAAGCAACGGATTGCACGATGCGCTTGTGAACGCCTCGACCGCGCGACTACGGCCGATCGTTCTCGCCGCGGGCACGACCGTGCTCGGCGTGACGCCTCTTCTGGCCGATGTCTTCTGGCGATCGATGGCCATCACGATCATGAGCGGCCTGACGGTCGGCGCGATTGCAACGCTCGTGCTGCTGCCGGTGCTCTACGCACTGTTCAATCGTCCCGCTGAGGCGAACAAGGCATAACGCAACTGGCATCCGTACCCGTACTCTCTCTTACCAGCCCATCCAGCGTGCGTACGCGGCGACAAAGTCGTTGAAAATCGTTTCCTTCGTCATCTTATCAAGCGCATACTCGCGACTCCGGCCGGTGGAAAGAACGACCTCGGCGCGAATCGAGACCTCATCTGGTTTCACCGTAAACTCGGGAAATGCGAATGTCAGCGGTTCACGCACAAGGCAATGGACCGAGTAACTGAACTCCTGTTCACCATCGCGGTGAACTGTCAGCGTTGCACGATCAATCTCGCGTTCAATCTCAGCGCTCCGGCGATGTTCTTCAAGCTGCGCCTTGATCTGCTCAAACGCAGGCAGGACGGTGCCATCGAGGAATGACGCTATGCGAGGCATGGCCTGCTCATGCCGCTCTGCTGCCGCTTTGGTGTATCGTTCATAGCCCTGGATGACGTATTGAAGCCGTTTGCGCCAATCTTCCTGGCGCTCCGCCGCAGCCAGCGAACGTGGAACCGAACCGGTGTACCCATCGTGTGGCGTCGCGCCGGCGAGCGGCGCACCCGACCCCAATCGATCCGGCTGACGCGAGTCCGGGGGGAGGATGCTGGCGCGTCCGTCAGCTCCCTGTCGCAGAACACGCTCTCCACGCAGCGACTTCACCAGCGCGTAGCACATGAAGAGCATCACAACGCAGAACGGCATGGCCGTGGTGATCGCAGCGGTCTGCAGCGCCACCAGGCCGCCGGTCAGCAACAGAATGGCTGCGACGGCTCCGATCATCACCGCGCCGATCGCGCGACGCGACATGGGCGGGTCAGGGTCACCGCCCGCCGTCAGAATGTTCACCACCAGTGAGCCCGAGTCTGCGGACGTGACGAAGAACACAGTGATGACAACCATCGCGATGACCGAGCTGATGATTGACAGTGGCAAAGCATCGAACATCACAAAGATGACGGTCGAGATGTCTTCCTGCACGGCTTCAACCATGCCGCCGTCTCCAGCGAGTTCGAAATGGATCGCCGTGTTGCCGAAGACCACGAGCCAGAAGAAGATGATCAGTGACGGCGCGAGCAGCACGCCGGCGATAAATTCTCGGATCGTCCTTCCTCTTGAAACACGCGCGATGAACATGCCGACGAACGGCGACCAACTGATCCACCATCCCCAGTAGAACATTGTCCACACTTCCTGCCATTCCGTGCCGATGTACGCGTCTGTGTTGAACGAAAGTTCAATGAGTGATGCAGCATATGAACCGATGTTCTGTACGTAGGAACTGACCAGAAACATCGTTGGCCCGGCAATGAAAACTGCCATCAGCAGGAACAACGCCAGCACGATATTCAGCTGGCTCAGTCGCCGTATCCCTTTGTTGAGCCCTGTGGCCGCGGAGATCGTCGCCATCAGCGTGATGACGATGATCAACATGATCTGCATTGGCGTGGAAGTATCTACAAAGCCAAGATGGGCAAGTCCCGCATTGACCTGCATCGCGCCCAGACCAAGCGATGTCGCCAACCCGAACACCGTTCCAAAGACTGCAAGAGTGTCAACCGCACTGCCCAGAGGGCCGTGTACGCGCTGGCCGAGTAACGGATAGAGCGTCGATCGAATCGTAAGCGGCAGGCCGTGTCGATACGCAAAATACGCGAGGGACAGGCCGACCACGACATAGATCGCCCAGGCGTGCAGCCCCCAGTGGAAAAACGTGATGACCATGGCATCACTCGCCGCATCAAGCGATCCCGGCACCGCGCGCGGCGGATCGTTGAAATGCGATATCGGCTCCGCCACGCTGTAGAAAATCAGCCCGATCCCCATGCCCGCGCTGAACAGCATGGCGAACCACGTGAAGAAGCTGTACTCGGGCCTTTCGTCATCCCGTCCCAGGCGAATGCGCCCGAATGAACTGAACATCAGACACAAGACGAACACCAGGAAGCACACTGCGGCCAGCACGTAGAACCAGCCGAAGGCAGAAACGATAAACGACTGGAGGTGACTGAAAGCAGCACCGACCGCCTCGGTGAAGATTGCGCCAAACAACACAAACAGTGTGATGACGCTGATGCAGAAAATCAGACTGTACGGCGCCACTCGCTTCATTCAGCTGACATCCCGATTGACATGACTACGGCGATGGAGTCGGCATGATACTTGCCAACCTGATTGATTGCGACTACCGCGCCAAAGGGGGGTGTACGATGCAGAAAACGAAAGCGATGTGTTTGTCAAGAGTGGCGGCTGGGCGGAATGGTCTGGCGCGCGGCCAATCCGGCAGTTCGCGATCAGGCTCTACGTGGAGTTGCTCCAACCATTCTTCAATGTACGGAGCCGTATTGCGTATCGGTGACTGATGTCTGGCCTCATACCACTCCACCGTGTCCATCGGCTTCGCACTGCCACTCGCCAGCGCTGCTATCGTACTTGCATGTGCGGCCGGTATTCCCTGACAACCTCGGCGGAGGCGCTCGCGCAGCTCTTTCGGGCGGCGATCAACTTTGAGCTGCGCCGCCGCTACAACATCGCCCCGACGCAGGTCGCGCCGGTGGCGAGGGCACTTGACGGTGACCGCCAGCGCGAAGTCGTCGGCATGCAGTGGGGCCTGGTTCCATCGTGGGCGAAGGACCCGTCCATCGGCTCACGCATGATCAATGCCCGGAGCGAGACCGCCGCGGAGAAACCTTCTTTCCGCAGCGCGTTCAAGCGGCGGCGGTGTCTCGTGCCGGCCAGCGGGTTCTACGAATGGAAGAAACTCGACCCCGGCAAGAAGTCATCCGCGAAGCAGCCGTTCTATATCTACCGGGCCGATGAGCAGCCGCTCGTCATGGCCGGCCTTTGGGAATCGTGGAATGATCCCGAGAGTGAGAAGCCATTGGAGACGTACTCCATTCTCACGACCGAGGCGAACGAACAGTTGCGTGATCTGCACGACCGCATGCCGGTGATCCTGGAGCCGGAGCAGTTCGATGCTTGGCTCGATCCGGAACAGGCCGATGCCGAGACGTTGCAGTCGCTTCTCAAACCGG
>RECV01000024.1 GCA_007693845.1 Phycisphaerales bacterium
TTTGGGGCTGCAAGGACTCTCATACCAACTGGCTCAGATTTTGGGGAGCAGGCCACTGTGTACTTTGTCAACAAGCATTACTACGAATTTGCAATTCGTGATAATCGTATTGTTGGCTTCACGACTGCCCCTTTGCCATGGGGAATGGCGAGTGGCGAAGGTGTCCTGTGGGATCTCCGGGATAACACTCGATATGAAATGCCGCTCTCCCGAGAGGACGCTTACCAGCTGTTCGGAGAGCCCGACCAAGTTGAATTTTCGTCATTTCACATGAAGTGACGGTGCGTGACCGTTATCCCGCCGGGTTGGGAAAGGACAGCACCCAATAAACGCGGCCCGGTGGCCGGAGGCGTTTCGGGGGTGTGCGAATCGGGCTGGGGGGCAGAGGGAACGTGAGTACGCCCGGGAAAATTCCGGGGGCGGGCGAGCATGTCGGGCCTCACCTGAAAGCAGAATCCCGGCTTCCGCTCGTCAAATCCGTGCGCGCGTTGATCTTCTTTTGCCGCGCAAAGGTCAAGGCGCGCACGGATTTGAACAAGGCGCGCACGGATTTGCACGCCGCGCGCACGGATTTGATCAAAGGAACCTTTCATTGCACCTGTTTCAGCCCCGATCGAATCCGCTGCAAGACGGTCCGAAACGGTTATCGCCGGCCGCAGCGCGGCGAGTGGGAAAGAGAAATGGGGGCTTGCAACAGGGTTATGGAAGTTGCATTTCTCGAAATGCGGGCGGCATTTCGATGTATGGGCCGCGCCCACATGGAAATGGAGCGTCCATTTCTAGAAATGCAGCCCGGACACGGAGAAATGGAGCTTCCATCTCACGTTCTCCGGCTCTCACAACATGAAATGGAAGTTCCATAACCCTGTTGCAAAGTTCCAGACAGAGTTCTCCATCTCTCGCGGCGTGCAGAAAACGCGCGTGAAGGGGCCGTCAGGGCATGAGTTGGTCAGAGACGCGATGGAGAAATCTCAAGGTTTTTTCTTGCGGCGCAGAAATCTGTCGCGTACCTTTTGGTCAATGAACGCTGGCTGCTGCGACTGACGGGTGGAGTCGCCCCGGTCCCCCCGATTCCTGCAGCCAGAAACTTTCCGAGAATTCCATGGGGCCAGATACGGGACAAAAAATGCGAGCACGTTTCTCTACGTTGCACTTCGTTCTCATGAGCATCATCGTGTTGAGTTGTGCGCATGCAAATGCGGATGAGCCAGATGTACCGGATGTCGCACGTGAAATTCTGATGCGTACCGGCGATGTTCTCAATCAGGACTCAGGTCTCTTGATTGAAGCGGAAGAGGAAGCTCGCGTCATGCGAAATGACCGAGTGTTGCCGACCTCGAAGAGAACTCTTTTTCGCTTGCGTATTGCTGCAAGTGATCGCGGGCGGCTGGATATCGTTTCAGGAGGAATGGGCGGCGACCCGCTGGCCGGGGCGCTGGTTCTTCAGGGGAACTCACTGGCCGCCCTCGATCCCGGGCGGGGGCGTTCCTTTGAGGGACATATGGCCGAGGATCGCCTCCGGAACTTTCTCGAAGTCCTTGTCAGGCGCCACGCGACCGCTCGCGACGCTCGGACTCTGGGGGTTGCGCTTTACGGATTGAGCCATGCGATGGATGACTCTGTGGTCACCGATGTGACCTATGTAGGGTTCGAAGTCAATGGCGAGGGCGCTGTGCACCGTATCGTCTTTCGCGTACCGGAACTGGACGCGCGGACGTACATCGTTGAGATTGAAGCGGATGCGCCGCACCGATTGCGCCACATCCGTTCGGTCGACGTGCCACGTGAGACGCAGTTTGACGATCGTCCTCGATCGAGAGTTGCGCGCCAGTGGAGCATCCAGATCACCGAATGGGAGACCGATTCGCGATTTGATGAAAACGTCTTTACGTTGGACCTGGATGACACCGTCCGTGTTGACCGTTTAAGCCAGGTCTTCAGCCGGGGTAGTCTGTCGTCACGGCCGGAACACGAGCCGCATGATCTCATGGGCGAGTCCGCGCCAGAGTTTCGACTGAGCCGGCTTGATGGGAAGGAAGTTGATCTCAGCAACGATCTGCGGGGCAAGGTGGTTGTCCTTGATTTCTGGGCCACGTGGTGTGCGCCCTGCATCCGTGCGATGCCAAAGCTAGAGGCGATCGCGGACACCTACGCTGATGAGGAGTTCACGCTTCTCGCAATCAATGTCGGCGAGGATGAGGAAACGATCCGCGAGTTTCTCGAACGACACGAATTCGAGCTTGACGTGCCGATAGACATGGACAGTGAAGTCGCAAACTCCTACGCCGCTGTCGTGCTGCCGACCACGTTTGTCATCGACCGTGAAGGGGTGGTTCGGGCGGTACAAGTGGGTTATCAGGAGGACATTGAGGAACTTTTGCGGGACACCATCGACTGGCTGTTGCGATAGGCGGAACGGCGTTGGCCTCGTACCATATCGGGTGATGGACGCCTTTCGAGATCATGATGATGATGGTGACGGTGACGGTGAGACCTACCGGCGCGAGGCCGTGCAGCAGGATGCGGTGGCTCGTGAAGCGGCTCGGTTGATCGAGACCGGCAGTGTCGAGTCGATCGGGTCAGCGCTGCGCCAGGCCGCGGAACGGCTCAAGTATCCGGCCGATCAGCCGCTGCCCGGTCACGGCCGGGTGCGCAAGCATGCGCAGATGATGGCCATGCAGGAGTTGGGCGATGATGGCTACCGGGCGTACACCCGCGGCGTGCTGACGATCGCGGAGGAAGTCATGACCGCGCTGGAGACGGCGTTTCCCGATCTTCGCGCGCATCTCGTCGGGCGCGCTGCCGATGCGAAGGTTGATGCGGGCGTGACGCTCTACATCCGCGCGAGTACGGATGAGTCCACCGGCGTGATGGCGGAGTTGCTCGTGCAGTTCGGCTACGAGGAGCCTACGTTTGATACGGCCGAGACCGCCTACGGCCGGTTCTCACGGTTGCGGTTTGAAGATGATGGCCAACCGGTCGTGATTACCCGCTGCCCGCCGAATGCGCGCGTGCCGATGGATGTGGATCTCTATTCACAGCGATCAATGCCCGCACTGGATCTGGTCGGGGTGCGTCGGTTGATCAGTGCGCACGCCGAATAGGGGCAATCATCCCGGACCAATCGCGGGACAATCGTCGGATCATGCCAGGGCGGGATGCAGGATGCGTTGCCAATTCAGGTGCTGAAAGCCCGCGACGTCATCATCTGACCAGCCGCGATCGCGCAGCGCATCCGCGAGCCGGTGCAGGTGTCGGGGATGGTCAAGTTCGATCGGCAGGTGCGAAGGCGGGAAGCCGCCATCCATGTCCGAACCCAGTACCACGCCGCGGCGGTGGTCCATGACTTCGCAGACGTGCTCGACGTGCGCGATGCAGTCGTCGATCGTCGCGCGATCATCGTTCTGCG
>RECV01000107.1 GCA_007693845.1 Phycisphaerales bacterium
AGTGTATCAGAGCGACGTTTCCGGCCAAACCACGGCGTCCCAGTAACCCAACGTGATGAGCTTCGGAGTGTATCAGAGCGACGTTTCCGGCCAAACCACGGCATCATCGATGCGGTGGCAGACCTTCTTCGAAGGTGGCCCCGCGATTGATTCGCGTGTTTGTGTGACCTCAACATTGCGCGACTATCGACGAATCGATCGCGGGGCCGCGGGATCAAGAAACACCGTTGGGATTTCCTATTGCTCCAATAGCGCTCGAAAAACCTTCCCAGCCTCTGGGAAACGTTGCCCAAGTGCTGGGAAACGCTTCCCAGAGTCGCGGAAACGTTGCCCAGTGACGGGGACGGCTTCGGGGCACTTTTTTTACAGATAGCCGGTGAAAATATCTTCATTCTCTCTGTAGCCGCGCCGAATATCGCGTCGGTTGTTGCTTCGTGGTGAAGCAACTGGGTTCCCGCCTCTGGGAAGTGTGCGGGAACGACACATGCGGGCGCGGCCGGTGTGGTCAGTTCCGCAAGGACAAACGTTTCATACGAAACGCAAAGACAGGAGACCGTAACGATGAACGACAAAGCGTACGCTCAAACCGGGGATTACATCCCCACCACGGATGCCGGCTTTAATGCATGGCTCACCGTATTCTCAAGCAAAATTAGCCAGGATCCCGGCAAGTACGGGCTCAATGAGCAGGATGCGCAGATCATTGCATCATTGCAGCAGCAGTTCAACGGGCTGTTCATCAAGTGCCAGGACAACGAGACGCGTTCGCCGGGTCTGATCATTCAGAAAGATGCGGTGCGGGCCTCGGCGAAGGGCACCTGCCGCGTCTACGCCCAGCAGATAAAAGCGAACCAAGGTGTGGATAGTCAAGCGAAACTCCAACTTGGCGTCCATGTTAACGATCCAACAAAAACGCCCATTCCTGCGCCGGATTCTGCGCCCATGTTGACCATTCAGGCCGCGTTTTCGGGCGAGCACATCATCCGGTACGTGGATGAGAACACGCCGACGAAGCGAGCGAAGCCGGCGAACGTGACGCAGCTTGAACTCTTCGTGCACGTGGGGCCGACGCCGATCGTGAACTGGCAGGATGCGAAGTCGGTCGGGGTCTTCACGAAGAATCCGATCAAGTATTCGTTCTCGCCGGAGAAGGCAGGACAGTGTGCCACGTACTTCGCGCGGTGGAGAACGGCCCGCGGCCTGGATGGGCCGATGTCGCTCCCGGTGGCGATGCTGATTGCGTTCGGCGGGCCGGTTGATCAGCAACTTGAACAGTTCACCCCCGATGGCGGTCAGCCGAAGCAGCTTGGCGGCGGTGAGGATGATCTGAAGATTGCAGCGTGAGAAGGGAGAGTCACGGAGGCACACAGGCACGAAGGCACGAAGTGCTTGTGTCTTCTGCCTTCCCTCCGTGCCTCCGCCAGTTCGTGGCTTCGTGCCTTTCTTTTCAAAGACCTTTTTTCTGGAGATTTCAACAATGGCACTTCGTTCAATCAAGAAAACGTTTGTTCGCAACCGCATGGCGCATGATCCATCGGTGCCGAACAAGAACACCTCCGCGATCATCGAGAACATCGAAACGGTCGCAGCGGATGCGATTCGGATCACGTTCAGCAATCGCGTGATGACCGCCAAGCTGCCGGGCTACAAGGCCGGCGCGGATGGTGAGCAGGCGGTGACGTCGATGGAGCGCGTGAGTTACACCGTGATCGAGTTCACGTTCGCAGGCGATGTGGCGGGAACGGACCTCCATGTGCTGGAAGGAGACCTTGGCATTCGCACCACGTCGGGCGGGTTCGTCCCGGCGGGTGTGTATGCCATTCCCACGTTTCCCTGATGCGCCACCCGTGCCGGTGGAGGCGTTGTTCGGCGGCGATGTCGTCGATGTGGAGTTCGATCGGCTGCTGGTGGATGGCGTGCTTTCGCCTTCCAACTGGACGGTGCGGCACAGCGATCGGCTTTACTCGGTGATGGATGCTGCAGCGGCGGGTTCGGTGGTGCAGCTTGCGATCTCGCCGTTTGAGATGAGCCCGGGCGCGGACGGTGTGAGTTACGCAGCCGACCCGCCGGATGTGACGGGCCTCGATGGTCAGCCGGCAGAAGCGTTCAGTGATTTTCCGTTGGGATGAGTAGGAGGCGGGGGAGGCATCAAGGCAACGAGGCACGAAGGCACGAAGAAGTTGTTGCGCGTGCGTTGGTTGATGCTCTCCCTCCTCTGCCGCCCGCCCAATGCCCCGATCACGCCGTCGTACGCGCGGGGCTCCGCCCCGCGGCTAAACGTGGTGGCTTTGTCCCCCCTTCGTGCCTTCGTGCCCTCGTGCCTGCGTGCCTCTTTCCCCCCTGGATTTCCCCCATGATTCGTACTGCTCAACAACTTGCAAAGTTACCTGAAGGCGAACACAAGCACGTGACGATTCGCTCTGCGATGCCGGGTCACGGCGATCGCGATCTGAAGTTTCTGGATCATCTTCAGAAGAAGTTTTCCAACCAGGTCGGGTTTCTGCCCCGGCAGGCGCTGGAGTGGAACATCGAGCGCGGCAAGGTGTCGATCGCATTGGAGAACGATGAGCCGGCAGCGTATCTGCTGGGCAAGGGCAACTATCTGCGCGATGCGCATTTCGGGATCATCTATCAGGCAGCGGTGTCGTACGATGCTCGCAGGCGATTGATGGGCACGGCGCTGGTGCAGCATTTTATTGATCATATGGAGCCGAACATCCGGTTGATCGGCTTGTGGTGTGCTCAGGATATTGAAGCGAACGAGTTCTGGAATGCGTGCGGATTCGAAGCGATCGCAGCGAGGCACGGATCGCGGCGGAAGGGGCGGGTGCATATTTTCTGGGTGGGGCGCACGCAGCGCGGCAAGCATGAGGAGCTTCGTTATCCGCGGCAGACGCGCGGCGGGTTGATGCGCGAATATCGTGAAGTGTATGGATTGAAGCCGGGTGAGGAATATAAGGATGTGGTGCTGCCGGAGTTGCCGGAGGAGGAAGGCAGCAAGGGATCCGCCAAGGGATCAGGGCATGGAGGCACAAAGGGGCGAGCGAAGGCGAGCAGAAAGCCGCGAGTGTCGCTCGCGGAGATGCAGCGGGCGTTTCGGTACGGTCAGAGTCAGCATATCTGTGTGGTGATTGCGGGCATGACGAAGTATCTGCCGGTGGCACCGTTCGAGATGCCGAACTTTACGGATCTGGCGAAGGTGATGGCGCCGGGCGTGGATCAGGGCGCATCGTCGAGCTCGCTGCAGTTGCCGCAGGGGCCGCAGCGAGTGATCAAGGCGGGTACGAAAGAAATCTGGACGCCGGCGCGGGATGCGGCGTGAAATTGTTGGTGCGCGTGATTTCTCAGACGGCGGGCGTGATCGTGCTTAGGATGTGGCATGAGTTCACAAGCAACGAGAACCGGCAGCCAGGCGCATCACACGAATCGGCTGGCGCGTGAGACGAGTCCGTATCTGCTGCAGCATGCGCAGAATCCTGTTGATTGGCGCGCGTGGGGTGAAGAGGCGTTCCGCGCGGCGCGGGAGGCGGACAAGCCGATTTTTCTGAGCGTGGGGTATTCGACGTGTTACTGGTGTCACGTGATGGAGCGTGAGAGCTTCGAGAGCGAAGCGGTGGCAGCGGTTCTGAATGAGCACTTCGTGCCGATCAAGGTTGATCGGGAAGAGCGGCCGGATGTGGATGATCTGTACATGACGGCGGTGCAGTTGATGACGCGGCAGGGCGGATGGCCGATGTCGGTCTGGCTGGAGCCGGAGCGGCTTCGGCCGTTCTACGCGGGGACGTATTTTCCGCCGCAGGATCGGCACGGTCTGCCGTCGTTCACGACGGTGCTGCGTTCGCTGGCGGAGGCGTGGAGTCGGCGTCGTGATGATGTGATGAAGCAGGCGGATCAGGTTTCGGCGGCGGTGGTGCAGGTGGTGCGGGAGATGCCGGAAGCGGTGACGCTGGATGCAGCGGTGGTGCGTGATGCGGTGTCGATGCAGATGCGCACGTACGATGCGAATCATGGCGGCTTCGGCGGCGCGCCGAAGTTTCCCACGCCGGTCAATCTTGATCTGCTGATGGAATGCGCGTGGGAGGATGAGACGGTTCGAAATGCGGTGCTGCACACGCTGGATCGGATGGCGCGCGGCGGGATGTACGATCAGGTTGGTGGCGGGTTTCACCGGTACTCAGTGGATGCGCAGTGGTTGGTGCCGCACTTTGAGAAGATGCTCTACGACAACGGGCAGTTGCTGACGACGTATGCGCGGGCGCATGAGAAGACGGGTGATCCGTACTTCGAGCGTATTCTGCGGCAGACGGCGGCGTACGTTGAGCGGGAGATGATGGACAAGGCCGGCGGGTTTTACTCAGCGCAGGATGCGGAGGTCGATGCGCGGGAGGGGCTGAACTATCTCTGGGTTGAGGATGAAGTGCGGGCCGCGCTGGGTGAAGCCGGATTCCCGCCGGATGAGATCGGCTTTGCGCTGGAGGTGTACGGTCTGTCGCGCGGGACGAATTTTCAGGACCCGCATCATTCGGATGAGCCGCCGCGCAACGTGCTGACGCTGACCGCTCCGCCGGCTGAACTGGCTGAGGCGGGCGGCATGAGCGTGCCGGAACTGTTTGAGAAGCTGGACCGGATCAATGCGGCGCTGCTGAAAGTGCGTGATCAGCGCGAGCAGCCGGGGACGGATGACAAGGTGCTCACCGGCTGGAACGGGCTGATGATGGCGGGCCTGGCCGATGCGGGGCGAGCGCTCAAGGAACCGAAGTTCATCGAGCTTGCGGAGCGGGCGGCAAGGTTCATCGAGAAGACGATGCGCACGGAGGATGATGCGCTCGCGCGAAGTTACCGCAAGGGGGAAGCGCGCATCCCGGCGTTTCTGGAGGATTACGCGCTGTTGATGCACGGATTACTTGCGCTGCACGCAGCGACGGATGACAGTGAGCATCTTGAACGGGCGAGGGCGCTGGCGACGGAGGCGCGCGAATTGTTTGTCGATAAGGAGGCGGGCGGGGCGTACTTTGATTCTCGGCCGGAGCAGACGGATCTCTTTGTCCGCAGCCGCAGCCGCTACGACGGCGCGATCCCGAGCGGCAATTCGGTGATGGCGAACAACCTGATCACGCTCGCGGAACGGACGGGGGAGCGGGTGTATTTTGAGCAGGCGGCTGCATTGTTGCGGTATTTCAGCTCGCTGATTCGGGAGCAGTCGTTGGGGCTGGCGGGATGTGTGCGCGCGCTGCACCGGTTGTCGGCGTTGGAACCGGATCTATTCGCTGCGGAGTTGAGCGGTGCGCAGAGTGGGGCGGTGACGTCGGAAACGGGCGGGCCGGTGCGGATCAAGGCGAGTGCGGTTGATTCGCGTACGGTGGATATTGAGATGTCGATTCAATCGGGTTTTCACATTAATGCGCGCGATCCGGGGCAACCGGCGCTGGTGCCGCTGCTCATTGAAGCGGCGGGCGGGACGCCGTCGATCGAAGTCGAAGCGCCGGAGCCGTCGAACTTCGGTCCTGAGGAATCGCCGGCTCGGGGCTATGCAGGTCTGGTGACTTTCACGGTGAAACTGTCGGAGCCGATGGACCGCGATCGGCCGCCGCGATTGTTCGTGACGTACCAGGCGTGTACGGAGACGGAATGTCACGCGCCGCGGACGGAGGTCGTGACGGTATCACCGTGATGGCCTCACCAATAACGGCTAGGGGGCATCATCGGGTGAGGTCTGCACGAACGTGCCGCGTTCGCGGTCTTTCTCGACGCCGGGAAATTGCAGGACCTGATTGTGAATTGCGCAGTACACGCCCGGCGGGAGCAGTTGCACCGCGAGGAGCGCTTCGGTGAGGTTCTGCAGCGCATCGGTGGTGCGCATGACGTACGGCCGCATGGCACCGGTCAGCACGATGGGCACGGGAGGGTGGTTCGTGCGGCTGACGACGGCATCGCCGGTGCGTGTCAGCCGATCGGTGCCGTGGACGATGACCACACCCTCGAACGAGGCCGCCAGATCGATGGCGGTCGTTGCGATCTCGGTGTGATCGGCCTCATCCATCTCGAGACTGTCTTTGTTCATGAGTTTGACGCGCTCGATCTCGACCCCTTCGAGGACGAGCATGTCGAGCATGACATCGAGGACGCTGACGCGGTTTTCGAGCACGCCGCGGAGTTCATCGTAGGTTTTCTCGATCGTGCCGCCGGTGGAGATGAGGGCGATTCGTCGCTTGGGCATGCGGTCATGGTACCGCAGCGCTTGACGGATGGCGGTTTGCGCTCACAATCGCGTCATTCCCTTGCCCCGGAGATGCGCTGATGAGCGAACTGAAGCCCGCGTCCACCCCGTCCGGAAGCTGGTTCAATCCCCTCGACTGGATCGAATGGCTGGGTAACAAGCTGCCGGACCCGGTGACGCTGTTCGCGCTCGGCGCGGTGCTGGTGATGGTGCTCTCGTGGGTCGCGCACCAGACCGGCTGGAGGGTTGAGCAGGAACTGCCCATGCCGGTCGAGGAGGTCGTCCTCGATGAGCAGGGCAATGAGGTTCTTGATGCTGAAGGCGAGCCGGTGATGCGGCCCCTCATCGATGAGGAGGGGAATCTGGTCCTCGAATGGCGTCAGACGGGCGAAGTCTTCGAGCCGTTCAATCTGATCAGCCGCGAGGGAATCAATTGGATCTTCAGGAGCATGGTGGACAACTTTGTGAACTTCCCGCCGCTCGGGGTGGTGCTGGTCGGCATGTTGGGGATCGGGATTGCGGAACGGACCGGCCTGCTCGCGGCGGTCCTGAAGGCGTTCATGCTCGGACTGCGCGGCACGCTGGAGTCATTTTCGCCGCGCGAGTGGGGTCTGGCGGACAAAGTGCTCACGCCGTCGATGGTGTTCATCGGGATCATGAGTTCGCTGGCGACGGATGCGGGTTACGTGGTGCTGCCGCCGCTGGCCGCAGCGCTGTACAAGTCGGTCGGCCGGTCGCCGCTGGCGGGAATGGCGGCGGTCTTTGCCGGCGTGTCCGCCGGGTTCAGCGCGAACCTGCTCATCACCGGCCTTGAGCCGATGCTGGCGGAGTTGACGGCCCTTGGCGCGAACGTCATCCATGAGGGGTACCGCGTCAACCCGATGTGCAACTGGTGGTTCATGATCATCTCGACGATCGTGATCACCTTCACCGGCTGGTTCGTGACCGCGTTCTTCGTGGAGAAACGCCTGAAGCAGCGTGCGCCGGAGGATGGCGGACCGTCCGAGCCGACGGAAGAGGAACTGGCCGATCAGTATCTCAAGCCCGCGGAATCGCAGGGACTCGCGTGGGCGGGCGCCGCGGTGGCGGTGACGGCGGCGATCACCTTCGCGTTGATCCTCATTCCCGGTGCGCCGCTCTACAGCTACAAGATGCCGGAATTGACCGAAGGCCCGGATCGCATTCTGCTTTCGGATATGAACGAGGTGTCGGAATGGCGGGAGATCATCGATGAACGTGAGCAGGCCCAGGCCGAAGCGCGCGAGCGGGGGGATGATCCGGATGAGATCACGGTGCCGCGCCTTCGCTGGATTCTCGCCGAGCGCGTCGCGGATCTGCCCGAAGGTGCGTCGGTGCCCGATGAGACGTTCACCCGGCGGGACGGGACGGTGGTGTATGAGAGCGATCAGATGTTCGATCGGTGGGTGGATGCGATCGTGCCGCTGCTGTTCTTCGGTTTTCTGATCCCCGGCCTCGCTTACGGCATTGCGAGCGGGGAGATCAAGAACGACAAACACGCTGCGAAACTCATGCTCGACTCGATGGCCGCTATGGCGCCGATCATCGTCCTCGCCTTCGTCGCCGGTCAGTTCATTGCGTACTTCAGCCATTCCGGCCTCGACGCCATGCTGGCGATGACCGGCGGGATGTGGCTGGGTAAGGCGGGGCTCGGCGCGGGCGTGCTCGTGATCGCCTTCATCTTTGTGACGCTCTTGTTCAATCTGTTCATGGGGTCGATGAGCGCGAAGTACGCGCTGTTCGCGCCGATCTTCATTCCGATGTTCATGCTGGTGGGTATCAGCCCTGAACTGACGCAGGCCGCCTACCGCGTGGGCGACTCGGTCAGCAACATCATCACGCCGCTGAATGCGTACCTCATCATCATTCTGGTGTTCATGCAGAAATACGTGCCGAAGGGCGGCATGGGGACGCTGATCGCCACCATGTTCCCGTACACCGTCGTCTTCACCATTATCTGGACGATCATGCTGCTGCTCTGGATGTGGCTCGGCTACCCGCTGGGGATTGATGGCGAACTCTGGTACGACCTCGACCAGCTTGCGAACATGACCACCGATTGAATCAGAGTGCGGTTTCACAGAAATGTCTGATGATGGAGTGCTGGATCGAAGATGGCGCGATTGCCGTTCAACCCGAAACGTGCGCAAGGCGATGATGCGAAGAAGGCATCCGGGAAGCCCGCGCGTCGGGAAAAGAAGCAGCTTGGCTCCATCACCGAAGCGAACCAACTGACCGTTTCGCAACTTTCGGAACTGATCAAGAGCACGCTCGAGCAGCGCATCACCTCGCCGCTGCGCGTCATCGGCGAGATCAGCAACCTCAAGTCGCCGAACCACTGGTATTTTTCGCTGAAGGATGCGAATGCGGTGATCTCCGCCGTGGCCTGGGCGAGCAGCGCGAAGAAGTTCAGCTTCACGCCGAAGGAAGGCGATGAGGTGATCGCGACGGGCCACGTGAGCCACTTTCCGCCGCAGGGCCGAACGCAGTTCTATGTGACGAAGCTCGAACCGGTCGGGGCCGGAGCGCTCGAACTGCAATTCCGCGCATTGTGCGAAGAGTTGCGCGGTCAGGGGTACTTTGATGATGCGCGGAAGAAGCCGTTGCCGGTCTTTCCCCGCCGAATCGCGGTGGTGACGTCACCGACCGGTGCAGCGGTGCAGGATGTGATCAACACCGCGGCCCATCGCTGCAAAGCGGTCGGGCTGCTGCTTGTGCCGGTGCGCGTACAGGGCGAAGGTGCGAAGGAAGAGATCGCCCGCGCGATCAAGCGGATCGACCGGGATCACGCCAAACTCGGGGTGGATGCCATCCTCGTGACGCGCGGTGGGGGATCGATCGAAGACCTTTGGGCATTCAACGAACGCATCGTCGCGGAGGCGGCGTTTCACTGTTCGATTCCGCTCGTCGCGGCGATCGGGCACGAATCGGATACCACCGTGATCGAACTGGTGGCGGACCTACGCGCTTCAACGCCGACGCAGGCGGCCATGCGACTCGTGCCGGATTCAGCCGACCTGCACCGGCAGGTGGAGCATCTCGAACATCGATTGCACGCGCTGCTCAAGCGGCGTGTGGAACGAGAGCGTGAACGCGTGAACGCCATCACGCGGCACGAAGCGTTCCGAGATCCCCGGGTGCTGCTTTCACGGGCAGGTGAAACGGTGATGCGGCTGGCGCGCGATCTGAAGCGCAGTGTGCGCGGCCGACTCCACGCCGAACGGGCGCAGATCGAGCATCTCGCCGGCCGGTGGTCGCAGCTTCGCCCCGCCGCAATCGTGAGCGAACGGCACGAGCGGCTGGCGATCCTGCGCGACCGACTGGATCGCGCGGTCCGGCGGCGAATCGATCAACGCAGTCGCGTGGATGGACTGAAGCGCGGGCTTCAGATCGCGATCACACGGCATGTGCGGCACGAACGCAAACGCCTGAACGCGCTGGAACGCGAGTTGGCGGCGGTCGATCCGCGGCTGGTGCTGAAACGCGGGTATTCCTACACGACCTCGACGGACGGAACGCTGATTCGGTCGATTCGTGATGTGACGACCGGAATGGCGATCCGCACGAATGTCCGTGATGGCGTGATCGACTCTGTGGTCGGCGGTTTAACGAATCGGCCGAAGCCGAAACGTCGCGGATCATCACGAAAAGCGGCCGACGATGCCGATCAGATGGACCTCTTCGGCGAGTGATCGTAGAGTGCGAACTTATGGCCAAGAAACAGAGCAACAACGAAGAGACGCCCACCGTGCCGCCGGCCGAATCGCTCAGTTTCGAGCGCGCGGTTGAGGAACTTGAATCGATCATCGACCGGATCGAACAGGGGGAGATCGGTCTGGAGGAAAGTCTCAGACAGCGTAAGCGTGGCGATGAGCTGATCAAACGTTGTCGCACCATTCTCGATGCCGCTGAGCAGGAACTGGAAACCGCGGCCGAGGAAAAGGACAGTGAACAGTGAAGAGCCAACCGTAGTGGGCTCCGCGCCCGATCGCTCATAATCCGAACGTCTCACGTCCAGTACTCAATTCCCACACCCTGATTTCACCATGCCACTCTGGGTCTATCAGCATCTTCCCACGATGGTCTTCATCTTCGCGTTCGGCGCGTGTGTGGGGAGTTTCATCAATGTGGTGATCTACCGGCTGCCGACGGGGATGAGCGTAACCACGCCGCCGAGCCGCTGCCCGACGTGCGGCGCGCGGCTGAAATTCTTCACCGAAAACCTGCCGATCCTCGGCTGGTTTCTCCTGCGCGGGAAGTGCCGATACTGCGGCGTGCCGATCAGTTCGCAGTACATGGTCGTTGAAGTGTTCATGGCGCTGCTCTTTCTGGGGTTGTACATCGTGTTCTTCATGGTGCCGCCGGACTGGGTCTTTCTTGGCGCGATCGGCGGCGAGTGGTGGTACGACCGATTCTTCAACAACTTCTTCCGCACCTGGCCGGTCTTTATCGCCGTCTCGTTTCTTCTAGCGGGACTGTTCGCGATGACGATGATCGATGCGAAGACGTTCACGATTCCGATTGAGATTCCGCTCTTCGTGACGATCACCGCGTTCATCGCGTACCCGCTGCAGGCACTGCTGCCGCCGGTCGTCCGGAACGATCCGCTCGCCTGGCCGATTCCCGCGACGGACTGGATGTGGTTCCTGATCGCGCTGGGCGGGATGGTCGGCGTCGTGATCGGTGTGCTGCTGCTGCGCTTTGGCACGCTCCGCTACAGCTTTCACGACTACCACGAATTCGTCGAAGAGGATCAGGTCCTGGGCGACTATCCGCATGCGCGGCGGGAGATGGGGGTTGAACTGCTCTTTCTCACACCGTGCCTGCTCGGCATGCTCGGCGGATACTTCCTCGGCATGATGGCGCCGGCGGAAGCGCCGCCGGTCATTGTGCAAGCCCTGGGCGGAACGTTTCTCGGCTATCTCGTCGGCGGCGGGCTCGTTTGGGCGGTGCGGATTCTCGGCACATTCGCGTTCGGGCGCGAAGCCATGGGACTTGGCGATGTGCATCTGCTCGCGGCGGTGGGCGCCGTGCTCGGTTGTGTCGATCCGATCTGGATTTTCTTCCTCGCGCCGTTCTTCGGCATCCTCTGGGCGATCGGATCCTCCGGCATGGCGTCAATCTTCAAGACCGCCCGGCGTGAGCTGCCTTACGGCCCACACCTCGCGCTGGCGACCGTGGCGGTCATCATCTGCCGCGAATGGTTCGACTGGCTACACGGGCTCTACTTGCCGTTTCTGCCCACTCCCGGCCTGGTGGGATGATCACGGAACACCATCAGACGCGTTCAATCGTTTTGATGATCCGATCAGCAATCGAAGCGCCGGCAACAGAGTCGCGCGGGATTCGAAAGAACGTCGCGGCACAATCTACAACCCGCGCGTATAAAAACCGCCGAACGCATTGCGTTCGGCGGCAATCTTTGAAGCAGACTCAATTGATCTCTTGGGAATCGATCACTGGGTCATCACGACGATCTCAACGCGGCGACTTTGCGCCTTCGTTCCGCGGGGGCGGTGGGGACCGAAGCTCGCCAAGTGAATACGTTCAGCGGACACACCGCGCGAGATGAGATACTCGCGAACGGCATAAGCGCGTTCAAAGCCGAGGTGATAGTTGCTCTTGAATCCGCTGCGCCGGATCGGATCGGTGTCGGTGTGGCCGACAATGCGAATGGGGCGGCCGGAGTAATTTGAATTGAGAACCTGGGCAACCTGATTCAGTGATTGCCGTGCGCCTTGGCGCAGGTCCGCGCTGCCGGAGGCAAAGAGCACATCGCTATCAACGGAGGCGGTGACTTCGCCGGCGGCGATGGAGCCGGTGACGCCGGCAATGCCTTCGAATCCGGTGCGATCTGATGTCGCGGCCGGTCGCTCTTCACGCTGGCGGCGGGCTTCATCCAGTTCGCGCGCCAGTCGGCGGGCCTCCATCTCACGATCCCGTGCGGTCGACGTGGCGGCATCGAGCGCCTGGTTCCGATCGGCCAGTTGCGCGCGGAGATCTTCATTCTCCTGCGTCAGCAGGTCGACTTCTTCTTTCATACTGTTATTGCAGCCGCTCAGAAGCATCGCAGCCAAGACTATGACACTGCACGCTGTCACCCGTGTGATCACCATCGAAGAATCCTTTCGTTCGGGCCTAGAAATCCATTGGGTCAGATGCGGTCGACAACAGAACCTCCGCACGGTCGAAGTATACCCGTCCGGGCGAGTTTGTGGGATCCGACGCGTGCGGCGTTGAGCCAGCCGGCGGGGAGGCCATCCGTGCGTCGTGATGCCGGCCGATCTGCTCAGAACTGAACCGGCAACCCTTCCGCCTTGATCTTCTGGATCAGCAGCCGGGCATCCTGCAGTGCCTGATCCAGACGGACGGCTGCATCCAGCAGCGACTCGTAGAGATCGGGGTTGTTCAGCAGTTGCGCGATCGTCCCCTCGCCATCGCCGGCGCGATGCACCAGCGTTCGGACCTCGGCCAGCGTGGCGGACATTTCGTCTGCCATCGGCACCAGTCGCTCGAGCATCTCGTCGGCGCTCGTCTCGAGATGGGCCGCCAACTCGGAATACCGCTCGAAAGTGGCGGTGGCCCGCTCGATCAGCGTTCCGGCGTTGGCCACGGCTTCACGGACATCGTGACGGATCTGGTCATCCCCCAGCCAATCAGAGGCCAGCGCAAGTGCATCGCGAGCTTCGTCCAGGACGGTGTTCAGCTTGATGATGGCCGCCCGCAGATTCAGATCCTCATCATCGGTCAACGGTGAGACCAGTTCGTTCAGATTCTCACCCAGTGCCGTGTACGTCCGGCTCAATTCATCGAAGCGTTCCAATGCGTCCAGCAGCGGGGCGGTGCGTTCATCGAGATCCTTTGTGATCTTGTCAATCAATGACTGCTCAAAGGCCTCCATCTGCCCGGATCCATCGGTCGGCAGGTACTCCAGTTCAGTTTCTCCTTCAGGCAGCGGCTGAGAGACCAGTTGCAGCATCGCTGTCCCCGCCAGCAGGGATTGCTCGACGCTGGCGCGGACATTCTTCGGAATCCGGTGGGGGTGATTGATCTTCAGCAACACCCGGACCGGATGAATGGGATCCTCTTCGACGAGTTCGATCTTTTCCACGCGGCCGATGCTCACGCCGTTCAACTCAACCACGCTGCTCGACCTGAGTCCGCCGGCAATGTTCATGCGCACCTCGACGGCGTATCGGTCCGTGCGAATCAAGTCCAGTTCGCCGAAGAACATCAGAAGTGCGGCAAATCCCAGGAGGGCAACGATCGAAACGAAGCCGATGACGAAGTTCCGGGCAAAATCAGGCATGGTCAACTGTCCTTCCGCGGGGCTCGTTGTTCGTGATCAGCGCGAGTCTCCGTTTCGATCGAAATGACTGCCGGTTCGACCGCCGACTGGAGGCCCGACTCATCCGAACGGCCTTCAAGAAACTGCTGAACGTAGGGATCGTCACTTTGCCGAAGCATATCGGGAGGCCCCTGCGTAACGATGCGGCCTTCGTGAAGCATGACCATCCGATCGGCCACCTTGAACGCACTGGTGAGGTCGTGGGTCACCACGATACTCGTGACGTTCAATTCTGTCTGCAACTTGATGATCAAGTCGTTGATACTGTCCGCTCGAATCGGATCCAGTCCGGTGGTCGGCTCGTCGTACAGAATGACTTTCGGCCTGAGAACAATCGCGCGGGCGAGGGCAACCCGCTTGCGCTGCCCGCCGGACAGTTCCGACGGCATTTTTTGCATGACCTTAGGGAGCCCGACCTGCTCGAGGACTTCCTCCACGCGATGGCGGACTTCCGACCGACTCATGCGGGTGTGTTCGATGAGCGGGAAGCTCACATTGCGCTCAACATTCATGGAGTCGAACAGCGCACTCTGCTGAAACAGGAAGCCGATCTCCCGCCGAATCGGCCCGAGCTGGTTCTCGCGCAGCGAATGAATCGTTCGGCCGTCAAACCAGACTTCGCCCCGGTCCGGCCGGAGCAGACCCGGAATATGTTTGAGCATCACGCTTTTGCCGCAACCGCTCGGCCCGAGCACGACGGTCGACCGGCCGCGGGGAAAGTCGATCGAAATGCCTTTGAGAACCTGAACCGCGGCGAAGGACTTCCACAGATCGACCAGACGGATAATGGGTCCGGCGTGGTCCGAATCAGAGGATGGCTCGTGCGTCTCTTGCGGCATAAATGACCTATCATTCTAGCGATGAGCCGAGATTGCGATATCGAAACCCCTCACCAGGGCCGACTCTTCTCCGTTGAAGTACGAACATACCGTGATGAGCAAGGGCGGGAGATCACCCGTGAAATCGTTCGACACCCCGGCGCGGTGCTGATTGTGCCCGTTCTCAACGAACAGAAGTTGATCCTGATCCGGAATTACCGCATCGCGCCGGATCAGACGCTCTGGGAATTCCCGGCGGGAAAGCTCGAGCCCGGCGAGGATCCGCGGAACGCCGCTCTACGTGAACTGGAAGAGGAAACCGGTTATTCCGCTGCTCGCATCGAACCGCTCGGCACGTTCTACACCTCGCCCGGCTTCGCGGATGAACTGATGCACGTGTTCGTTGCGGAAGAGTTGTCCGAAGTCGGTCAGCGTCTGGAACCGGGCGAGGAGATTGAGGTTCATCTCATCGGCCGTGAAGATGCTCTGGAGATGGCGACGGACGGACGCATGCAGGACGGCAAGTCGATTGCGGCACTATTCATGTGGAACCATGCGCGGAGGATCGCTGCACGATGAGTTGGCGCGATCGTGATGACGAATACGGCGACGATCCGATGCGTGGTTCAGGGCGACCCGGCGGGGACTGGCAGGGCATCCGCCCGAGTTTCGACAATCCCATGAGCTGGGCGCTGTCGCTCGGCCGCGTCGCCGGCATCGAAGTCCGCGTTCACATCGTCTTCCTGATCTTCATCGTCGTCATGCTGCTTTCGGCCGCGTTTACCAGCCCCGGAGCCGGTGCGGCGGCTCCATCGGGTTTCTGGATCATGTTCTCCATACTGGCGATCCTGTTCGGGATCGTGCTTTTGCATGAATTCGGCCACTGCATCGGATGCCGAAAGAGCGGGGGCGAGGCCAACGAGATTCTCATGTGGCCACTGGGCGGCCTGGCGTACTGTCTGCCGCCGAACCATTGGAAGGCCCATCTGGCCACGGCCGTCGGCGGACCGTTGGTCAACGTCGCGATCTGTCTCGCTGCAGCACCGATGCTCGGATTGGCGACCGGACAGTGGCTCGGCGTGGCCATCCCGAATCCCTTCTTCTTTGATGGGCTCTACACCCACGGGGCGGTCCTCACCAACTGGCCGCTGATCATCCTCTATCTGATCAACGCGATCAGTCTGCTGCTGCTGCTGTTCAACCTGCTGCCGATCTTTCCCCTGGATGGCGGGCGCATCGTCCAGGCCGTGCTCTGGCCTCGTTACGGCTACGTCGCCTCGATGCGCTTTGCTGTGCGCACCGGATTCGTCGGCGCGGTCCTGCTCGGCGTGATCGGACTGGTCATGTCACTCAGCGGTGCCCGCGGCGGAATCATGCTGGTGCTCATTGCGGTCTTCGGTGGATTCACGTGTTGGCAGACGCATCGGCAGCTTGCGTTCACCGAAGAAATGTTGGGATTTGAAAGCGATGACTACGCGCTGAGTCTGGCAACCGGGCCCGAACAGGAACCGCAACTCAGCGATCGGGAACTTCGGCGTGAAGAGAAGCAGCGGCAACAGGAGGAGGAAGCCGCGCAGGAGATCGATCGCATCCTCGCCAAGATCGCTGAATCCGGCATGCAAAGTCTGACCAGCCG
>RECV01000023.1 GCA_007693845.1 Phycisphaerales bacterium
GCTTCCCCACCGTGTGCGAATCACCGACGTCGGGCCACGGGACGGTCTGCAGAATGAATCCGGCATTGTGCCGCTGGAGGCGAAGGTGGCGTTCGTCAATCAGCTTGCGCGCACCGGTGTGGCGGAAGTCGAGGCGAGCAGTTTCGTCAGTCCCAAATGGGTGCCGCAGTTGGGCGATGCTGAAGAGCTGTTCCGCCGGATCGACCGGCCGACCGGCGTGGTCATTTCCGCGCTCGTGCCGAACGAGAAGGGATTCGATCGCGCGATGGCCCTTGGTGAACATCGGCCGGATAAGGTCGCCATCTTCACCGCCGCCTCCGAGACGTTCAGTCAGCGCAACACCAACGCCACGATCGCCGAGACGATCGACCGGTTCGCGCCGGTCATTGAAGGCGCGAAAAAAACTGAGATCCCCGTGCGCGCCTACATCAGTTGTGTTGTGGCTTGCCCCTACGAAGGCGCGATCGCGCCGATCAAGGTGCGCGAAGTCATTGAGCGACTGATGCAGTTCGGACTGGACCCCGATCATGATGACTTTGACCTCGGCGAGACGATCGGCGTCGCGGCGCCGAACGATATCGAGATCCTGTACGACGAACTCGAAGATCTGATCGAACCGCGCCAGACCACCCTGCACCTGCACGACACGCGGGGCACGGCCCTGGCCTGCGCGTACGCCGCGATGCAGCTCGGCGTGGTGCGGTTTGACGCGTCCTGCGGCGGGTTGGGCGGATGCCCGTACGCACCGGGCGCGGCGGGGAACCTGGCGACGGAGGACCTCATCTACCTGTGCCAGCGGATGCACTGCGAAACCGGCGTGTCGCTCGATCGGCTGTTTGAAGCCGGGCGTCAGATTGCCGGCACGCTCGGCCGATCGCTGCCGGGACGGGTTTTCGGCACCGAGGCCGCGGGCCGCGCAGATTCGGTTTCCGCGGCAACGGAATCAACTGGTTCGGGCAGTTCGTAACGTGCCAGAGCGTGCGTTCCGAGTTCGTACTGCTCGCCGCGCCACTCGATCCGCACGACCTTCAGTTCGCGGCCCTCAAGGACGACCGCGCGGGGGGTGCCGGGAAAACCGAAGCTGCCGGTATTGATGATCGTGCGGCCTCGGCATGTCCACACGCCGGGACGGTGGGTGTGACCGATGATTGCGAACTGCGCTTCCGGCGCGTGCTGCTTGATAAATTCACTGGCAAGGCGCGGCACGATGCGCCAATACCACACAACCTTCGCCACCGCCCACGGTCGGATGATCATGTTGAACATCGTGGACCGACTCGCTTCACGCTTCAGTTCGTGAAGGTGCTTCCATTCCTCGTGCGAAGCGTGCTGGGCCAGTTGCAGGCGCGCTTCGAGCGTTTCGCGGTCACCATCCTCGAGTTGCTCCAGTCCGTTTTGGTACGCGCGGTGAATGCGCCCGGCGGCGGGGCTCCATGGCGCGACGGCGGGGTGCAGGACATCGCCGTGCGTCACGAAGATGATCCCGCGCGCGAGGTGCAGATGCCGAATGTCGCTGATGTACGGATCGTGATTGCCCGACAACAACGTCAATTGGACATCATCCGTTTCGCATAGATCAAAGAGCTGCATGGTCTCTTTGGCCGCTTCGCACCAGTGCGAGGGGTGGTGCACTTCCGCCGTATCGCCGTTGACGATGAACCGGTCCGCGCCGTCCCACAGCGGACGCAGCGCGCGAGCGCTGGCCGCGGCCGCGTGCGGTCGGCCGAGGTGCGTGTCGGAGATGATGACGATGCGTTCGGACATGTCTGGTTCAGGCCGTCGGTCCGTCGAGGGTAGCGGGAAGCGGAGGCGGGTCGGTCTACGGTATCGGTCGGTGGCTGGTTTGGATCAACGGCCGATCAGCATTTCACGTGGATTTCGTCTGGTTCGGTTCGATCAGTTGGCGGTGAAGGGCCGCCCGGTCCGGATCGGGGTCCGTTGTCGTCCTGATCTGCCGAAGCTGCTCGATATAGTCCTCGGGCAGGTTGTGTTCAATCGCCCCCGCGATCACGAGATCTCGATACCAATCGAACGGTGTGAGTGATCGGTCGATGTAGCTTGGTTGTGCGCGATAGGTCAGGGCATCGAGATCACCTTCTCGGCCGGCGAGACGGACTTCAACTTTCTCGTAACCGTGGTTGAGGTCTTCCGCGCGGTCAAGGTCGGCGCATTCCGGTTCGTCGATCTCGTAAACAACGCCGATGACCTGATCATGCGGTTGGTCACTCGGGACGATCGTCGCCTTGCCGGAGTCATCCCGGCCGTGTTTCCAGAATCGAAGCGTGTGGCCGTGCAGTCGCGCGATGCACATGAACGTTGCGGACGGCGTCCGGGCGCGGAGGCGCGCGGCGAGCATGTTGGAGCCGTAAGCAAAGTAATGCATCGAAATCCTGGGGGTCTGTCAATCTTCCTGCCGCGGACGGCCGCAGACGCGCTGGGCGCCGGGTCCGAGAGTGATGGCGTTCTTGCCGCTGTTCTTGGATCGCAGCGCGAGTTCATCCGCGTGTCGCAGCAGTTTGATCGGATCATCACCATCCCACGGATAGGTCGCGAGACCGGCCGAAATGCTGAGCGTCCCCGGGGCATCGATTCCGAGTTTGGGAAACCGCATGTCGCAAATCTGTTCCTGAAAGCGTTGCGCAATCTGGTCGACCGTATGCGGCGGTTCGGAGCCGGGGCTGCGCGGTTTGTCCAGGTCGGCGAAGATCACCGCGAACTCATCGCCGCCGATTCGGCAGACGCGATCTTCACTGCGAATCACCGAGTTGAGCAGGCGCACCGTCTCGCGCAGAATCTCATCGCCCGCTGCGTGCCCGTACTGGTCGTTGTAGCGCTTGAAGTCATCGATATCGAAAACCATAAGGGTGATCGGTCGGCGGCGCTTGGATGCTTCTGCGATGACCTGTTCGAGAAAGTCCACAAAGTAACGTCGATTCCACGCTCCGGTCAGCCAGTCGTGGTACGCCTTGTGGCGAAAGTCCGCGTACGTGCGATCGAGTTCGAGCCAGTAGGCCAGCCACTCCGCCCAGGGGGTGAGTTCTTCCGCGGTGGCTTCTGCCGCACGCAGTTCGCCGAACACCAAACCGTTGGCTTCAACGATCGCGCCGTGATCATCGTCTTTCGGCGGATCAAGAAGCGTGAGCGAATCCCAGCCGGTCTGCTCGCGCAGCAGCGCCACGGCCGTTTCGCGCACGCCGTCGGGATGTTCCATGATCGCGCGAACGAGATCGGTATCACCCAACGGGCCGGGATCGGCCGTTTCCTCATCCTCACCTTCAGTGGAAGAGGAAAACAACTCTTCCGGTTCGTCTGCCAGCCGATCGGTCGATTTCTCCGGCGAACTCGTTGAAGAAGGCCAATCGGGCATGTCCAGCGGATCGCCGTG
>RECV01000022.1 GCA_007693845.1 Phycisphaerales bacterium
AAGCGACTGGCCATTTTTCGGCGGGACAGTACGATCGCGGCATGGCGCGAGCGGACTATCAGGCGATCCTTGAAGAGATCTGCGAGGAGATCAAACCCGAATTCGGGCGCGGCGTGGTGGCGGACTACATCCCCGCGCTCGCCCATGTGCCGGCGGACAAGTTCGGCATGGCGGCGGTGACCGTCGATGGCGAGGTGTTCCGCGTCGGCGATGCTGATGAACCCTTTTCGATTCAGAGCATTTCCAAGGTGCTCACGCTCACCCTCGCGTTGAACTTCGTCGGTGAGGCGCTCTGGCAGCGCGTCGGACGCGAGCCGTCCGGCACGGCGTTCAACTCCCTCGTGCAACTGGAATACGAGCAGGGGATTCCGCGCAATCCATTCATCAATGCCGGCTCATTGGTCATCACCGATATCATCTGCTCACGGGCGGAAGATCCGAACGCATTGATCCTGAACTTTGCGCGGCATCTGGCCGGGCCGGACAGCTTCACCTACGACCTCGATGTGGCGCGATCGGAACTCGAGCACGGCGATCGGAACATCGCGCTGGCCCACTTCCTGCGGAGTTTCGGCAATATCAAGAACGAGGTCGACGATGTCGTTGAAGCGTATTTTCATCAGTGCGCGATGGCGGCATCGTGCGTGAGTCTGGCGAAGGCGTTTCTGTTTCTGGCGAACCGGGGCGTCTCGCCGCGTACGGGCGATGTGATCGTGCCGGAACGTCGCGCCAAGCGGATCAACGCGATCATGCTGACCTGCGGCATGTACGATGCGGTCGGCGATGTGGCGTTCCGGGTCGGCCTGCCGGGCAAGAGCGGCGTGGGCGGCGGGATCATCGCCATCGTGCCGGAACAGCTCGCGCTCTGCGTCTGGTCGCCCGAGTTGAACCGTTCGGGCAATTCGCTCGTCGGCACGCAGGCGCTGGAATTTTTCACCGAAAAGACGGGCGTTTCGATTTTCTGAATCGCGGACTTACCAGCTCAGATCGCCGCACTCGGGGCAGCGTTCGCTGAACTCGAGGCCGCGCAGGTCGTAGCCGCAAGTCGGGCACAGACCTTGTTTTCGCAGGTGCCGCGCGCGGAAAGCGATGCGGCGTTGAATGCGCGTGGTGATGAACTCCGCAGCAATGAGCGCGACCGACAGGCCGAGATAGAGCAGCGCCCACCAGATCATCGCGCTGCCGACCCAGCGGATGGGGAACTGTGAGGTCTCGTGCACGCTTTGGTCAGCGGCGCGAATGACGGCGGGGGCGCGGGCGTCTTCGATGGCGGCGTTGATCGCCTGCAGCGCGTGGTGGTCGGCGGCAAGAGCGCGGAAGTTCAACCGTGAGGAAGACCCGATCAAATTGACGCTGCCGGCGAGGGGAAGCTGTTGGATTGAAGTGACCAGCGGCCAGCCGCGGTCGGCGTGTTGCGTGGTCAGCGAGAAGTTGCCGGCGTAGCGCCGGCCTTCGTCATCGCGGCCGTAGTTCATCGATGCGTCGGTCGAGGTGGAGTTGTCCTCGAGATCATCAAACGAAGCGATGAGGGTGCCGTCATCGTTGCGATGGAACGCGCCGGTGACTTCCTGTCCGTCGACCGGCTGCTGGACCGTGAGATTGATGAGCGCGACCACGGGCAGGGTGATCAGCAGGGTGAAGGGGAGGGCCGCTTCGCGCAGGCGCGTCCAGCCGGTGCGTTCCCGGTCGGCGGAGTAGTAGTCGATGGCGTCGAGTTTCTGTCGTATCGCTCGCAGCATGAGATTGACGATAGGGCAATGGTGAGGTACCGAACAGTACGGCGGGATGGGGTCGGCGGTTGACCCGGATGCTCGGGAGGCGGGGTGAAGGGCCGCTTCGGTTGCCGGACGGGCCGCCCGGCGGTAGTTTCGCATCTTCCGTGGGGGATGCGTTGTGGTGGGGGCGTTTCACTGACCCGAATCATCGGAGCGTGCTGAATGACCGAAAACCCGCCCCCGGGCAAGCCGCAATTGCCGAAGTTGAGCGAGGATGCCTCCCGCCAGGGATGGATCGCTCGTTTTCTCGGCGTGGTGGAGTGGCTGGGCAACCTGCTGCCGCACCCGGTGACGCTGTTCGCGCTTTTTGCGATCGGTGTGGTTCTGCTCAGCGGGGTGGCGGGATACTTCGAATGGTCGGTGGCGGATCCCCGGCCGGAAGGTACGCCGGGCCGCGCGGACGACGGCATCATTCGTGCGGTCTCGCTCCTGAACGCGGAGGGCTTCCGCCGCATCAGCGAGGGACTCGTCAGCAACTTCGTCAATTTCACGCCGCTGGGGACGGTGCTCGTCGCGCTGTTGGGCGTCGGAGTGGCTGAGCGCAGCGGCCTGCTGACCGCGGTGATCCGCTGGATTGTTCTGGGCGCGCCGAAGGTGCTCGTGACGGCGGCACTTGTTTTCGCGGGCGTGATTTCCAATACCGCGTCGGAGATGGGATACGTGGTGATCGTTCCACTGGGGGCAGCGATTTTCTATTCGCTCGGGAGGCACCCCTTCGCGGGACTTGCCGCAGCGTTTGCCGGGGTCTCCGGCGGGTACAGCGCGAACCTGCTCATCGGCACGGTGGACCCGTTGCTGGCGGGTATTACGCAGGATGCAGCGCGCATCATTGACCCGGCGTACGAAGTGCATCCGGCGGTCAACTGGTACTTCATGATCGTCAGCACGTTCTTCATCACGATCGTCGGCACGCTGGTGACGAGATACATCGTGGAGCCGAAGCTGGGCAAGTTCGATTCATCGAACATGGAAGAGGGGCTGGAGGATGAGACGACGCTTGAACCGATCACATCGGGTGAGAAACGCGCGCTGAAATGGGCGGGGGTGTCCGCGCTCGGGATGGTGTTGTTGTTCACCTATTTTGCCGGCCCGCACCTGACGATCGAGGCGGAGGTGCGCGTGGAGATGGTCGCCACGCCGGAGTACGAAGGCGATGAACGCACGATGGTCGAGCGGGCCGCGGCGTGGTCGCAAACGGATCTGCTGCAGGAGATGGCGGAGACGCGCCGACTGGAGCGGGAGATCGCGCGGGAGATCGCTGAAGCGCGCGAGGCGGGAACGGCCGAGCCGGCGCGGCTGGAGACGGTCAGGTTGTACGTGCCCCGGCAGGATGGGACGGCCGGCACGTTCAACCGCGCGGTCCGGAGCATTCCCGGCTACGGCGTGTTGCGGAATCCCGAGACCGGCGACATGCTGCGATCACCCTTCCTGCGGAGCGTGGTCATGATGATCTTCATTTTCTTCATCATTCCCGGCTTTGTGTACGGCCGTCTGACCGGCACGATGAAGAACGATCGGGACATCATCGATGCCATGGCCGGTGCGATGAGTTCGATGGGGCTCTACATCGTGCTGGTGTTCTTCGCGGCCCAGTTCGTGACGTA
>RECV01000202.1 GCA_007693845.1 Phycisphaerales bacterium
TATTCGACGAGATCCCGTTCGCGGCAACACAAAATCAGTCAGTTATTTCTTGACGACGCCTAAGCCGCTGGGCACAGCCCCGCGCATGCCCCGGCGCGGCAAGCAAGGCTCCGGCTCCGTGCCAAGTCGCACCGGTACGTGGATGAATCAACGACAAGATGCGCGGGCACAAGCAGAGAGATTATGTCGCGACGTTGACCCGTTGCCTTGATCTGCTTCGCGGCCATGCAGTTGTCGATGGCAAATCGAGAGCACCCAAGACTCACACCTCGGTCGCCGAGTGCCGCTCAGCGGTTCTCGGGAGTCGGGTGTCGGGAGTTCTTTGATTGCCAACATTCAACCTCCGGCTACTGCTTGTGAGCGGACTCTGTTCGCCTCGCCGATTCTCGTTGCCAGGTTGCCGATCCTTGAGGCAGCTACACCTCCCCCGATTGTCGGCTGGCGTTGTGTGTCTACATGCGGCCCGTTTCAACTGCGGCCAGAAGTACGCCGCCCCCTGACACGTCACAGTGAAATGCGCGCTTCATTTCGGATCTGAATCGTCCATCTCCCGAATCATCAAGAGTTCTGCGAACTCGATTGGCTCGGATAGTGGATACCAATAACAATTCGTATTTTTGCAAAAATACGAATTGTGCCACCTCGAACCGATGTCATAAACCCCTGTCATACATCGATTTATCAGATAGCCGAGTCGATAACGTGACCGTCGAACGGTCCGTAGCATGGAATCGCATCTTGCCGCGCTCCGCTGGTCTCAATTGACCCCGGCTCAGCACAAATCCGTGTTCGGCATAGTTCTGTGATCCAAGAGTCAATCACACGGCTTTCGATTAGACGCGATCATGCCGCATTTCTTGGCTTATTGCATCGATCTTTACGCCTATTGCTGACATTCTCCGATTGAGCACGCGGGAGATAGATTTGAAATGTCGTGCCTTGATCAGATGTTTCCAGTAGCTCGATCGTGCCGTTGGCTTGCGCGACCAGCATGCGGCAGACGGAGAGGCCCAAGCCGGATCCCCCGCTGCTGCGCCGAATATCTGTACGGTTTTTGCTTGCTGCAACAAACGGCGTGAAGAGATCATCCTGGATTGCTTCCGGGATGCCCGGGCCGGTATCGCGGATTCGAATCAACGCGTAGCCGTCATCATCCGCCTCGGCCGCCACGGTCATTCGACCTCCCCCGCTCGTTTTCATCGCGGCCACGGCATTGAGGATCAGATTGAAAAAGACCTGCTGAAGCGCCCGCGGTCGCATCGCGACCGAAAGATCCTCGGCAAGTTCCACGTGGAACGTGATGCCATCCGAAGCCGGATCTCGAACCAGACAGGCGCGGGCCTGCTCGAAGCAGTCACGGATATTGGCGTAGGTGGCATCGTCGCTTCCTGAGGCATAGCCGAGCATATTGTCCGCAATGCTGGTGGCCTGCTTGACGCTCCGCAAGGTGTGGCCGAGGGCCTTCCGGGTCAGTTCGGGGTCGTTCTGTCGTTGGCTCGCATACTGGGCGTAAGCGTAGGCGGGCGAGAGGAGATTGTTGATCTCGTGGGCGATGCCCGCTGCGAGCGTCCCAAGGGCCGCAAGCCGAGAGGCCCGCTCAAGATCGTCTTCCAATTGGGCAATTCGCTCTTCTGCGGCTTGCAGGGCCTCAGAGACGGCAGCGACGGAGTCATGATGGGGAACCGCCCCGCTGTCCCTCTGAACAGCTTCCCGAGCCGGGTGCAGATCTGATTGACGCGGGGCCATGGTTTCTCCTGTATCGGCGAGTTTTCGGAGCCGATCCAGCCGTATCCGGTTGACGATACACAGCTCACGTGCGATAAATACTCGGCTGAAGCAGGGCGGGGCGGTTCCACGTGGAACCGCCGGTCTGCGTGGTCACGCCCGTTTCCGCACAAACGAGGAGCAAATCATGGCCAAGGGCAAGGAATCCAGCACCCGCGGCGGCCGCAGGCGGCTCGGCAGGGGGCTCGACAGTCTTCTCAAGTCCCCCGTCAAAGTCGATGTTCCGAGCGATGCGTCGACCGAAGCCCGCCCGTCCTCTTCGAAATCCGGCGAGATTCAGGCCTCAGTCAACCCTTCGCTGGCGGATCCGAATGAGGCGAAGCGTGCTGAAGCGGAAGCCGGGACGCAACTTCGAATGATCCCGATCGAGAAGATTCGGCCGAACCCGCACCAGCCCCGCCGTGAGTTCTCGCCGGAAGCCCTGGATGAACTGGCTTCATCCATTCGCTCAGCCGGTCTGATGCAACCCCTTGTCGTGCGCATTCGCCGGGATGAGAGCGATCCGGACGGGGGGGTTGAGCTCATCGCAGGCGAGCGGCGCTGGCGAGCGGCCAAGATCATCGGCCTCTCTCACGTTCCGGCGGTTATCCACGATGTCTCCGATCAGGTGGCCGCCGAATGGGCCCTGATCGAAAACGTTCAGCGGAAGGATCTGACGCCTCTCGAACGAGCCGAAGCATTCCTAACATTATACGAACAGTTTTCACTTTCGCATCAGGATATTGCGGAGCGGGTCGGTCTGCAGCGAGCGACGGTCTCGAACCACCTGCGCTTGCTTGAACTGGACCCGCGCTCCAGGGAAGCGCTGGCCCGCGGCGAGATTGACATGGGTCACGCCCGGGCATTGCTCGGTGTCACAGATGTCGCTGTCCGATTGCGCCTCGTCGACCGCACGATTTCTGAGGGGTGGTCCGTCCGCGCCTTGGAACGCGCGATCCGGGAATCCTCGAAATCTGCCAAGGGGGGAGATTCAGCCGCGACGCATGCCCCAGCGCGGGTTTCTCCCTCGGTCGCTGATCTTGAATCGCGTCTGTCGGCTCATCTCGGCACGAAAGTCGCGATTCGTCCCGGACGCAAGAAGGGCAGCGGCAAGGTGACGATCGACTTTTTCAGCTTCGACGAATTTGAAGGTTTACTACGTCGCATGGGGTTTGATCCCGATCGTGATTCTTAGTTGCGACCGGGCAAGTGCGGAAACAAAGAAATCAATCAAATCCGGTCTATCGTTCTGATTTGGCCTGATGATCCGCTCTGTGAAGTCTGATCGCATCGGATGTTGTGCTGTTGCATTTGATGGTTTCCATAGAGGTTGCTAACATTCAACGTTACACAGAAGTCCTTTCCTGGGGCTATCTCTAACCCATAAGGATGTATGTTCGATGGCAACCAAGAAGAAAAAACGAACGACGAAAAAGAAGAAGACCGGACGCAGGAAGAAAACCACCGCGAAGCGCACCGCAAAGCGCGGGCCCGCCCGCAAGAAGAAAAAGAAGACCACGCGAAAGAAGCGGGGCACGCGAGCCCTGAGTTCCCTGTCGACATCCGAGTTGCAGGCGGAGCTCGAACGACGCGAAGCGCAGCGTGGTGAGCTTGAGCGGGAGCGAGATGCGCTGCTTGCTCAAGTTGCGTCGATTGAAGATGAGTTGAACACGCTCGGCGGCACACCGCGACGCCGCGGGCCAGGACGCCCCCGCAAAGTTGGCACGGCGCCGCGAGCCGTATCGCGCGGACGACGTCGAGGCCGACGGGCCCGCAACTCCATGAACCTCGTTGAAGCGCTGAAGAAGACGCTGGCCGGCCGAACCATGTCCGTCACCGATGTGACCGAGCAGGTGCAGAAAGAGGGTTATCAGACCACCAGCGCCAACTTCCGTACGATTGTGAACCAGGCCCTGCTTTCCAACCCGGGCGACTTTAAGAAGGTGTCGCGAGGCCAGTACACCGCGAAGTAAGTGTGGATCGTGGCTTATGGGCTGCGTGAACACCGATGGAACGATTCTCGAACGCCCGGACGAAAGTTCGGGCGTTCTTTTGCGCTGCATCTTTTGCGCGAAAGTTGTGCTGAAGAAGCACGCAAGTCGCCCGTCCGGCTGGTCGATGGTTCCGGTAAGCCGCGAAATCCGGTGAATCAGGCGACCTGTTCCGCCGATTCCGGGTGTGGCGGCTCGGGAGGCCCACGGTTTGCAACAGCCCTTCAACAGTACGGAAGCTTCCGACCGAATCGTGCCGATGAATCTTCAGACGCCCGATGCATCCACGGTGGACCGGATGGTCCGGACGCAGCGGGCCATGTTTCAGCGGGTGCTGGCCCAATGGACGGGCGACCTGCTGTTGATTCGTGCCCGTGGCGGAGCTTCGGCGCGATGGCAGGCCGAATCCGATCGTCGCCCGATGGCGGCGTGATCGGAATGACGAACGAATTTGGCACGCGCCCGCACCGGCGCGTGTCCACATGATTGAGTGAGGGAGTACTCATGGGCACCATTACCTCCAGCATCGGACTGATCAGCGGCATCGACACCGCCGGCTTGATTGACCAGCTCATCCAACTGGAATCGCAGGGCAAGTTCCGGCTCCAGAACCGCATTCAGAAACTGCAGGCCCAGCAATCAGCGCTCATGGATGTCAATGCGCGTCTGCTGAATCTGAAGAACGTCGCATCGGGCTTTCGGAAGAATGACATCTTCCAGTCGATGCAGGCGACCTCGAGCAATCCCGATGTGCTCACGGCTTCGGTCAAACCCAAGGCCGCGACCGGCAGCTTCTCCTTCCAGGTGAAGCAGACGGTCAACACGGCGCAGATTCTTTCCAAGGGATTCGCCAGTGCGTCCAGCGCACCGATGGGGCTCAGCCAACTGACCTTCGACTTTGGTCAGGGCAAGCTGAACCGCGATCGCGATCTCTCGGAGTTGAACGGCGGCAACGGCGTGGACCCGGGCAAGATCTCGATCACTGATGCCAGCGGCGCGCAGACCAACATCGACCTCTCCGATGCGGTCACCCTCAACGAGGTGCTCGACCGGATCAATGGCAACAATGAAATCAATGTCAAGGCCAAAGTTGACGGCGACCGCCTTGTGATTGATGACCTTTCCGGCGGGGGCGGGTCACTGACGATCGCCAATGCCGCGGGCTCGACCGCCGCCACCGATCTCGGGATCGTCGGCAGCAGTGCAGGCGGATCGATCGTCGGCTCGAACATCAACAACCTCTCCGGCGGTTCGTCGCTCAAATCACTGAACGATGGCACGGGCGTTCTGGTCCGAAACAACGTCTCGGATCTCGTGATCTTCGATCGCACCGGAACAGCGCACAATCTCGACTTCGGCGACATCAAGCTACCGATCGACAACAACACCGCGCTCGCTGATCTCAACAACAACGATGGCGTCACGATCAGCACGGATTCCGGCAATCCCGATGTCAAGTTCGTCGCGCGCGACGGCACCGAGTTTGAAGTCAATCTCACCGGCGTCACCACGGTGGGCGAACTCATCAGCCGCGTGAATCTCGAAACTGACGGCCACATTCAGCTCAGTGTGACCGACGGCAACAAACTCACCGTCACGGACACCGTCGGCGGCAGCGGGCCGCTCCAGGTGCTCGGTGCCGGCACCAACGGCGCGCAAACCGCGCAGGACCTCGGCATCTTCAACGAAGAAGGCGTTGAAGAAGACAGTTTCGCTGGCGAAATCATCCCCAACACCATCACGCAGGCCAAGGCCAACTCGATCGGTGACATCATCGATCGCATCAACGAACAGACCGGCGGGGCGGTGACGGCATCACTCGCGCCGGACGGCGTCAGTTTGCGCATCACAGACAATACCGGTGGCGCAAGCAATCTTCGCATTGAATCCACCGCGGGCAACCCGGATCTCGCTCAGCAACTCGGCATCAAAACCGAACCCGGCGGCGTGGCGCAGAACACCGTGGACGGCGATCGTCTGATCGCATCGCTCGGCTCGGTCATGGTCAATCAACTCAACGGCGGGAAGGGGCTCGACGGCGCGTCCACGATGACACTGACCGATCGCGCGGGCAACTCCGTCACCGTTGACAATCTCGACCAATACACCTCGCTCAGCGAAATCGTGCAAGCGGTCAACGACGCCGCAACGGCGGAGAATGTCAATATCACGCTCGGCCTGAACGCCTCGGGCACCGCGCTGACCGTCAAGGATGAATCGGGCAGCACCGCCGGTAACCTGACGATCAGCGGTGATGCCGCGGCGGCGCTCGGCATTGAAGGGGACGTCGCCGCCAACACCGTGAACGGTTCCCACCTGAACAAGCAGTTTGTCACCAGCGCGACGAAGCTCAGTGATCTGAACTACGGCAAGGGTATCAGCAACGGTACGTTCCGCATCACCGATCAGAACGGAAAGTCGAGCAACGTCAATCTGAACAGCAACAACACGCAGACGGTGCACGATCTGATTCAGTTGATCAACTCGCGGCCCATTGATGTCGTCGCGCGAATCAACGATACCGGCGACGGCATTCTGCTCGAGCCGGACAATCCGGGCGGCACGAACCCGGGCGGGGTGCTGAAAGTTGAGTCGGTCAGCGGTTCAACCGCGAGCGATTTGCGCCTGCTCGGAAGCGCGGCGGGCAACAGCGGCGACGAAGCGGTGATCAATGGCGCGTACCGACTCGTGGTTGACCTGAATGAAACCGACTCAATGAATCAGGTCGTCGAGAAGATCAATGCCGGCGGCGTGCCGATCTCCGCATCTGTCATCAACACCGGTTCCGGTGCCAACCCCTTCCGATTGAACCTGACTTCCAAGATCAGCGGCCTCGCGGGCGACATCGTGCTCGACACCGGCGGGGTGGATCTCGGCTTCTCGACCGTCAGCAAGGCGCAAGACGCCAAAGTCTTCTTCGGCGCGCCGGGTGAGTCGGGCGGGTTCCTGATGACCAGTTCGGACAACACGATCAAGGACGTCATCAAGGGCGTCGACCTTGAGATCAAGTCCACGAGCGATAAGCCGGTGACGATCAACGTGGGGCAGAACTCCAAGAAAGTCGTCGATGAAGTGAAGAAATTCGTTTCGGCTTTCAATGATGTGATCGAGCGCATCAACGAGTATGACTTTTTCGATGTCGACACTGAAGAGCGAGGCCTGCTTCTGGGCAACGCCACGACCGGCCGCGTCCGCGCCTCACTGCAACGCCTGATCCAGCAGCCGGCGCAAGGCGTTGACGGCCAGTTTCGTTTTCTGAATCAGGTCGGCGTGCGTATGGGTGAAGGCGGCAAGCTCACCTTCAACGAAGATCAGTTCCTCGAAGCGTACGAATCGAATCCCGCGGCGGTCGAAAATCTGTTTACGGCGTTCGAAACCCAGACCACGACGTCGGAAGAAATCGCGCCGGGCATTACCGTCCAGGGTGGGACCACCACCAAGACCGTCCTCGGCGTGGCGGAACGACTCGACCAGTTGCTCGAAGGACTGACCGACAACTTCGAAGGTACGTTCAAACTGGCTGAGGAAAGCTTCAACAACCAGATCAAAGTCGCGGAGCAACGACTGGAAGCGATGCAATCACGACTGGACCGGCGGCGGATTCAACTCGAACGGCAGTTCGCCGCGATGGAGACGACACTCGCCCAATTGCAGGGGCAGGGCAACGCGCTGGCATCGCTCAGCAGCAACGTTCAATTGGCCGGAAAAAATCTCAAGCTCGCATAACCCGGAAGAGATACGGGAAATCCCGACAAAATCCCCCATGTGAGGCGATGGGCAAGCCGATAGGAATCCACATGATGAATCAGTCCGGGAATTCTCCCAAGGCCTACCTTCGCACGAAGATTCTCACCGCGACCCCGGCGGAACTTCGCCTCATGCTCTTTGACGGCGCACTTCGCTTCGCTGAGCAAGGTCGCGAAGGTCTTCAGCAGAAGAACTACGAACAGGCGTATAACGGCATCAGTCGCTGCCAGGACATCGTGCTGGAGCTGATCAACAGTCTCAAGCCCGAACACGCGCCTGATCTGTGCGAGAAACTCACCGCACTGTACACCTTCATCTACACGCGACTGGTCAGCGCGACCACCGAACGCAATGTCGAGATGCTGGATGAAGCCGTTGCGTTGCTTCGTTACGAACGCGAAACCTGGCAATTGGTGCTGAACCAACTCGCGCAGGAGAACGCTTCCGCTGGCGGCATGCAACAGACGCCGAAACCGCCCCATATGAACGGAGCAGGCGATGGAAGCGGAAACACCTCCAGTCTGGTCGGCGGCAAGGTGAGTCTGCGCGGCTGAACGATTCGAGTCATGTGCATGAGCCGGCTTGATGAGCGGCGAAATCTTCATCGCATCGTACTGGCGTGTCGCGGATGACTTCAATCAGCCATCGTGGCCGACGTGCTCGGGAAGCTGGTGGCCGGCATCGCGCAGCGTCTTTTCACGCTTGGCCAACTCCAGGTCCGCATCCACCATCATCGCAGCCAGCTCTTCGACGGTCGTTTTCGGCTCCCAGCCGAGCTTCTGGCGCGCTTTCGTCGAATCGCCCAGCAACTGATCGACTTCCGCCGGCCGGAAATACTTCGGATCGATCTCAACGAAATCCTTGTAGTCGAGTCCGACATGACTGAAGGCGAGCTCGCAGAACTCGCGCACCGCGATCATCTTGCCGGTTGAGATGACGAAATCCTCCGGCTGCTCCTGCTGGAGCATGAGCCACATGGCTTCAACAAAGTCGCCGGCATATCCCCAGTCACGCTGGGCGTCCAGGTTGCCGAGGTAGAGCTTCTTCTGCATACCGAGTTTGATGCGTCCGACCGCACGGGTGATCTTGCGCGTGACGAACGTTTCGCCGCGACGGGGGGATTCATGGTTGAACAGAATGCCGCAGGAGGCGTGCAGATCGTAGGATTCGCGGTAGTTGACCGTGATCCAGTGCGCAAACACTTTGCCGCAACTGTACGGTGATCGCGGGTAGAAGGGCGTCGTCTCGCTCTGCGGCACTTCCTGAACCTTGCCGAACATTTCCGAGCTGGACGCCTGGTAGTACCGTACTTCATTGCCGGTGACCTCACGGTAATCGCGCATCGCTTCGAGCAGATTCATCGTGCCCATCGCGACGGAATCGACCGTGTAAATGGGCATCTCGAAGCTGACTTTGACGTGTGATTGCGCGCCGAGGTTGTAGATTTCATCGGGCTTGACGTCGCGAAGCAGATTGCCCAGCACCGCCGCGTCGGTCAGATCGCCGTAATGAAGCAACATCCGGGCACCCGAGTCGTGCGGATCACGGTAAAGATGGTCGAGCCGATCGGTATTGAAGCTGGAGGCGCGGCGGATAATGCCGTGGACTTCATAGCCCTTCTCCAGCAGCAGTTCGGTGAGATAACTGCCATCCTGTCCGGTGATACCGGTGATGAGTGCGCGTTTGGTGGTGGACATCAGGTCGTGCTCCGGGTCTTCTGGCTCGTGGCGGCGGGCCCGACAAGGCCCACACTGTCATCGGACAATGCCGGACAGCAGTGTAGAGGATGGCTGAGCTCGATGCAGGACGCGATTGGCGTGTTCTGCGTGAGAAAAGCGCGATGATCTTCGGGACTCGGTACGCCTGAGTTTATCGCGAGTTCGCTTCAGCGTCCCGATTCGGCGTCGCCAACCGCCAGTCGGACAACAAGGCCGCGCCGCGAATCTCGCATTCGAGTTCCATCAGCCAGCCGGCAAGGACCGGATTGCAGTTACTGAAAAGTGAGTAGCGTTTCTCGACCGGGACGAAGGAGAGGCCGTTCACTTCATTGAAGACCATCTTTTCGTGCTGCTCGTGCCAGGTTCTCGCCAGACGTTCGGAGAGGTCGAGTGCCGCTTGTCGCTCCACGGTGATCGGGATGGCTTCCACGTAGTGCCAACCCGGCTGATGATGTTCACGCGGCGAACCCTCGACCGCGCGCACGCCCAGCGTGCCCTGGCTGGGGACCAGCAACGCCCGGATTGCATCGATCGGGCCTTCGCGGCTGAGCGCAAACCATTGCCACTCGCCGAAAGCAAACTCGACGTACGGCGGGGGATCGACGTTCTCGAATAATCTCGGTTCGCCGGGATGGGGCAGCACCAGCCCGCTGTGGCGGCCATAATCGATCAGATACACGCTCTTTGGTTCCTGCAGATTATCCGGCGGAACAATCGTGGTTGAGCAGCCGGTCGTAACGAAAACGGCCCAGCAGAAGATGAGAAGTGTGCAGATGCCGCGGCTCCGCACTCCCGGATTGATCGGAACCCTCCCAGCCACAGTGACCGCAGCCACAGCAGCCGATTGCTGATCATTTTTCTGCGTCGAAGTCATAGTCGAAGTCTAACGAGGGGCTGCACCGTTGGGAAAAAATATTCATCGTTCATCGAAGTGATGGCGTTCAAACCTCGACGCCACGGCAAGTAGCGCCATACGACGCAGCATCGTACAGAACGCATCCGTGCACGCCGACATGCGCGCACAAACGCCCGGAAGCGCCAATCGCCAGAGTCGCACAAACGCAATTCGCCGCACCCAGCGAATCCCCCAAGCTCTCCCCACACGCAAGTCTATGACTCACAGAAATTTATAAGAGCTACGCTATTCAGTATTTTAGCTAAAATACAAAATAGGTTTTTTGCCGGTTGCCGGTTGCCGGTTGCCGGTTGCCGGTTGCCGGTTGCCGGTTGCCGGTCGCTTGTGGCTTGTCCCCACTGCCTTGTAGCCGGTCGTTGCCAGATTCGTATGAGCGGTTGGAGGTGAGCGGTACAGTATCGTCTCCGGCTGGCTTGCCCGCTAGGTGGCCACTCGGAGCAGCTCGAACTGCTACATGGGACCGATCAGGCAGCCCGGCGGTGGGGGAGCGTGACCAGAGAAGGGTCGGCAACATCGCGATCGATGAATTCCACCGCGAGCAACATTCCGCCGCTCGGCGTGCCGAGAGCACGAACGACCTCAGATCGGATCATTTCGTGACGTTTTAGCATGGGTTCGCGACGTTTCTCGGCCAGACCGACGAAGATCTCATCCCCGGGATCAATGGCCAACGGCGATAAGAGATGGAGCAACATGCCGCCCTCAGAAATGTCCCGCAACTCCGCAGCAAGATATTTGCGTGATCGCGGATCGAAGATCTTGCCCGGTCGAGTCATCTGAACACGGGGATGCTCGCGGCGGTCGATTTCAAGAAACGGCTCGTTCATGGCCAGCTCTTTCGGTTGATCGGCTGCGGATTCGCCCCCTTCCATTCATTCATCGATCATTTTCGTCATGATTCTCATGCCACTTGGGTCGAACCGGCGGATTCTGCGAACTTTTCGGCCGGCCACGCCGTCAGCAAAAATCCGAATTATGCTGCGAGGTCCATGACGTCCCATCGGCTCGTTCAATCTGCTCCCGCCAAGCTCAATCTGGCACTGTCCGTCGGTCGGCCGGACGACGACGGCATGCATCCGATCTGCTCATGGATGGTCACCATTTCTCTCTCCGATGAGCTTGAACTCAAACGACTGGAAGCCGGATCCATCTCGCGCTACGCGATTCTGTGGCATGAAGAAGCGAGAAACCAAAGCGAGATCGACTGGTCGATTCGCAATGACCTGGCGGTCCGGGCCCACCTTGCGATTGAAAACGCTGTCGGTCGCGCACTCCCGGTGCAACTCAAGCTGGCCAAACGCATTCCCGTGGCGGGGGGCCTCGGCGGAGGATCGTCCAACGCCGCGGCTATGCTGCTCGCCTGTAACTCCCTCTTCGAACTCGGCTTGACCACAAAGGAACTACAGGCCATCGCCGCACCGTTGGGTTCGGATGTCAGCTTCTTTCTGCACGGCGGCAGCGCGCTCGTTGAAGGATTGGGGGAGTACGTAACGCCGCTTGAAAACCGGCCCACTCTTCACCTTGTGCTGATTTTTCCGCCCGTGGCCTGCCCGACGGGAGCGATCTATCGCGCGTTCGATGAGATGATCTCTCCAGACTGGAGTGGCCCCCGACCTCAAATGGTGCGTGAGTTGATTGAATCGCCGCCAGAGTCGCTGCGGGAGATGGAGTTGCCGAATGATCTGACCGAGCCGGCGATGTCGGTCAAACCGGAGCTGAACGAGGTTCGGCGGAAGATCGCGCGTGCGGCGGATCGGTCGGTCCATCTTGCCGGGAGCGGCTCGAGTCTCTTCGTGATCTGTGATGATGCGCTACACGCACAGGCATTGGCAGAGACGATCGAGCGGGAAACGGAACTGCCCGCCGTCGCCGTTCAGACCTGGCAGCCGGACCCGCCGGAACCAGCAACAACCGATCAACCCCCTGACGCCTGATCCGATCCAGACAGGAGATCCTGTCAGAAAGCTTGCCTGCTCAATTGGCCTGTATGAGGAGCTTCACAATGCTCCATATGAAAAAATTTATCATGAGGCATTGACGGCGGCCGGTGGGGTTCTACCATGAGATCGACCCATGGGACGGCAGCGCCTCCATCTTGTTCTGCTCGGCATGTTTGTCGTGTACGCCGTCGGCGTGCCGCGGCTGCTCCATCTGATGATCGGGGACTGCGCAAACTGCTGTGGTGAGCAGTCCTGCGCGCTGCACACACCGAACCCAGCCGACCAATCGACAACGCCCGGCCACGAGAAGTCAACGACGGACTTGACGCAGAGCGGAGCGGTCAACGCCGAGTCCTACGGCCCGGCCGATTGGACCAGTTCGAGTGCTTCTCCGCACGTCTGCTCCAGATCGTGCTGCAACAGCCAGGCCACGTCCAACGGCCGCGCTGCCGCCATTTCGATCCATGCGAATCCGCGTGGCGCGGAGCCCGATCACGCAGCAGGATCGAAGACCAGCCCGTCGAATGATCAGCGAGTAGGTCGTGAGCGTACCGCGCCTTTTCCATTGCCATCCCATGACAACTCGCCGCTTCCCTCAGATGACGAGCGTTGCGGCATCTGCGACATTCTGGCGAAGTCACTGGTGATCATCCCAGCCCTTCCGGACGTGTCCTGCGTCGCCACTCTGCGTCACGTCGCATCGGTGAGTGCACCGGTTGCGCCGCATTGTCGTGACCATCACCGCTTATCCATTCCGCGCGCGCCGCCCATCGCCTGAACTCGATGGAGTTGAACGCACATCTCGATGCTTTGCAGATTCGGGCAATTTCGGGCAGTTCCGCTCGGACCGCTTGCCGGTCGCTGCGTGATCGAGACAGAGCATTGAGCGTGTCGCCTCTGATGGCTCCATGATCGAAACCGCCTCGCCGATCCGGCGCGGCATTCCGGTCAATCGGATTCAACATGCGAAGAGAATGGACAAATGCTGATGATTCAAAATACCGATGTTCACGTTACCCGGCATGCCGCTCGTGAATCGTCCGCGCTCGGGTTCACATTGATTGAAGTCATCGTCGTCGTGGCGGTGATTTCATTGCTGATGTCACTTCTGCTGCCCGCACTGGGCGCGGTGCGCCGCTCCGCACAACAGACGGAGTGTATGAGCAATCTGCGACAGATCGGCGTCGCGCATCAGATGTACATGAACCTGAACCGTGAGGCGTTCGTCGATGTGGATCTTCCACACGGCGGAATCGGCGATCCGCGAAACTCGTGGCTGACCAAACTGCCGCGCGTGTTCCACGACAGCACGCTCGCCCTGCGTTCGCCGGCTGACCGCAGTCCGTACTGGTCGGTGGATGACGGCGGCGCGTGGGACGGCATGACGCTGGATCAGGCGCTCGATTTTCTTGAAGCCAATCCGGGCGAAACACTGCAATCTTCGCAGATTTCGCGCTGGTCGAGCTACGGCATCAATTATCTGCTCACGCGAAAGTTCGGTGCGTACATTCAATTCCAGAACGGCCAGGTGAAGACCAGCGAGTTTCATCGCCTGCAATGGATCCCCCGACCTTCTCAGACGGTTCATTTCACCGTCATGACGCAGGGGGAAGGCCATAACAATTCCGATCCGCTCTTCGCACGATCCGACCATTTCCATTCGGATGAGTGGTTTGACTATCCCAATCAGGAACAGTTGCCCAATTGGGTGGTGCGCGAAATCGAGATCGGAATTCACGGCGGTCCGACTGCAGGGTGGAGCTCGAGGTCCAACTATCTCTTCGTGGACGGCCGCACGGCCTCATTGACGTTCCGCGAGGTGTACGTGGATAAGAATCGCAATGCGTTTCTTCCCTTGGCCAGTTCACCGTAATCCGTTCCACTCATTCTGATAAACGACGTGGCGGCAGGGTATGCACGCGGGTGTGGAATCTGACTCCTCACCGAATTCGAGTCTTCTTTTTCAGAAAGGTCATCATGCGATTGTCCATCCGTACATGCGGTTTCGTGAGTTGCATGGTCGCGGCGTGCGCGACAATGAGCGCCGTTGCGTCAACGCCGAACGTTCATGCCGGCGATGTCATTCTTGAAGTTGTTGATGGCAAGATTGAAACCGGTTCGTTCGACGGCACCCAACTGAGTTTCCCGGCCCAGATCTGGACGCAGGGTTTGGGAGTACAGAGCGGTTTGGTCGGCACCAACGACCCCGGCTTTGATGCGGTCTCCGGCGCGCTGCCCAACAACGTGCTGGCCGGCATTGCGATCCGGAAAGCGCTGCGGGTCTGGGATGACGTGTCGGGCGATTTCGACACGATCGCCTCGCCAGAGACGATCACGATCACGCGCTTCGGCGTGACGATCGAAACGCCGGCCGAAGATCCTGCAAGTCCCGATCTCATGCCGGAATTGATCCTCGCCCAGACATCCGGCGGGTCAATGCACGTGCATCCGTTTTACACGTTGCAGAATCCCGGGTCGGGCGGCGTGTACCTGCTTGAAATCGAAGTGTGGCTCAATGCCGCAGGCGTTGAACCGTCGGATCCGGTGTGGATCGTCTTCGGTCACAACACAGATTCGGACACGCTGAACGAAGCGGCGTCATGGGTCGAAAACAATCTGCTCAACGACGAGCCCTCCTGCCCCGCGGATCTGACGGGCAGCGGGACGGTGGATGTGTTTGACCTGCTCGAGTTGCTCGGGGCCTGGGGCGCAAGCGACGGGCCTCCCGCGGATCTGAACGGCGACGGCAACGTCGATGTCTTCGACCTGCTCGAACTGCTCGGACAGTGGGGGAGTTGTCCGTGAGATTGCCCCTGAGTTTGACTGAAGCTTCCAGGAGTTGAGGGGTGGGAGAAGGAATGGGCCAGCGCGATCGAATCGCGTGAACCCAAGATCGGTTCGTTGTTCAAAACTGTTTCAACATCATATAGCAATTTGAAGGAGCTCAGAGAAATGAAAATCAAGAACGCAACAACAGTGCTGGCCGGTGCCGCAACACTTTCGCTCGCTGCGGGTGCCATCGCCGCGCCGGACGGCAAGCACTTCGGCGTCTTTGTGAACGACCAAGGCAACCTCGCCACGCAGGGCTGGATCAGCGCGGAAGGCGGTTACCAGGGCGAGCAGGTGATCTTCGCATTTGATGCGCTGACCAATCCGGTGACCAACGAGACGTTCTTCGACTTCGGCACCAACAGCCCCGGCGGCGCGTTCGCCTTCCCCGGCGAGATCGGACTCAACTTCATGAGTTCGCTCCAGGCGTGGGATGGAGGCGCGTTCGGCGACTCCGGCACCACGGTCACCATGACCAAGCAGGACGGCAGCGGCGAGAGCGCGACCAGCGGCAGCGGCTTCGCGCCGGGTCTGTCCTGGGCGATTCGTGATGAAACCACGCATCCGAACAACCCCGCCCAATGGGGTCGTCACCACGAGGATGCTGACTACACCATCAACGACGCCGATGCGAACGTTTCGATGTACATGATTGAGATGAGTCTCTTCCACACTCCCGGCGCGATGGGTCAGCCGCAGTACGGCGACTCCGACACGTTCTGGGTCATCTTCAACCTGAGCGGCAGCGAGTCGGATGTGCTGGCCGCGAAGAGCTGGATCGATGCCAACCTCGTGCCGGGTCCGGGCGCGTTGGCGGTGCTCGGCCTCGCCGGCCTCTGCGGCGCGCGTCGTCGCCGTCAGTAATCTCATCCGTTGTCTCAACTCTTCCTGCTGCGCGACATCGCGCGAAGGAGGGCGAGAGAAGAAAGAAGGCGGCGTCCACCCGGGCGTCGCCTATTTCTTTTTCACTGGTTCCGCATCCGTCCCTGAAGTCTTCCCGCCGACCGGCTATCCTTAGCATCTCGAAACCGGA
>RECV01000020.1 GCA_007693845.1 Phycisphaerales bacterium
GTCAGCCGGGTTGGGATCGAATTCGATCGGGTACTCCGGCCGGGGCTGCATCATCATCTGAATCCACTCAACCGCATCCCGCTTCATCGAATCATCGCGGCGGGTGAAGACCGGCTTCCAGCCGGGCACATCGGGGTGCGGAAGTCGCGCCCATTCCCGCGGCAGGCCGTACTGGACGATCAGCGACAGCTCCGGCTGCTCGTAGTTGATCATCGGCCAACGGGGTTTGATCTCCAGCCGCTCCAGAATCAGGAAGTTCGTGTATCGCGTTCGCTCGCTGCGGTGGTTCTCCCGGTGCAGCATGAACCGCGTCTCATTCGGTCCGCCGTGGCAACCGCTCGTCGCGCAGTTGTTCATCAGCCAGGTGTTGTGGATCCGTTGCCGGAAGACGTTCATCGATTCCGGATCGCCCTGCACCTCGATCTGCGGATAGAGGTCACGTGCGCGCAGCTCAAACATCAGTCGGACAACGCGCTCGGGGTCCGCGCGGAAGAGACGATTCCGCTCCGAGGGGGTACTGGGAATCAGCGGACTCGTGCCGTACCGGTCGATCAACTCGTGAATGGTTTCGCGCGAAACCCGAAGTCGCGGCGGACGATCGAAATCCAGTTCGTACACCCGGATCAGGTTGACCTCTTCGCGGGTGAGCAGGCGCTGCCCTTCGGCCGGCGTGGGAGACCGACGCGCGCGGTCCCGATCGGAGCGGGCGGAGACCCGCTCCCGTTCTTCTTTGCCCGATCGTTCGTTCGCTTCACGAATCAATTCGAGCTGCGCATCGACCATCGTGCGCAAACGGCGAACTGACGTGATCCGATCCTCATCGACGACATCTTCCAGATGTTCGAGGTGTCCCCTGGCCAGTTCGTACTGCCTCTGCTCAATGAGCCATTGCACCAACGTGATGTGCTGATCGTGCCGGCCGGGGTCCAGCGCGTCGAGGAAGCGGCGGTAAAGATCTTCGAACGTCGGTTCCAGTCGAACGTAGTCCACGTGCTCGCGATCGATCCGCACGCGAATGCCCTCGATCTCCATGACGACATCGTCGAAGTTGTCCTCAATGATGACGCCTTCGCGCGCCTGACCGCTTCGCATGATGACCACGCCGCGCTGGCCGGGGTCGGGGTTCACCAGTCGCACGATCTGGTTGATGCGCGTTTTGTGGAAGCTCTCCAACTCGCCGCGCAGGGTTCGAATCACGATCACGTTCTGATCTTCCATCTCCACATGGCCCGACAACTCGCGATGCCGGCTCACGCGCAGGATTACCCGTTCGGGTTCCGCGTCGCTCTCATCTGAATCATCGGGCAGCAGTTCCTTCGGTAGCGCTTCGTCCGCCGTCTTCGGCGCGTCCGTGTCGTTCTCATCCTCCCGGTCGTTCTCGGTCTGCTCAGCATCGGCCGCGCCGATTTCCCACCAGGGAGAAGCGGCCTGCGCGGAAGATCGAAGTGAGGGGATCGTCGCCAGCAGCAGCGCGAGCAGCGAGATCAGGGTGACCACCAGCAGCGTGGTCTGAATGCGTGTATGGAGGCAGCGAGGCATAGCACGGTATTGTCCGCAGAAGGGGGGATCGCCGTCAATGCCGCGCGCCGATCGCGCAGCATCCGAACTGACCGGATACGGCAAAAAAGGCGCATCGGCGGATTTCTCCGATTGTTTTTTCTCAGTTTCTTGCGCCGCAGCGTGACGGGGTCTGGGGCGGCCCGGCGAAACGCCTCGCCCCCCGAACAAAGATCGACTGGCTCAGCCGAGGCGATCGATCAACACCCCGATCCGATCCTGACGCTCCACTTCTGCCGCTGCGCGGAGAAGGGAGTCGGCCGCCTGATCAAGCTGCTGCCAGCCCCGGGCCGCGTCATCGGTCGGCAACGATTCCGTGGAGGTCTCCGGCTGGCGGGGCGATTCCAGCGCCTGGGACATGACAGACGCCTGCGCCTGAATGCGCGCTCCGGTCGCGAAAGCCGAGATGACGCCGGCAGATGGAATCATAGGGAGCCCTCCGAAATCGGAAGGTGGCCGGGGCAAAAACTGGGGGCAAAAACCAGATCCGTCGATCAATCGTCGGAGGTCGGCACGGTGGCCAACGCCGCATCGCCGCTCTGGTGTCGCGCGCGAACGAGGACCATGTGGCGGTCGACAACGTGCTCGCCGAATCGATCGCCGGCACCGAGGCGAACCATGCCCGGCTGTTCATGAATGGCGTTGTACGCGAGAATCGCGGCAGCCCGTTCGCTCATCTGCGGGGCCACCCGGACTTCTCCAGGTTCAGCACTGGTCATCTGCGTGCTCGAGCATCCCGCCAGGGCGAGCGGCAGGGTCAGAGCGGCCAGGGCCAACGTGGCGGTGCTGGTGTGTCGCATAACTCAGACTCCCGTGAATGGGCTGCAAACCGATTTCGCGCCACCGGCCGCGGCGGCAGATGACGCTCGTGTTTGACCTGCATCGGCCTGCCACGAAGTCGGCTGAAGCTCTCGCCGGGTGTTTGACGTATCTTCAAGCGAACACGCCCTTTCAATTGGCGCAACCGGCCCGTTATCGGAAGGCCTCCGAAGCCGCTAAGCTGAAACCACCTATGCCCGATCCCGCGTCATCTACTTCTGACTCCGGCCCGAAGCGAGCGCTCTGGAGGCGGCTCGGCCCGTCCGGACTGCTCGCGCTCGCATGGACCGCCACGCCGGCGATCGTCGGCATCACGCTGCTCGTGTACGTCGGCGCGGTCTCGGATTTTCTGCACGAGCAGGGCGAGCTCGGCCTGGTGATCTATGTCGGCATTTTCATACTCAGCGGCGGGCTCGGGCTCTTACCCACGTTTGCCCAGGCGATCATCGGAGGTTGGGTGTTCGGCATAGAGGACGGCCTGCCCGCGGCCCTCATCGGTTTCACCGGCGCCTCGCTGCTCGGCTACATGATCGCCAGCTTTGTCTCCAAGGACCGGATCGACGAGTTGATTCGCTCCAATCGCCGCGCGCTCGTGGTGCGGAACGCGCTGATCGGCAAAGGGTGGTGGCGAACGCTCGGCATCGTCATCCTGCTGCGATTGCCGCCGAACTCGCCGTTCGCGCTGACCAATCTCGTCATGGCGAGCACGAAGGTTGCGGTCGTGCCTTACGCCATCGGCACGATGATCGGCATGTTGCCGCGTACTGCGGTGGCGGTGGTGTTCGCCGCCACGGCGGCCGCGAGCGGCCACGATGATCTGCAGGCATTCATCAAGGACGGCCCCGGCCCGGTCGTGCTTATCGCCGGCCTGGTGGTCATGTTCATCGTGCTCGGCGTGATCGGTCTCATCGCCAACCGCGCGCTGGAGAAGCTCGACCAGGGCAAGGCGGATGACCTGATGGTGGCGGACGACGAATCG
>RECV01000056.1 GCA_007693845.1 Phycisphaerales bacterium
ATCAAGAGCGGGCCTGTGGCGGAATTGGCAGACGCAGCGGACTTAAAATCCGCAGTCTCGAAAGAGACGTGAGGGTTCGAGTCCCTCCGGGCCCATTGATTGACTTTGCGCGCCTTCGCGCTCGTCCGCGCTTGCGTGCGGAAACCCTGCAAAAATAGGTGTTTTCTCGTCATCTCGCGCATCAGCGCGAGCGGATGCGGATGGATGCCGAGCCGCATTTTGCGCCACCAGTGCGTCGCTTTTTGCGCCGCTTTGCTCTACGCCGTCTGGTAACGCTTCATCGATGCCGGCTGCAGCCGCGAAGTGTGAATCGCGGATTTGCAGATAGTGCCGGGCTGCGATCATCGGGGAATGGCCCTGCCAGCCGGCGACAACGTGGGCCGGGAACCGATCGCACCAGTCGCAGGCACAGGATGCCCGCAGATTGTGGAAAAGTCGGGGCCATGGCTTCTCGCCGGCACGCTCGATGATGCGTTGAAACTGCGTCCGCAGATTCAGTCGCGGATTGCTCAAGCGGGGAATCACCGCTTCGGCACCTTCTTCGGCTTGGTTGAAAAGCGAGAGCAGGATCGGTCGCAGCACCGGCGCAAGCGGCACGAGCCGTACCGCGTATCCTTGCCCTGCAGTCTTCGGGCTTCGGACCGTCAGCCGCGATTTCTCCCAGTTCACATCTGCCCACTTCAGCCCCACCAGTTCAGAGGGGCACCGGAGGCCGGCGTACCGAACAAGCGCGATGATCGCCCGCCATTCATCATCGGGGCACGCTTTGAGAATCGCTTCAATCGTCTCTGAGGTGATGTAGTGAGCACGGTCGGGGTTGCTTTGGGAACCGCTGCGAACGTCAGTGAACGGGCTGGACGGGATCAGTCCCCACTTGACGGCTCTTTGGAAGATTGACTTGGCAACCTTCACGCGCTTCGCCACCGTTGCCGTCGCCAGTCCACTCTCCACGATCGCCTTGCGCCAAGCGTCAGCATCGGCCGGCTTGATGGACCGCAAGGCGGCATCCTCGCCGAAGTGTGCACGCAGTGAATCAGTCGTCTGCTTGTAGGCCGCCTTCGTGCTCGGCTTGACGCATGCCGACTCCACAAACCGGTCCAGCAGTTCGCCCAGCGTCACCTTTTTCGCAGGGTCTGGCTCGCGGGGTTCGGCCAGCCCGACATGCACCAGCTTGGCGTGCATCTTGTCAGGCAATTCCGCCAGCCATTCCGCCGTTTTCCGATCTATCGCTGTACCGGCAAACTGTGCCGACAGCAGTGCCTCCACGCGCGATCGGAAGGTCTCGGCGTCCCTCACAGACATCTTGCCAAGCCGGATCGTTTTGCGTTCGCTATCGCCGTCCGAGAACAGGATGCGTTTCGTTCCATTTTTGTCCCGCGATACGCTTGCCATGATTCACCGTCCCTTCGCCCGCTTGGCGGGCTTCTTCACCAACGACAGTCCCAGATAGTCGCAAAGCCGATCGATGTTGTCCGAACGCAGCCCATGTCCGCCGGCTACGAATCGCGACAGAACCGCTTGGGGAACACCCGTTTCCTTGCTGATCGCGTATCGGGTTTGTCCGCATCGTTCGACTTCGTGCCGTAGTGTTTCAGTCACTGTTGCCATGCCCTCGATTATACCCCGATGCTTTCATTATCGCAAGTAGTGTCCAGTGATTCGCCCACCGCGATCAGCCATGCCGGCGAACCGGGATGCGTCGGCATTCCAAGGTCATCCGCGATGCCCATCCGTTCGGCCAGCGTGTGCGCCGCTTCGGGTTCGGCGGCCGGGTCAGGGTCATAGCCGTCCACCAGTAGCGTCAGGACCGCCAGCTTGTGCATCCGTAGTCGTGCCCGCAGATCAGGGGCCAGTGTCGCCGGGCGATGCCTCAGCCGATCGCCACGGGCCGCGACCTCCACACCGGCCTCGCCCAAGTCCAACAGCAGCCGCGCGATGCTGTTCACAGTTCCCCCCATTCGCCGTCAGGATGATTCACTGTGTCACCGTCTCCACAACTGCCGTCTCTCCCGGCATTCGCGGGGGTTTCGGTGACGGTGACACCAGATAGCAGCCGAAACCGATGCGCGGGCCGTCCGCCCTTGCCGTCATGGTCATCGACTCCCCAGCAGCCGATACCGGCTTCCGCCAGCGCGGACAGGGCACGCTCCGCGCCATCGGGATCACCGCGATACTTCCGCCGCCCGTGCGTCAGATCGCGGACGGTGACGCTGCCGCCATGCTTCCTCGCGATCCACTCCGCCAATTCACGATGTTCGCGCTCTTCATCGGTTTCGCTCAGGATCGCGTACACCCGCTTCGCCTCATTCCCAAACCAGCGGGACAGGGCGACGCCGGCCGCGATACTTGCCTCATCGACGCGATGCGGGTCAATCGAATCGCCGCCCGCCCACCGGCTTAGATGGATCACCAGTGCCAGCCGTGCCGCGTACCCTTCCAGTTTCGACCATGCCGCAGCCAGATCACCGGTCAACTCGGCTTGTTCGTGTGCGTGTACGTTGTAGAAGTCGATCCACGTGGCCTTGCCGTCAGGGGCCAGCGTCACTAGTCGGGGTCGGTCATCGCCGTCATCATCCACGTCCGCCGTCAGGGCTAAGAGTTGATCGAAAAGCAAAGCGATTTCCGCTTCGCTCGCTGCGTCCACGTCGGCTTCCGTCCATTGCTTCACCGCGCGCGGGGGCATTGCGAACAGCAGACGGGCCAGCAGGCCGTTCTCGTGGTGTTCCGCACCCAAAGCACGGCCCAGAATGCCGGGCTGTATGCCGCCCGTCACCGACACCGCCGCCGATGGAACGTGGATGGTCGGGGGGTTGCCCGTCTTTCGGTCAATCGTCATCGATTCGCCGTTGTGCATACTGAGCCAGTTCGCCGAATCCGCACCCCCGCGCCCGGTCTTCGCGTAGCGATCAAAACTGCCGAGCCATCCATTCAGTTCATCGCGCGCCAGCATGACGCCGCGCGGATTCCCCAAGAGGATCGGGGCAAGGGCTTCGCATGTTGTGTCGCTCACGATGTAGCGTTGCGCGATCGGGGGTTCGGGCTTCTCTGGCGGCTCGCTGGCGTCGCCGTTTCCCTTCGACGCTTGTCGCTTCCACGCTGTCAATTCCGCTTCGTAGCGCAGGTGTTCGACTTCATACTCTGCGCGTTCCGCCTTGTGTTCCTTCCATGCCTTGTCCTGGGCCTTACGAATCGCGCGCATCGCCAATTTGAACGCCGGCGTCTTCATCGTGCCCGACTCGCCGACGATCGCGGTCCACACGATCGCGGGTTCAGTCCACCCTCGCTTCAGTGCGATCCGATGCGTTGTCCCGATCGCCGCTGCCATCGCCGACAACAGCGGCAGCGC
>RECV01000019.1 GCA_007693845.1 Phycisphaerales bacterium
GACGGCGAGTGCGATGAGAAAGACCCGACCACCGGCAAAGCGCTGATCTTCATGGATGAAACCGGCATCGGCCCCATTGACTTCAGTTCCGGGCAGTATGCCGACAGCAATGACTTTCTAGCTGTCGAATATCGCCAACAAACGGAAGTTTGTCTGCACGATCTCGGTGAGTTCGATCCCGAGACCGGGGCCTTCATCTCGAACAATCAGGGGTTCCTGACGGGGCGCTATCTATTCCTTGATCTGGACAGCTTTGATAACCCAAGCCTAAATATTCCCCCGCTCGACCCCTTTGTCGCGGAAGACAACGACTTTCGCGTTGAGTTCGACTGGGATCAGGAGCGTCAGGCCAATGCGAACCTGTCGCAGGCTCATGCCTACTTCTACATCACCGACTTTCGCCGCAACGTGTTCAACGCGGACCTGATCAATCGACTCAATATCGATGATGAGCGGCGGAAGAATGTCTTGTACCGGCAATTCAAAGCCGAACTCCCGCCACCCGCCGTGGAGGACAAGCCAAATGTTCTGGCCAAGGAGACCTCCAGCTTCGGCGCGCAGGCGATCTTCTGGCAGCAGAACAAACTTCAGTTGGAGTTTGTGGACAAATTGGCTGGCGAGCGCAAAAACGTTTGGTCCGCTCTCTACGACCCGCACATTGTCGCGGGTGAATACGCCGAACTTGTCGGGCATTGGCTGATTGAGTATCCAGGCATCTACCCGCCCGAATCATCGTTCGGGGGCAACGGGTGGAAGAACAACGTCCTGCCCGCCCTGACCGATGGGCTCTCAGTCTGGGCCGCCTATCGCTACACGGGCGAGACCGAAGTCTTCCGGAACTTCCTCTACTCTGCTCGCGCAGAACTTGGCTCCATCAACTGCGGCCCTGAAGGCACTCTGACCGCACCCCGCTGCGATCAGGGCTTTGAGACCCGCAACGTCATGACGTTTCGCGAAGACTCCGATCAGAGCGCGGGGCATTTTCCTGTTCAAAATGTCCAGTATCCGGGCGGTACTCATGCGGGTGGAGCCGATTTGGGGGGCCTGTTCTTCTCGAATCTCTACCACGACATTGTGGATCAGGTGGGTCTGGCCGAGCAGGATGTCGATGCGCTGGTGCTACAGACCCATGCCATGATTGACCGCGTGGACAAGTTTCCCATGCGCTACTTCGGCCAGCGTCTGCTGAAGGCGGCGGCCCTGCTCTGGCCCGACCCGGACGATCCGGCTCTCAGCATCTATCACGATCAGATTCGCCACACGCTGCTGGTGCGCGGCATCCCGGTCGATGCGCGGATTCCCTGTTCGTTTATGGATGCCGATGATTGCTGCGATGACACCAGCGAGCCGGACTGCGCTGCGATCGGCACCGCACTCGCCGCGGACTTCCTCCCACCGAGTTATGGCGAGCATGGGACGATGCACCAGGATCCGCAGATTCCGCTCCTGATTGAATCAACCCTGCCCGAAAGTCAACCGACGCACTTCAACGGTCTATACATGTACGACTTCATCTGGTGGTTCGCCACAGGGTATGAAGAGCCGGCGGGTGATTACGAGTACATGGCCTACCGATTTCTGGAAGGATCAGAATATGGTCCGTGGGATTTCCTTCTGGTCACGAATGATCCCGATCTTGATATCGATGTGCCCGGCGATCCCTGCGAGGGGTACGAACCGCACACAAACCACGGCTTCCAGACGTTCTGCCATGTCTTCGAAGAACGCGAACTGTCGAACCTGACGCTGATGGTCGAAGGCCCGCACCTGCGCTGGAAGCGCAATCGCGGTCGCGGCCCCAACGAGTACGAAGCAAACTACATGAGCGACACCGCGCCCGCCGGCTTCCGCGTAATTGACGGCATCAAGGACGGCTTCGCCTTCACCGCGACCGGCACCGAGCCGATCGATGGGCGGCGAAGCGTCACGCTGAGCGTGGTTGATCCCAGTCTTGCCGGCTCGCGCAGCGAAACGATCTACGACTGGGAAGTGACGATGTATGAACTCGTTCGCACGCCCGGCACGATGGACACCGTCTCACGCCAGACGGTGCAGTTTGATGATGCCCTGTGCATCACGCTTGATGATCTGAACGTCGATCAGCCGATCCGCATCACGCTGACGCGCACCCGCGATGGCGAGAGCCGAAGCATCACGCTCGATGAGACGGTGCGCAGCATCGACCGCCTCCACGATGGGGACGTTCATGGTGAGTTCAACCTCGCGTTGAACTTCACAGGCGTTGAGACACCGGCCCCGGGCGACTGTGTCGGCGGCACTGAGCCGTGCGACCTTGGTGACCTGAACTGCGATGGAACGGTCAACGTCTTCGACCTGTTGGCCCTTCTGGAACAATGGGGCACCTGCGATGACCCGACCCCCGGCAACTGCCCGGCCGACCTCAATGGCGACGGCACGGTCAACGTCTTTGACCTGCTGATTCTGCTGGAGAACTGGGGCTGAGTGAACGGATGAATCACATAGATGATGCTGCGCGATCGCGCGCGCAGCATCATCGCGGCATCGCTTTCGCTGCGCGGGCCGATCAAGCCGCGGTTCGGGCCGGCTGAACCAGTGCCTCAAACGTTCGAACGGTTCTTTCGTTCGAATGTTTCCCGCGCCGGTTCGGCCAGACCAGCGCACCACGGTCGCAGCGCAGCGAAAGTTGCGGGAGGAAGCATGCTCGGCGCAACGGGATCGCCAAGCTTCCACCACGAGGGCTTCCGTGACACCGCGACCGGACATCACGGGCCGAAACTCCGCGAGGAAGATGCTGAAAATAGCCGGTGATCGGCCGAAAACCCATGATTTCGCGCTTGCGACTGCCCTCACGCGGGGTACAGTGCGAATGTTCATCCTGCTGCGAACCGATTGGGGAGGATTGCACCATGTTGAAGAATGCTTTGGCGAAGTCGAGCGCGTCGCTCGCGATTTGTGTCGGCGCGCTGATGACGGCCCTACGCGCCGCAACGAGCTTCGCCGGGGACGGCGGCGGCAATGAGAAAGACCCGACCACCGGCAGAACACTGATCCTCATGGGGCCGAGCGGCAAAATCGGGCCGTTCATCTCCCGCACATTGCAGACCGGTGGAGCGTTCCGGACTTTTGCGGTTTTTTTCGGAGTTTCGTTACCGGTTTTCGCTGCAGATCGCGCTATTCCTTACACCTGCCGGCCTGCATCGACACATTGATCTGCGCCACTTTGTGGTGAAGTTGTTGCAACAGGGTCGGCGTGACATGCTTTATTGATTGACTTGAAAGGGAGCTACTCAATGCATTGGTACAACGTAACACTTCACCCATCTGCGACGGCGGGTGGGGGTAGCGGCGGCAGATGACCG
>RECV01000253.1 GCA_007693845.1 Phycisphaerales bacterium
ATCAGCAACTGGCCGATGAGAACATTCTGCCCCTTCTGCTTGCGCGACTTCTGGATGCCCAACGCTTCGTGCACCTGGTCGCGGGTCACCTTGCCCAATTTGGTCAGCACTCGGCCGAATCGGCGGCCTTTGAGTTCGCTGGGATCGGGTTTGCCGGATCGTGTCATTGTCTTGGCCATGAATTCACTACTTTGAAACGGACGTTGACTGGGCTGAAAATTACCGGTTCGGCCACCGGTGTGGCTGTGGCAGCGGGCCGATCAGATCACGTTCCGTCTACCGGCCAATGAAGGCCCTGAGTCATGACGGCCAATCGATCCGATACGACCCACCAACCAAACCCAACTCCCTCATGCCCTGCCGCCTCATCTGAGATTCTCCAGCAGCCCTCTTTGCCACTGATACCTACCCGATCCACAAGGAGCACACATAAAGGAGGATGACCTATAAACACACAATTCCAAAGCCGATGAGCATAACTATCCGTTATGCCACTTGGTTTTCAATACATGGCGAGTCGTTCGAATAGACTATTCGCAGCACAACGTCGTTGGGTTCCGTTCGGAATCCGAAGGCTTGCCGGATATCAGTCTGATTCAGAGTCGAGTTCTGTTCGGCCTACACTCCCACCCGTACGGTGGACCTTCTCCGTGAGCTCTGAGGGATCCTTGCCCTTGTCGATCATTTCGTCAGCTGCGATGATGCCCTTCTGATAGAGCGACCAGAGGTGATCGTCGAGCAGTTGCATGCCGAATTTCCGCCCGGTCTGAATGGCGGAGTCGATCCGGAAGGTCTTGTTTTCCCGGATCAGGTTGGCGATCGCGGGCGTGACGACGAGGAATTCATAGCACGCCACCCGTCCGGGCTTATCGACCCGGGCAAGCAGAACCTGGCTCAGAACGGCAATCAGCGAGGTCGAAAGCTGTACCCGAACCTGCGCCTGCTGGTTTGTCGGGAAGGCATCGATGATACGGGTGATCGTGCCGGCGGCACCGGTGGTGTGGAGGGTGGCGAACACCAAGTGGCCCGTTTCAGCGGCCCGAATCGCCGCCTCAATCGTCTCCAGGTCACGCATTTCGCCGACCAGAATCACATCCGGGTCGGCACGGAGCGCACGCCGGAGGGCTTCGGCAAAGCTGGGCACATCGACCCCCACCTCGCGCTGATTGACCACCGAAGTCTTGTGGTAGTGGTAGTACTCGATCGGGTCTTCAACGGTGATGATGTGCCGCTCAAGGTTCTGATTGACGTAGTCGACCATCGTGGCCAGCGAGGTCGTCTTTCCCGACCCGGTCGGGCCGGTCACGATGAACAGGCCGCGCGGACGGCGAATGAGTTCCTTGCAGATGCTCGGCAGTCCGATCTGGTCGAAGGTCAGCAGTTCATTCGGGATGAGTCGCAGAACGAGCGACATATCGCCGCGTTGCCGGAAGACCGCCACACGGAACCGTGCTTCGGTGCCGTAGGCGAAGCCGAAGTCGCAACTGCCTTCTTCCTGAAGCTCCTGCTGAGCACGCTCCGGGGTGATCGACTTCATCAGCGCGACGCAGTCATCGCTGTCGAGAACCTTCGTATCGAGATTTCGCAATCCGCCGTGCAGCCGCAGCGTGGGCTTTCGCCCGACCGAGAGGTGCAGGTCCGACGCGCCGAGACGGATCACGGTGTCGAGCAGGCGGTCAATTTGAACGGTTGACATAGTCCGAGGCCTCGCCTTCCAAAAGCGAACGCGGCTGATTCGCCGCGTCGAATTATTCCATATCCACGTTGGTTTCCACTAACTGCTCGGCCTGCGCGAATCGAGCAACCTCGCTCGGTGCGGTCGCGCCGCGCAGAATCTTCAATTTGCCATCCTCCAACAGCGTTCGCATGCCCGACCGCCGGGCGGCGTCGCGAACATGCCCGATCGATGCTCGCTTGAAGGCCAGTTCTCGAATTTCGCTGTTCAGCGCCATCATCTCGAAGATCGCCTTTCGGCCGCGGAAGCCGATCTTGCCGCAGTGCGTACAACCGACCGGGCGGCAGACGTTCCCTCGCTCCACATCTTCCGGGCCGATGTCGACCAGTCGCAGAAGCCGTGTATCCGGCTCCGGATCGCGTTCGCGGCACTTTTCGCACAACATGCGGATCAGTCTTTGCGCGAGAATTGCCTGAATCGAACTGGCGACGAGGAACGGCTTGACGCCCATGTCGATCAGACGGGTGATCGCGGACGGGGCATCGTTCGTGTGCAGGGTTGAGAAGACCAGGTGGCCGGTCAGCGCAGCCTGAATCGCAATTTCCGCCACTTCCCGGTCACGAATTTCACCGACCAGCACGATGTTCGGCGCCTGGCGGAGCATCGCACGGAGAATGGAGGGGAAGGTCAGGCCGATCGAATCACGCACTTGGCATTGGTTGATGCCGGTAAAGTTGTATTCAACCGGATCCTCCGCGGTAATGATCTTCCGGTCCGGACGGTTGAGTACGTCCAACGCGGAGTAGAGCGTGGTCGTCTTACCCGAACCGGTGGGGCCGGTGACGAGAAAGATGCCGTTCGGCCGCCGAATGATCTTGTTGAATCGCTCCAACGTATCCTGCTCGAAGCCGAGGTTGACCAGACCGATCTTGACCGATTCCGGCCGGAGAATACGCAAGACCACCGACTCGCCGTGGTAGGCTGGACAGGTGCTGACACGGAAGTCGATGCGCTCGCCCTCCACCGGCATTTTGATGCGTCCGTCCTGCGGGACACGTCGTTCCGCGATATTGACCCCAGACATCAGTTTCAGTCGCGCAAGCAATGAAGGCTGCATCCGCTTCGGCAAGTTGTCCCGTACATGGCAGACGCCGTCGATGCGGTACCGCAGCACGACGCGGTCTTCCATCGGTTCCACGTGGATATCGGAGGCGCGGGTTTTGACCGCTTCGCTGATCATGCGGTGAACGAGACGAATGATCGGCGCATCGTCGCCGGCCGCGATATCCACGGAGGCGTCGACCGATCGGTCCATGGTGACGTCCACGGAGTCCGTGACGAGGGACTCATCGGAGAACATTTTGTCCGTTCCGCCGCCGGAGCCGCCACCGCTGGAAAATGCATTGTCGAGAAACGCCTTGATGGAGGACTTGGCGGCCACCAAAGTTTCGATCTCGGTGTTGAGCCGAAAGCGGAGCAGATCGAGCAGTTCGAGATCCATCGGGTCGTGCATCGCCAGACGGAGACGCCCGCCGGTCTTCCCCATCGGCAGGATCAGATGCTTCTTGATCAGATCGTCGGTGACCAGCGAAAGGTCAACGCGGTCCTCGACGCCCTTTTCGTCCAGATCGACATATTCCATGTCGTACTGTGCCGCGAGGGCCT
>RECV01000081.1 GCA_007693845.1 Phycisphaerales bacterium
TATGCGGTCGCGCCGACGATCGAAGGGCTCGGGCGCAATGCCGGTGTGGTGCGCCGGCCGATTAATCTGAACGCACAGGGTCGAAGTCGAGAGGATTGGTGAATGTCATGAAGTGTCTCATGCACGGAACAACGCGTTCCCGCGCCGGTCTCCGCGATCGCCGCCGACCGCAACGGCGCGGTGTCGCGCTGATGGATGTCATTATCGGTTCGGTCATGCTGGCCATCGGATTGTCGGTGGTGATCTCGCTTTCCAGCCGCTCACTGGCCTCGCAGACCGACGGTGAAAAGCGGGTCATCGCCGGCTGGCTCGCCGATGAACTGCTCAACATGGTCCTGGTGGAAGGGCCAATCGATTATCCGCGCATGTATGACACGGATGGCTACTTTGATGAGCCGTTCGAAGATTTCCGCTATGACGTGTCGATCGAATACCGCGGCGTCCACGCGCCGCATCGCGTGACCGCACGGGTGTCCTGGCCCAGCGGCAGCGGCTGGCAGGATCTTGCCGTCCAGACCATGATCATGGATCGCGACGACCGCGAACTCTTCCTGCCGCGCGAGCCACTTGATCCGATTGACCGTGAACGTCGGTACCTCGAGCGCATCCACGGCGAAGAAGAAGCGGAGTTGATGCAATGAGACCGATGAAACTGCACCGATTCCGAATCAGTCGCGCCGCCACGCCACCGCGCCATCGCGGCGGTTTCACGATGCTGGAAATCATGCTCGCCGCCGTGATCGCTGCGTTCGTGCTCGGCTCACTTTCGTTGAGCTTGTCGCAACTGGCGCGGGCAAAGGATTCAAGCAAGATGCGGCTGGATGCGCACCTGCGCGCCGATGCCGCCCTCGAAGCGATCCGCCGGGATCTGACGTCGATCGTGCGTAACGAAGATCTCTACTGGGCGCTGCTCGTGCTGCGGGATGGGACGATCAACACACCGATCGGTCCACTGGATCGTGATGATGCTGCGATGTTCACCACACGACTGCTGGCGGTGAACGATCTGGACTTCAACGGCGAGGGGATCCAATACGAATCACAGTTCCGCGTGGTGGAAGATGAGTACGGGGCCGTGTTGTGGAATCGCCTCGACCCGGTCCCGGATGAATTCCCCCTGGCCGGCGGCATTGCTTCGCCGGCGGTGGACGGTGTCATCAGTCTGCGCTTCGAGGCATACGATGGCTATTCATGGTTTCGCTACTGGAATTCCGACGATGAGGGCCTGCCGCACGCGGTTCGCGTGACGGTGACCGCCAGCGGCAGCAGAAACGGCGAGGATTTGTACAACGCGCCCCGAGCGACGCTGCGCACCGTGATCCCGATTGATCGCGTCGCCATTCCGGTCGAACACTTCATGCCCGATGAGGATGAAGAAGAGGAAGAACTCGAAGACGTCACCGACGACACCGTGGAAGGTACCGGCGGCGGACCCGAGGGCGGCGGTGGACGCGGCCAATCCGGCTCATCAGCCGGAGGTGGCGGCGATCAGGGCGGCAGTGGAAGCGGCGGCTCCGGGGGCGGCGGTGGTGGACACGGCGGGGGCGGTGCCTCACCCGGTGGCGGGGGTGGTGGCGGCGGAGCAGGACGCCCCAGCCGCGGATCAACCGGCTCTTCGTCGACCACGCGCGGCAGTCAGAGCGGAGGTGGCCGACCATGATTCGTTCCCGACCACAATCAAGCTGGCATCGCTTCATGCCGCGCGGCCGACGCGGTTCGGTCATCATCATCGTCCTCTGGACCTTGACCATCGCCGCAATCGTTACCGCCGGCCTGCAGATTTCCTCCTACCGTCAGGCGTCTCAGGGACGCGAATCTGTCGAGCGGATTCAGGCGCGCTGGGCGGCCCGTGCCGGCGTGGAAGAGATGGTCTCATCAATGCAGATGCATACCAAAGAGCCGGTTCCGGATGATGCCTTTGCGATGGTGCGCGAAATGACGGACTTTGCCTACGGCGACACCATCGGCGCGAGCTACGACATTCGACACCACCGGGAAGGCCGCAACTACTTCGGCCCACTCGACCTGCACAGCCGGCTCAACGTGAACAACGCCACGATGGTCGAGCTGATGCTGCTCGAGAACATGTGGCTGGATGTCGCGGATGCGATTCTAGCCTGGAAAGACCGCGAACACGAATCCGAGGGTTTCACGGTCGCGCGGGAGTACTACATGAGTCTCAATCCGCCCTACGAACCGCGTTTCGCCCCGTTCCAGAGCACCGCCGAACTCGAACTGGTCGCTGGCGTCTGGCCGCGCGATTTGCGCGGCGAGGACTGGAACCTGAACGGCCGGCTGGATCCGAACGAGGACGACGGCGGGAGGACTTTTCCCGACGATAACGGTGACGGCGTTCTCGATGGCGGTTGGTCTTCCTATCTGACCGCCTATACGGTCGCCGACGGTGCCACCGGCTCGGGCGAACCGCGGCTGTATCTGCCCAAAGCCAAAATAGCTGAAGTCATGGATCGAATCGGGGTGGAGGATCTCCAAGCCAGAGCGATCATCCGATTCGGCCGAAACACCGAGGAGAACGAGCTTCGGCAACTTCTGATCACCCCGATTTCATTCATCAACAACGATGGAGACGCCCAGGAACAGCCGTTCAACACCGATCTGGAGGATCTGACCGATGAGCAACTTGCCCGGGTCTTCCGCGAACTGACGATGCACGAGCCATGGCTCAGCCGACCCGGGAAGATGAATCTCAACACGGTCCGGGAAGACTTTCTCCGCGACTTGCTGGAACTCTACGAAGCCGACCCGATTGTGGCCGATGAGATCCTGTATCTCCGATCGGCCCAGCCGGAAGGCCTCACGAGTCTCGTCCAGCTTCGCGACATCCCGGAAATCGAGGATGAACTCATGCTTCAGCTCGCGGAGTATTTCACCACCGAGAGCAACGTGTTTCAGATCAGCTCGAAAGGAAGAAGTCACGGAAGCGGCGTAGAAGTTGAAATCATCGCCGTAGTTGATCGTTCAACTCTTCCGATCCGCATTCTGGAATATCGAGAGCAGTAAATCGAATCTGTCGCCGAACGGTTCGAGTCAGCAGGAATTCGCTTTATGTCGACCGCCAAATCCACTTCAAACCAGCCGACGCGAGACCCGAACGTCCATGCCGTTCTGCACCGAGCGGGCCGTTCCTGGCGTGGCCTGGTCGTGCGGATCGTCCCCGGCGGACGGGCGCCTGATCTGGCCGCCACCCGTGAGTTCCCGCTTGATCCCGGCACGACGCTGGAGAGTTGGCTGGATGAATATCAGGTCAGCGAGGTCATCGGGGTGCTTCCCGCATCGTCGGTGATCTGCCGCACCTGTTCCCTGCCGGATGCCCG